>WHTI01000342.1 GCA_009377815.1 Actinomycetota bacterium
GACCAGGTTCGCGTTCGTCCGGAGGTAGTGATCAGGCAGCTCGTCGTCGGCCGGCCAGAACACACCGAGGTCGGGCCACGACGCAGTCAGTTCAGCGAGGTCATCGACCCACATCTTCGTGGCCCGCAGCGCCACATGGGCGGCGGCCCAGAGGTGGATCTCGCTGAGGTGCCTGACGAGATCCCGCATCGTCCAGCCTGGACAGGTTTCGATGTCCACGTCGAGGCCGGCCAGCTCGGCGGCTTCGACCAGCAGCTTCCCCTCCTGACCGATGACCTTGATGTGCTGTGCGACGTCCATGTGCTTCTCCCGGTTATCGGTCCTGCCCGCGTGCGCGGCTCCTACCGCAACTAGTACCGTATACTGAAATCTGCAGTAAAGATACTGAAATCTGCAGGAAGGCAATGGGCATGGCGAAGAACATGACGCCGTCGTCGTATGCGGTGCTCGCACTCCTTGATCTGCGTCCGTGGACGGCCTACGACCTCACGCAGCAGGCACAACGCAGCCTCCGCTACGCCTGGCCCAGGTCGGAGCGTCTCCTGTACTCCGAGCCGAAGAAGCTGGTCGAGCTCGGGTATGCGACGACGTACAAGGACACCTCAGGGGGTCGCAGCCGCAACGTCTACGAGATCACCGAGGAGGGTCGCGACGCGCTCAAGGCCTGGGGCAGCGCCCGGACCCAGGCCCCGCAGATCGAGATCGAGGCCCTGCTCCGACTGCTCTTCGCCGACCACGGGTCGCTCGATGACGTGCACCGTGCCCTGGACGAACTCGAGGAGGACATCGGCGAGCATCACCAGGCCGTCGTGGAACTGATGGGCTCCTATCTGGACGGCGGTCACCCGTTCCCCCAGCGGACCCATCTCTCGGTGCTCTTTGCCACGTTCCAGATCGAGATGTTCAAGGCCATCGAGGGCTGGATCGAGTTCGCCCGCCGGGAGATTCATGAGTGGCCAACAACCGAGGACCTTGGCATGAACGAACGCACCGAGACACTGACCCGCCTCCTCGCCCGGGACAAATCACCCATGGATCCGTAGGTGTCGGGTGCCGGAAACCCGGTCATGGGGTCATGCGGCGCTCTTGTACTCGTTGATGACGCCGTCGCAGCGCGGAACCGGATCACGTTGTTGCTGGGTGGCGGGCGGGCGTCCACGGCGGCGTCGGCGTCGGCGTCGGCGTGCGATGACGGCCGTTGCTGAAGTGCCCGGTAGGGCCGGTGCGTGTTGGAGTGGTCCATGTAGTCGGTCAGGAGCCGGTGGAGCTGGCGTTGGTTCCAAATGATCGTTCCGTCGAGCGGTTCGCGGCGCAGGCTTGCGATCTAGCGTTACGAGTCACAGGCTGCGACGTGAGCGCGTAAGCTGATTAGCGGTCGAACCCTTCCAGGGTGAAGGAGATCGACTCCTGCGCGTGCCGTTCAGCGTCTTCCCTGGATAGGCAACCGGTCCCGATGATGTTCAGGGCATCGACCTCGTAGAACCACTGGCCGGCCTCCTGGTCGTAGGCGACCTCGACGACGAACTCGGACGAGCCAGGGTCAGGCAGGGATGAGACCTTCGGCTTCGGAAAACCGGTACCGCTTCACGGCTTCTACGTGGTCAGACGAGAGGATCTCAGAGGGGTCCTCGTCCTGCAGATAGAGAGAGATCGCTTCCTTTAGGGACTCCTCGAGTTCCTCGCGCGTATGACCCGCCGCGAAGCAGCCAGGGAGCTGCACGACCTC
>WHTI01000217.1 GCA_009377815.1 Actinomycetota bacterium
GATCCTGCGGAGGTTCTGGGCGGTGGCCACCATCCGGAGCTCACAGCGACAGGTCGCCAGACCCCGGTGGAGGAACCGGCGCAGCCCTCGTAGCTCCTTTAGATGACCGATGACCGGTTCGACGATCTCGCCTCGGCGTTTGTAGATCGCTCGGGTCTCGGGATCGGCGAGACGCTCCAGCATGACGTCTTTGGCACTCGGTCCCTTCGGCGCCCGAAACACCTCCACCGCCGGTAGACGTCCGAAGCGCCTCAGGCGCCACGCCCAGCCATAGACGCACCCGATCGGAGCGCGTGCAGCGCGTGCTCGGCCCCCACTGGGGTCACGTGAAGGGTTTCGCCCTGCCCGCGTCGGACGCCGGCACGCCGATCGACCCCGGTCCACCACCGCGTCTCGGGGATCCCGAGACCGGCCAGGTCTTCAAGGACTCCGCGGTGGACGTGATCCGTCTGAGTAGTTATCTCAGCGCCGAGGACGGCGAGCGGATCGACATCGCGCCCGGCGCGCTCGGCAACAATCCGCTCGGTACCAACGCCGGGGATGGGTACAACGTGAATCCGGCGACCGGCGAACCCTATGAACCCGAACGGGTCCTGCGCGGCGACTTCGCGCGGGTGATGGCCGAGTTCTGGGCCGATGGCCCCGAGTCCGAGACGCCTCCCGGTCACTGGAACACGATCGCCAACGGTGTGTCCGACACGCCGGGGATGGAGTTCCGTATCGGGGGTGAGGGTCCCGAGGTCGACCGGCTCGAGTGGGACGTCAAGCTCTATTTCGCGCTCAACGGCGCGGTGCACGACGCCGCGGCCGCCGCCTGGGGGCTGAAGGGTCACTACGATTCCGCCCGTCCGATCTCGATGATCCGGTACCTGGGCGGCAAGGGTCAGTCGAGTGATCCCGGGGGCCCGTCCTACGATCCCGACGGACTCCCTCTCGATCCCGGTCTCATCGAAGTGGTGACCGAGGCGTCGAGCGCACCCGGCGACCGTCACGAACACCTCGCCGATCACGCCGGGTCCATCGCGATCAAGGCGTGGGCCGGCAACCCGGTAGATCCCCTAACCGAGTCCGGCGGCGTCGACTGGATCCTCGCGGTCGATTGGGTTCCGTACCAGCGGCCGACCTTCGTGACGCCGGCGTTCGCGGGCTACGTGTCGGGCCACAGCACCTTCAGCCGCGCCGCGGCCGAGGTGATGGCGTCGTTCACCGGCAGCGACTACTTCCCGGGTGGGCTGATGGAGTTCACCTTCCCCGCCGGCGAGCTCCTGTTCGAGAAGGGGCCGACCGAGGACATCACCCTGCAGTGGGCGACTTACTACGACGCCTCCGACCAGGCCGGCATCTCGCGTCTCTTCGGCGGTATCCACATCTCGGCCGACGACTTCGAGGGTCGGAGGATCGGCTCCCGGTGCGGCAAGGACGCCTGGGATCTCGCCCAGCACTACTTCGACGGCACCGCCTGAGCGTTACTGCCCGGCGGCGAAGATCTGGTCGATGACGGCCATGTTCGCGATCGCGTCTTCGGTGGGGGTCGGGAGTGAGGCGCCGTCGAGGATCGCGGCAGCGAAGCGCTCTGCTTGGATCTGATACGGACTGATCGGATCGAAGGTGAACACCTCTTCGTTCGGGGCCGCCGGTGGGTCGCCTCCGGCGATCAGGCGGAGCTCGGGAGAGGGGTCCGACGCGATGTTGAACGGGATCGGGATCGTGATGCGGCCCTCGGTGCCGTAGATGTGCACTCGTTGATCGGACTCGGTGCGGGTCGAACAGGTGAATGCCGCGGTGCCGCCCTCGAACTCGAGGATCGCACTGGTGAGGACGTCGACGTTCGTCGCCGGATCGATCTCGACCGACGCCAGGATCTCCTGCGGTTCCGAGCCGAACAACATCCGGGACACGTTGACGCAATAGCACCCGATGTCGAACAGCGCTCCGCCACCCGCCTCGCGTATGTTCCGGATGTTGGCGGGATCGTCGTTGAAGTACGAGAACCAGCTCTGCACCGAGCGCAAGGTGCCGATGCGACCGGAAGCCACGAGCTCGCGCGTCGCTTCCCAGATCGGATGGAGGCGGTACATGAATGCCTCCATCAGGAGCACGCCCTCCGCGTCGCACACTTCGACCATGGAGCGGGCCTCGGCGGCGGTCATGGCGATCGGCTTCTCACAGAGGACGTGCTTGCCGGCGCGAGCCGCCGCGATGGTCCACTCCGCGTGGAGGTGGTTGGGGAGTGGGATGTAGACCGCGTCGACCTCGGGGTCGGCGAGCAGCGCCTCGTAGGAGCCGTGTGATCGCGGGAGGCCGAGTTCCGATGCGAACGCGGTTGCCGCATCGGCGTCGCGCGAGCCGACCGCCACGACCTCACAACGGTCGGCCGCCTGGGTGCCCGGGATCACGCTCGAGCGGCCGATCGCGGCGGTCGACAGGATCCCCCATCGAAGCGTCATGGGACTAACCCCACGAGGTCTCGGTCACCGGGCGGAAGGCCATCTCGAGGATCCGGTGGTTGCGGGGCCTGGTCAGGGTGAACATGACTGCCTCGGCCACATCCTCGGACGACATCATCCCGGTGAGTTCCGGCATGTCGGGCGTGCGCCCGTGGCCCATGGCGAAGTCGGTCGCGACCCCACCCGGACAGACGCTGGTGCAGCGGATGCCCTGCTCCCTGAGTTCGTGGTCGAGGGCGCTCATGAAGCCGACCTGGGCGAACTTCGAGGAGCAATAGACCGCTTCGAGCGGAAGACCCCGACGTCCGGCCTCGGACGCGACCGTGACGATGTCGGCCCGCTCGCTCTTCAGGAGGTGAGGGAGGGCGGCACGGATCGAATACATCGTGCCCTTGACGTTGACGTCGACCATCTCCTCGAGGTCCTTCGAGGGGAGATCGAGGAACGGCCCGTAGGCACCGACGCCGGCGTTGACCACGAGGATGTCGAGGCCGCCGAAGGCCTCCACGGTCTCGTCCACGAGCTCCTTGAGCTGATGAGGGTCACGGACATCGCAGTGTCGAGCTACCGCGCCCTCGATCCCGAGGTCGTCCCCGCTGCGGGACCCGAGCCCGACGTTGACGCCAGCTTCGGCCAGCGACCGCGCCACCGCTGCGCCGATACCGCGGCTCGCACCCGTGACCACCGCGGTGGCACCTAGAAGGTCCGACATGTTCGAACTCCCCTCTACTCGATCAGCGCGTCGGCTCGCACCCCGTAGGGATAGAAGTAATGGATGTACGGCTCGGGATCGCCGGCCCAGTCGTAGGCCCGGATCTGATCCGGGCTCCGGCGGCCGGAGAGGGAGCGGAAGAACTCGAAACGGCTCGCCCGGACCGTCGCTCCGGGCTCACCCTCGCCGGTGACCGACGTCTTCCCGTAATCGAACGCCAGCGGTGGGATCCCTACCGAGGACAGACGGAAACCCATCGTCGCGATGTAACCCGAGGTTCCCAGCTTCACCGGGGCCGAGTCTCGAGCTCGCTCGATGCCCAGTGCCCCGAAGATGTCCTGCTGGTGGACGCCGATATCGGTGACGAGGATGCGGTCGGTGAACATCGGCAGCCCGTTCGGGTAGGGGTTGTCGCCA
>WHTI01000261.1 GCA_009377815.1 Actinomycetota bacterium
GCCAGGATCATGTGCGTCGTTTGAACCGGAGTGGCCGGGTTGAACATCGCGGCCCAGGGATCGATGTTCGTGACCTCGCCGTTCACGATGTCGAACCCGCGCGGTTGGTTCATCCACGCATTCGCCGTCACCACGAACCAGGCGGAGGCGGTGCCCGAGATGATGATGGGGATGCCGGTCAACAGGTGGGCGCGGGCGGAGAGGCGATCCCAGCCGTAGAGGTAGATCCCGATGAAGATCGCCTCGATGAAGAATGCGATGCCCTCGATCGCGAACGGGAGCCCGATCACGGCACCGAACTCGCCCATCATCCCCGGCCACAGGATCCCGAGTTCGAACGACAGGATCGTGCCCGAGACCGCGCCGACGGCGAACAGGACCGCTAGTGCTTTGGCCCAGCGACGAACGAGTTCACGGAGATCCTCGTCGTCCGTTCGCAGCGCTCGCCATTCGGCGATCACGATGAGTACCGGGAAGCCGACCCCGAAGCAGGCGATCACGATGTGCCATCCAAGCGACAGCGCCATCTGCATACGTGCGGAGAAGAGGTCCGGCTGAAGGACGGGGTCCGTTAACGCTTGCGCGAGATCGATCAGCACGGCGAACCGGAACCACATCGGGGAGACATCTCTCCCAGATGGTACGCAACGCAAAGGCCCCGCCGTTTCCGGCGGGGCCCGAGCTCAAAGTGCGTTCGTGAAGTCGTCTAGAGGCCCGTTCCGATGGGGCAGGCCCATCCGTAGATCGGGTGAGGTTTGAGTCCGAGCGGCGTGGCGACCGGAAGATCGAGAGGACTTCCGAACCAGCTGTCCGGGATCGGAGCGACCTTCGTCGAGGCATCCGAGCCTGCGTCCGTGATCCGCAGCACGTCGAGGCCGCGGTATGCGTCGGCGGTGTAGACGATCGTGCCGGTCTCATCGGTCGGGCTCCAGTACGAGGCCCAGGTGGAACCGTTCAGCGGCAGGTAGTAGCCGACCTGACGGATGTCCTTGGGGTTCGTCACATCGAGGAAGCGCGTGCCCTGCTCGTACCAGCCGACGGCGACCACGCCATTCTGCTCGTCGAACCAGTGCGATGAGCAGTTGACGGTGATGGGGGCCTTCGAGTCCTCGGCCCCTCCGGCGGCGATGCCGTTGAGTTCCGTCTGCCAGAGATCGAGGTTCTCGACCTTACCCACCCGGTTGCGCATCTTCTTGTTCTTGGCCTTCGCCTTCGGCATCTTCTTGAGCGAGTAAGTCTCGAACTTGCCCTGGCCGTTACACGAACCGGGCTGTGCCTCATCGGTGTCGATGTAGTCCTCTTCGGTCACCAGCAGGGTCTTCCCGCGCCGCTGACTGTTGTGGAGGATGAAGTCGTTCAGCTCGGAGGGGTTGCTAGCGGCCGAGCCGGTCGTAGCGACGAGCTTCGGCTTGAGGGGGTTCTTGGTGAGCTTGTAACCGGCCGCACCGCCACCACCGACGGACCAGGCGATCTTGCCGTCCCACTCGGTGTCATGCGTCACCGTGAACGATTCGCTCTTGGATGCCTCGGAAACGAACGAGCCGAGCGAAACGGGAGCGGTCGGGTCCTCGAGCGATACGACCTCGACCTCCTCGCCACCGTCGACCCAAAGAGTCGTGCAGTCGTTACCGACGAAGTTGGCGATGTGGCCGGCGCCGACGTTCGCGCCCTCGCTACCGAGGTTGATCGTCCCGGCGACGCTCGGAAGCATCGGGTCCGAAACATCGATCACGTACAGCGGAGCTTCGGGGTTGATCGCGTCGTTGGCGATGATCAACAGGTCACCGCAGACATCCACGTCCTCGTTCTCGAAGTGGGGAAGCGGGAGCTCGCCGGCGACCATGGGGTTGGCGGCGTCGCTGATGTCGAAGATCGTGAGACCGCCCGAGCCGGTCCCGTAGGCGTAGTCCCCCTTGAAGTTCAACCCGAAGAGAGCACCCGGCACGTTGCCGATGACCTCGACGTTCTCAGAGGTCGCCAGGGCGGGGACCGTGGGCACGGCCTGACCCTGGGCGAAGGTGGATGGGAACAGGGATGCCGCAGCGAAGGCTGCGACCAGCGTGAAAACCGATGTCTTCTTCATGTCCGGGTGGTTCGGCCCCCGGCCCTCGATTCCTGCCCCCCCGGGATATATCCGGGACCTACTTCCTGAAGTCCCTCCGCTGGGCCTCGGGGACGATCGGGATCTTCAGGATGGCCGAGGAGACGTTGAGGTTCGAGGGCTCGTTGGACTTCCGGAGATAGGGGGTATCGGCCGAGGACAGCTCGAGGACGATCCTGTGGTTCTTCTCGAACCGCCAGCCATTGCCGGAGAGCTCGAAGGCGGCGCACCCCCGCTGCGGGGCGGAGGGGAGATCGACCCGGCAGCTCGAGCGGGACACCATCGTCATCGCCCCGTTCGGGGCCAGATCGAAGAGGCGGCCCTCGACCCAGTAGGTGGAGGCCTTGGTCGAGTAGTTGAGCACCACTGCCGGGAGTCCCATCATCGTGAAGGGGATGTCGATCCTCGTACTGGTGTACTGGACGACCCCGGGCGGCGCCGCCGTGTCGGTCGTCGTGTAGCACTGGTCGGCCCCCTGGGATCGGAGGACC
>WHTI01000071.1 GCA_009377815.1 Actinomycetota bacterium
CAGCCGACGCTGTGGGTGGTCCTCATGCTCATCGGCTGGCAACTGTCCGAGACCGTCTGGATGGCGGCCGCTACCTACTCGTTGTCGTGGGCGATCGCCGCGGTGGCTGCGTGGTGGTTCTGGCACAAAGAGAGCCGCGGCTGGGCGCGTCGCCCGATGGAACCGGGTGCCACCGGATCGCTTATGCGCTACGCCGGCCCCCGCGCTCCCGCAGCGTTGTTCTCGCAGCTGCTGTTCTGGACCGATCTCTTCGTCGTCACCCGCTACGTTTCCGACGCAGGAGTCGGCGTCTACTCGGCGGTGCTGCGAGCCGGGCAGGTTGTGGTTCTGTTCCTGACCTCGGTGAACCTGATGTTCGCTCCTTTCGTTGCCGACCTCCACAACCGTGGCGAGACTGAGCGCCTTGACAATCTCTTCAAGACCCTGACGAGGTGGACGCTGGCCGCGACCCTGCCCGGCTTCCTCCTGTTGGCCGTGGCGCCCGACTCGGTACTGAGGTTGTTCGGTTCTGGCTTCGGGTCCGGGGAGACCGCGTTGTTGATCTTGCTCGGGGGTCAGTTGGTGAACATCGCCACTGGGAGCGTCGGCTTCGTGTTGATCATGACCGGCCGTACCGGCTGGGACCTTGTCGTCTATGCGTTCTCACTCGTGCTCGATCTCACACTCGCCTTCATCCTCGCCCCGCGTTACGGCATCGAGGGCGCGGCGATCGCCAACGCATTCACATTCGCGATCTCGAATACGTTCCGCATCCTCCTAGTCAAGAAGTTCGTCGGCATCCAGCCGTACGATCGGGATTACCTGCGGATGATCGTGCCAGGAGTGATCTCGGTCGCGGTGATGTTCCTGGTCCATTCGGCCGCCGGTCCCCAATGGTTGTTATGGCTGATCCTGACGACCGTCGCTGGCCTGATCGCCTACGCGGCGACCTACCTGGCTGTGGGCCTGACCCCTAGCGAGCGGAAGGGACTCAGGAACCTGGGGGCCCGGGTGCGGCGTCCCTGACCCACCCACGCCTGATAATGGGCACATGGATCCAGACCATCTCTTGTCCCTGAACCCCGTGCAGCTCGAGGCCGTCGAGCACCCCGGGGGCCCGATCCTGATCGTGGCGGGGGCCGGGTCGGGCAAGACCAGGGTCCTGACCCACCGGATCGCCTACTTGATCGAGAACGGGCTCTCGCCCTACTCGATCATCGCCATCACCTTCACGAACAAGGCCGCCGGCGAGATGAAGGAGAGGGTTATCGATCTCGTCGGCCGGGTGGGGGAGTCGATGTGGGTATCGACCTTCCACTCCGCATGCGTCCGGATCTTGCGGCGGGAGGCGGATCGGCTCGACTACCGGTCGTCGTTCTCGATCTACGACACGTCCGATTCCGAGCGTCTTGTTCGGATGGTCATGAAGGATCTCAACGTCGACCCCAAGCGCATGCCGCCGCGGGCCATCCTCGGCTCGATCGGCGATGCCAAGAACAAGCTGGTCAACGCGGGGATGTACGCGGACTTCGCATCCAATCCGTGGGAGCGGAAGGTCGGCGATGTCTACAAGGAGTACCAGCGGCGACTGGTCGAGAACTCGGCCATGGACTTCGACGACCTCATCATGAAGGCGGTCGAGCTGCTCGACCGTTTCGACGACGTCCGGTCCTACTACCAGGAACGCTTCCAGCATGTGCTGATAGACGAGTTTCAGGACACGAACTTCGCTCAAGCGCGACTGGCGACGTTGCTTGCGGAGAAGTGGCGCAACATCTTCGTCGTCGGTGACGCCGACCAAGGGATCTACGCGTTCCGTGGAGCGACGATCAAGAACCTCCTCGACTTCGAGCGCGACTGGCCCGATGCGCGTGTTGTGACCCTCGAGCAGAACTACCGCTCGACCAAGACGATCCTGTCGGCGGCCAACGCGGTGATCGAGAACAACACGATGCGCAAGCCCAAAGAGCTGTGGACCGATCTTCCGCAGGGCGAGCCCATCCACCGCTACCGGGCGCAAAACGAACACGACGAGGCCGCCTGGGTGGCCGAGCAGGTCAGCGCGCTCAAGGACCACGGCTACGCCTTGAAGGATCTGGCGATCTTCTACCGGACCAACGCTCAGTCCCGTGTGCTCGAGGGAATCTTCTCGCAGCACGATGTTCCCTACCGCCTGGTCGGGGGAGTGGGGTTCTACGATCGGCGCGAGATCAAGGACCTGTTCTCGTGGTTGCGCGCCGCGATGAACCCGGACGACTCGGTGTCGGCGGCGAGGGCCTCGCAAGTTCCGCGCCGAGGCGTGGGCGACGCCAGCCTCCTCAAGCTGACCGCCTTCGCCCGGGACAACGGGGTCCCGCTCGGGGATGCGTTCGGGCGGTGCGAGGAAGCCGAAGGCGTGCCCAAGCGGGCGCGCGGCGGCATGCTCGAGATCGCTCGCATCTTCGAGAAGATCCGGGCCGATGCGGATGCAGGAACGCCAGTGGCCGAGATCGTCGAGATGACCTGGACGGTCACCGGGCTGATGGAGGAGCTCCAGAACGACCGCTCGTTCGAATCGCTGTCGCGTCAGGAGAACCTCCGGGAACTCGCCGGGGTCGCGCACGAGTACGACGAGAGTGCCGACGACCCGACCCTCGGCGGATTCCTCGAGCGCATCGCATTGATCACCGACACCGACACGACCGAAGGTGAGGAACAGGGCGTCACGTTCATGACGCTGCACAACGCCAAGGGCCTCGAGTTCCCGATCGTGTTCATCGTCGGTCTCGAGGACGGTGTCTTCCCCCACATGCGGTCACTGACCGACCCCGATCAGCTCGAGGAAGAGCGCCGGCTCGCCTACGTCGGCATCACTCGCGCTAAGGAACGTCTTTACGTCGTCCACGCGTGGTCCCGCAGCCTGTGGGGCGGCACGAACTACAACCCGCCATCGAGGTTCCTCAAGGAGTTGCCCGAGGACCTCGTTCATCTCGTCGGCGAAAGGAACGCGATGTCACCCCCGCGCAAGGCCGGGACACCGGGAGGCCCGCGCCGCCCGCTGGCCGACCCGCACGCGTTCAAGATCGGGCAGACGGTCGAGCACGCCAAATGGGGCAAGGGAACCATCATCGACATCAACCGATCAGCGGTGGGGATGGAAGCAACGATCCACTTCCCCGACGCCGGAGGCGACAAGCGCTTGGACCTGACCCTCGCCCCCCTTACGCCTGTCGCCTAGCCGTGGCCAAGAAGGAGTACCCGCCCGGCTCGTTGCGGCAGCGCCTGAGGATCCTCAAGGGTCAGTACCTCAACCACCGGTTCGAACGCGCGTCACCGATCCCGCCGCTTCCATCTGCCATGCGGGACGAGATCCTCAGCGTCGAAGTGGTTCTGCCGCCGGCTCGCCTGCTGATGGCACCGGGTACCCAACCCACCGAGGGATTGCTGTTCCTCGCGTCGCTCGCCAAGGTTCTTCAGGCGAAGACGGTGTTCGAGATCGGCACGTTCACCGGACTGACCAGTTGGACCCTGGCGCGGAATCTCGACGGCGCCGAGGTGAACACCGTGGACATCCCTCCCGACGCGGCACCGACGTTCGAACTGGAGAGCAGCGACGAGTTCCACCCGCTACCGGCGGAACCGATGGCCTATGAAACGGTCTCGCTGCCGGGCGGCGGCTCGGTCACCCAGCACTGGGGCGACTCCGCGATGTTCGATTTCACACCGTGGACGGATGCGGTCGATCTCATCTACGTCGACGGGGCGCATTCGGACGACTATGTCCGGAGCGATTCGAAGAACGCGTTCGCGATGCTCCGAGGCGGCGGCGCGGTGGTCTGGGACGACTACTGGCGCCTATCCCCGGGCGTCAGCCGCGTACTGGGGGCGATGTCCAAGGAGCACCCGCTCTATCGCGTGCCGGGCACACGGTTGGTCGTGTTCTTCGAACCTAGTTCTCGATTATCTCGATCGAGTTGATGAACGCTGGGTTGATGGGCATCGACGCGGAGGTCTGATCCTCTCCGCCCTGGGTCTTGAGTTCGTCGAGCAGCCCCAGGACCTCGAAGCTCGCTTCGTCGACCTGACCGAAGATCGCATACGCCTTAGGCAGCCCGGCGGGCTCGATCTCCCCGTCCTTACCGACGCCGTGGGTGATGATGAAGATCTGACTGCCGCCGGTGTCGGGCCCCGAGTTAGCCATCGCGAGGGTGCCGAGGACGTACTCGCTCGACTTGCCGGGCAGTTCGTCCTTGATCGCATAGCCGGGGCCATCCGGCGGAACGCCGTTGAGGCCGTTGGGGTCACCGGTCTGGATCACGAAGTTCCGCTCGACCCGGTGCCATATGAGCCCATCGAAGTAACCCTCCTGCGCGAGGAAGACGAAGTTGTTCACCGTCTCCTCAGCCTCTTCCTCGAGAAGGTCGAGGGTTATGTCACCGCATGAGGTCGAGATCACCGCGGAGTAGTCGACCCCTTTTTTCAGAACCTGCTTGGGCTTGTTGTACTGCTGGGAGTCGGCCGGCTCGGGCCGCTCTCCACCACAGGCGACCTCGCCGGAGGTGTCGGCCTCGGTCGGTGCCGCGGAGGGGTCCGGGGCCGTCGGGGTTGCTGCCGGGTTGGCTCCGTCGTCCGGCTCGTCGTCACCTCCGAGTGAGGTTCCGATCGCAACCGCGAGCACGACGACGAATAGGAGTACGCCGGCGATACGGATGAACCGCTGCCGACGGTAGGCGGCCCACGCTGCGGCGCGCTTCTGATCCCTGAACTCTTTCTGACGAGCCCTCTTCTCGTTGCGACTGCTCACTTATCTCCTCCAGCGTTCACGGCGGGTGCCGGCTCGATCCGAACGGGAGACCCCGTCCCGTGCCAGGCCGTCGAGATGATAGGCGAGCAGCGTCCGTAATGTCTCCACGCCGAGGGGAGCGGGTGCCAGATCGTCGGCGATCTCGAGCTCGAGCAGGTCCCGGGCCGTTAGGCGGAGGAGGTTCGCCGCCCGTTCTCCCTCGGAGGCATCGCGCCACAGGATCTCGGCCGCCGACTCCGGGGCGATGACCGAGAAGATCGAGTCTTCATAGGCGACCAACCGGTCGGCGACCGCGAAGGCGAGGGCGCCGCCGCTTCCTCCCTCACCGGTGACGACCGACAAGATCGGAACGGGGGCGTCGAGCATCGCTTCGAACAGCGCGGCGATCTCCCATGCGATCCCACCGGCCTCGGAGTCTTCGGAGGGGTCGGCGCCGCGGGTGTCCACCAGGGTAACGACCGGGATGTCGAGGCGGCCGGCGATGGCGACCGCACGACGAGCGAGCCGGAAGCCCGCAGGACCCGGCGCGAGCTCGGCATCGAGGGCCAGCATGAGAACCCGTCGGCCCGCGATACGCGCGAGCGCGGCGAACACGGCGGGATCCTGCGAGCCGGCGCGGTCTCCCCGCAGCTCCGAGTAGCTCTCGGCCGCCTCGCGCGCGAGCTCCGGCCCCCGAGGGCGGTCGGGATGACGCGCTTCGACCACTGCCTCCCACCCCGAGAGCGTCTTCTCGATCGAAACGTCGGCCGGATCGTCCAGAGGCTTGCGTTCGTCGGGAGCCAGGATCGACAGGACGTTGGATACGTACGACGGGAGATCTCCTTCCGAGATCACTTCATCGACGAGTCCGTGACGGAAGGCCGAGATGGCGGTGTGCGAGTTGGGGTCCAACGGATCTCCGGTGAAGCGAGCCGCGACGCGGGGGCCGGCGAATCCAACCGTCGCTCCCGCGACCGCGATGGTCACGTCGGCGAGCGCACCGGCACTCGCGAGCACGCCTCCCGTGGTCGGCTCCCCGAGAACCGCGATATAGGGCTGGAGGGCATCGCCAAGCGTCATACGAGCGGCAACGACGCGCGGCAACTGGACCAGAGCGCGCATGCCTTCCTGCATCCTGGCCCCGCCCGTTGAGATCTGGAGAACGACCGGCACGCCACGTTCGGCGGCGCGCTCGAAGGTTCGTGCGATGCGCTCTCCGGCGACCTCGCCCATCGAGCCACCCATGAATCCGAACGAGAAGACGGCGAGTTCGACCTCCCGGCCCCCGATCTGCGCGGGCCCGGTGATGACCGATTCGTCGGTTCCGGCTTTGTCGCGCGCTGCTTCGAGGGCGCCCCGATAGTCGGGGTACCCGAGTGGATCGCGCGACTCGAGACCGTCCGAGATCGGATGGAATGAATCGTGATCGGCCAGCTCCTTCACCCGAAAACCCCCATCTACCTGCCCTGCTAGTCTCAAAACCGGTTATCGGCTACCGGCGCATCACGGTAGCAGGCCGATCGTGTCGAATCTCAAGAGGAGTGACAGTTGGCTTCAGGCAGAGCGCGCATCCTCGTGGCCAAGCCCGGGCTTGACGGTCACGATCGCGGCATCAAGGTCGTGGCTCGGGCGCTGAGGGACGCGGGCATGGAGGTCATCTACACCGGTCTCCATCAGACCCCGGAGCAGATCGCCTCGGCGGCGATCCAAGAAGACGTCGACGCCGTTGGGCTGTCGTGTCTGTCCGGTGCACACATGACCCTTTTCCCTAAGGTCGTCGAGCTACTCAAGGAGCAGGGGGCCGACGACATCCCCGTCTTCGGCGGCGGGATCATCCCCGAGGCCGACATCGCCAAACTCAAAGAGGCCGGGATCGACGAGATCTTCACTCCCGGTGCGACGACCACCGCGATCATCGACTGGGTCAACGAGCACGTGGCTCACAGAACAGGAGGTGTGAAGCAGTAATGGATCTATTCGAGTATCAGGGCAAGGAGGTCCTGCGACGTTTCGAGGTCCCCGTGCCCGAGGGCCGTGTGGCGAAGACGCCCGAAGAAGCGGCCGAGGCCGCCCGTGGTCTCGGGGGCAAGGTCGTCGTCAAGGCTCAGGTTCAGGTCGGCGGCCGCGGCAAGGCGGGTGGCATCAAGCTCGCCGAATCCCCGGAGGAAGCCGCGACGGTTGCCGGTGACATCCTCGGGATGGACATCAAAGGTCACGTGGTCAAGCGCGTATTGGTCGAGCGGGCCGGCGACATCAAGGACGAGTACTACGTCTCCTTTCTCCTCGACCGATCGGAGCGCAACTTCCTCGGGATGATGTCGGCCGAGGGCGGCGTCGAGATCGAAGAGGTGGCGGTTAGCAACCCGGACGCGATCTCGCTGGTTCACATCGATCCATTGCTGGGGTTCTCCGATTTCCACGCCCGCAAGCTCGTTTTCGGTGCCAATCTGGCCCCCGAGGCGCGCGGCGGCGCCCTCGAGATGCTCCCCAAGCTGTTCCGGGCGTTCGTCGAGTTGGACGCATCTCTCGTCGAGGTCAACCCGCTGGTGCTCACTGGCGACGGGAAGGTGGTCGCGCTCGACGCGAAGGTCACGCTCGATGACTCTGCCGCCTACCGCCACTCGATCTTCGAGGAACTGAAGGCAGCCCACGAGATACCGGAGCAGGAGCGGCTCGCCAAAGAGAAGGGCCTCAACTTCATCAAGCTCGACGGCGACGTCGGGATCATCGGCAACGGGGCGGGTCTCGTGATGTCGACTCTCGACGTCGTCAAGGACGCGGGTGGCGATCCGGCCAACTTCCTCGACGTCGGTGGCGGTGCCGATGCCGACGTCTTGTCGGCCGGGCTCGAGGTCATCACCTCGAACCCCGAGGTCAAGAGCGTGTTCGTGAACATCTTTGGTGGGATCACGCGTTGCGATCTCGTAGCCCAAGGCATCCTCGATGCGCTGAGCCGTCTGGATATGAAGGTGCCGATGGTCGTCCGTCTCGATGGAACCAACGCAGAAGAGGGACGCAAGATGCTGGCCGATCAGCCTCACGATCTCCTGATCCCGGCCGAAACCATGCTGGGCGCGGCCGCCACTGCCGTCGAGCTCGCGCAGAAGGGGGCCTGAGAAGCGTGTCGATCCTCATCGATGAGAACACCAAGCTCGTTGTCTCGGGCTTGACCGGACGCGAGGGGTCGTTCCACTCCCTTCGTAACCGGGACTACGGAACCAACCTCGTGGCCGGAGTGACCCCCGGGAAGGGGGGCCAGGACGTCGATGGCGTTCCCGTCTTCGACACCGTCGCAGAGGCGGTCAAGGAGACCGGGGCCAACACCTCGATGGTCTTCGTGCCGGCTCGCTTCGCCGCGGACGCGGCGCTCGAGGCTTACGACGCGGGGTGCAAGACGATCGTCGTCATCACCGAGAACATCCCCGCCATGGACATGGCGCGAGTGGTGCCCTACATCCGTGCGAGCGGAGATGCCACCCTGATCGGCCCGAACTGCCCGGGGGTTCTCTCACCCGGCAAAGCCAACGTCGGGATCATCCCCCCTGAGATCGCGAAGCCGGGTTCGGTCGGACTCGTGTCGCGCTCGGGCACGCTCGTCTACCAGATCGTCTACGAGCTCACCGAAGGGGGCCTCGGCCAGTCCACCTGCGTGGGCATCGGTGGAGACCCGATACCCGGAAGTGACTTCATCGACATCCTCAGCAAGTTCGAGGCGGACCCGGAGACCGACGTCGTGGTGATGGTGGGCGAGATCGGCGGCGATGCCGAAGAGCGCGCTGCCGAATGGGCCAAGGACAACATGACCAAGCCAGTCGTTGCCTACATCGCCGGTCGCACTGCGCCACCGGGGAAGCGGATGGGCCATGCCGGCGCGATCATCTCGGGGTCCAAGGGCACCGCGGCGGCGAAGACCGAGGCTCTCGAAGCCGCCGGTATCAGGGTCGCGATGAACCCCGTCGAGGTCGCCGAGCTGGCCGTTAAGGCGCACGCCTCGCTGTGAGTCTCAAGCAAGTCGATGGTCTGCCAGGACCTCCGTGGGATCGCGATCTGAAGGGCACCTTCGAGAAGCTCACCGTTGAGTCGGAGTTCCTCGCCGGCAATCCTCTCAGCGATCCGTCACGGCGGCCGCTCTACGTCTATCTCCCCCCGGGCCTTGAGGACGGTGCCACCTATCCAACCGTCTATGTGATCCAGGGGATGGTCGGGCAACTCGACATGTGGCTCGCCCGCGGGATGTTCGAGCCGACCATGATCGAGCGGGTGGATGAGCTCTTCAGCGATGAGTCGCTCCCCCGAGCCGTCGTGGTGTTCGTCGACGCGTGGACCTCTTACGGCGGCTCGCAGTTCATCAATTCGACGTCCACCGGTCGCTATCTCGACTACCTCTGCGACGAGGTCGTCCCGTTCATCGACGAGCGCTACCCTGTGGATGCGGCCCGCGATCGCCGGGGAATCACCGGCAAGTCGTCGGGCGGCTACGGAGCGATGGTGGTTCCGATGCTGAGGCCCGATGTCTTCGGCGCGCTGGCGTCCCATGCCGGGGACAGCTTGTTCGAGGTTTGCTACCAGGTGGACTTCCCCAAGGCGGCTCGGATCCTCCGTGACAGCTTCGAGGGGTCGTACGACGTTTTCTGGGAGCGGCTTCGCGCCGCCGACCGATTCGACTTCGAGCTCTTCGCCCATCCGCTGGACCTCTACGCGATGGGGGCCTGCTACTCACCAGATCCGGATGAGCTGGGTAAGGCGCTCATCCCGTTCGAGATCTCGACCGGCCGCCTGATCCCCGAGGTATGGGAACAGTGGCTCCGATGGGACCCCGTACGGATGGCGCCCGGCAAGATCGAGGTCCTCAAGTCGATGAAGGGGATCTACCTCGACGCCGGCAAGTCTGACGAGTACTACCTCGATCTCGGCGCGCAGGCGTTCTCGAACGAACTCACCAAAGGCGGCGTCGATCACACTCTGATTCTCTTTGACGGAACCCACTCGGGTTTGACCTACCGCTATCCGGAAGCCGTCAGGTTCCTGGCGGAAGCCCTTTCTGGAGGTGTCGAATGAATCGAGCCGCCCCAAGGTCGATCCTTGCTCTCGTTGCACTGTCAGGAATGCTCGTCGTCTTCGGTGGGGCCGGCGCGGCCGAGCCGGAGTCGGGTCATTTCGTGGATCCCACCGCACGGCTCATTAACGCGAAGCGCATCCACTTCGGAGAACTCGTTTACGTGGCACCCTTCGCAACCCTGAAGGCGGGCACGGACGGGGGGCAGCGGATCGTGATCGGCGACGGGAGCGACGTCCAGGACAACGTTCTGCTTGACGCTACCGGAGGAACCGTCCGGACCGGGCGCGACGTCATCATCGCCCATGGTGCCTCGGTGCTAGGGCCCGCAGAGATCGGGGTCGAGGGAACCTGTCCGGAAGATGCCGTCATCTGCGCCTCGTTCATCAGCTTCAACGCGCAGGTGGACGGCGCCATCATCGAGAAGGACGCGATGGTCTCGGGCCTGTCCCGTGTAGGTCCCGGTGTCACGATCCCATCCGGCCTGAAGACGATCGCGGGTCGCAACATCGAGAGCCAGGCTGAGGTCGCGGCAGAAACGACCCCGGTCACCGAGGCCGACCGCGAGTTCATGAGCGGCGTCATCCACGTGAACGAGGCTTTCGAGCTCAGCTACGCGCAGCTGGCCGAGGAGAAGCGGAGCAATGTCAAGGGCATCAACTACGACCCGGGCGGCAACGACTTCAATCCGGAGCGCGATCTACCGGTCCTTGCGGGGACCGAGACGCGGGATCCGAGGTTCCGGAACCGGATCATCGGCGCGGTCTCGATGGTCGACACCTACCGGCGCCTGGACCGGCACCTCGGACGCAACATCTCCCTTCGAGCCGATGAGGGAGAGCCTTTCTCGATCGGCAGCATCCTGTGCATGGGTAACCGCACCACCTTCCATGCCCTCGAGCACACCAGTCTCGAACTCGGCGACGCCGGCTGTTACGGGTTCAGGAGCATCGTCCACGGGGGCCCGACCGACAACGACGACATCACCACGACCGGGGATGGCTTCACCCTCGGGGCGTATTCGGTCTACTTCCGTTCGACCGCCGGTAATGACGTCTCGATCGGCTATCGAAGCCTCGTGCAGAACACCAACCTGCCGGACGGTGCTGTCGTTCCAGCACGTACGGTCATCGTCGATGGAGGTGTGGTCGGCTCCGTCGAGTGGTAGCCATGGCATGACCGCGACATCCAACTAGACATCCAATGAAAGGGGCAGTCGTGGACGTGGAGATGTACGAGCGGACATTGGGGCGAGCGAATGATGTGGTCTCCGAAATCAAGCCCGAGCAGCTCGGGGAACCCTCTGGATGCGGTGATTGGGAGGTTCGTGAACTGCTCAATCACGTCGTTGGGTACCTGAACGCCTTCAGTACGGGTGCGAACGGCGAGAAGCTCGACGTTGACGGCGTCGATTTCCTTGGTGACGACCACGTCGCCGCCTACGAGAAGGCGGCGAAGGATGCGCTTGAGGCCTTCCGGGGGCCCGGTGCGATGGAGAAGACTTTCATCCTTCCCTGGGGTGACAACCCCGGCTCGATGGCACTCGGGCTGGCGCTCGCCGAGGCTGCTGTTCATGGTTGGGATCTCGGACGGGCGACCGGACATCCCGTGGTGATCGACGACGACGTCGCCGAAGCCGTGTACGGCATGACGAGTTCGATGATGGTTCCGCTCGGCCAATACCCGCGCGGTGATTCCTTCGCCGAGCCGGTGGAGGTGCCGGACTCGGCGCCTATCGCCGACAGGATGATCGCCTACCTGGGGCGCCGCCCGTAATTCCTCATCATTAGCGGGAACACCTCGGCGATCGTGTCCGTCCAAGTTCCATTCAGGCGACTTGGAGGGGATACGCATGCGACGCATCGCGGCCATCACCGTGGGGTTCCTCGTTCTGTTCGGGATGACATCACCGGCTTGGGCGTGCGGAGGGCTCGTGAACCCAAACGGAACCGTCAGCCTGCTCCGCACCTCGACCTTCGTCGGCTACGTCGACGGCGTCGAGCACTACGTCACCTCGTTCGAGTTCGCCGGCGGGGGAGCCGAGTTCGGTTCGATCATCCCGCTCCCCGGCGTGCCGACCAAGGTGGAGCGCGCCGGTGACTGGACGCTCCAGCGGCTCGTGCAGGAAGTCGCACCTCCCGTACGCGACCTAGTCCTCGAGCAGGCTGCGGGGGCCGCCAATTTCGATTCGGCCAAGGTGTTGCTGGAAACGCGGATCGATGCTCTCGACATCACGATCCTCGAGGGAGGCGGCGATGAGGTCGGTCGCTGGGCCAAGGAGAACGGCTTCGCCCTGACGCCCGACGCCCCCGAGATCCTCGACTTCTATGCGGCGCGCAGCCCGATCTTCATGGCCGCACGCTTCGACCCCTCGGCGGCGGCCGAGGATGATCAGAGCGTTGGTGACGGCACCCCGATCCACCTCACGATCCCGACGCCGAACCCGTGGGTCCCGCTGCGGATCCTGACGCTGGGGGTCGGCGAGCGCTCACTGGTCGAGGCCGACGTCTTCCTCCTCACCGAGGGGAGGCCACAGATGCTGCCCGAGCCGGTCATCAGGGAGGACGACGGCATGATCCTCGAGCGCAGCGTGGAGGCATCAAAGCTGCTGCTTTCCGATCTGCGGTCCGACAAGGGCATGGACTGGATACCGGCCAGCGACATGTGGTTCTCGTACCTACGCATCAACACCAAGGCCGGCGACCTGTCGCACGATCTTGCTATCGAAGCTCGTGGGATCGGCCAGCCGAGCCCCGTTGCCGCTGGCCTGGTTGCTCCGGGCGTCAGTGCGTCATCGTTCCCTGAGATCGAATCTCAGAGCGCCGAAGGCGGTGCACTCCTTTGGTTGGTGCTTGGTATCGGTATTGCCGCCGGGTCGATCTGGTGGATGGGGCGACCGTGGTCCGCCTCGGACTGATCGTCGGAGGGATCGCCCTGGTCGCGGCGATGTGGCACCCGGCCGAGGATGTTCGGACGATTGAGATCGGCATCGAGCACTCGCGCTTCGTCCCGGGGACGTTCACGGTGAAGCCGGGCGAGAAGGTCCGCTTCGTGATCCGGAACGACGACCCTATCGACCACGAGTTCCTCCTCGGCGACGAGAACGTGCAGCAGATCCACGAAAACGGTACGGAGGCCCACCACGGAGCCAAGCCCGGAGAGGTATCGGTCGCGGCCTTCCACGACGCCGAGACCACCTTCGTCTTCGACGAGCCGGGCGCGCTGATCTTCGGCTGTCACCTCCCCGGCCACTACGCCTACGGCATGAAAGGCACCGTCACCATCGAGTGAACTTTTCCACGCTAGTCACGGCGGGCTCAACCGATCATTGCAACAGCTCGGCGAGTTTCTCCGCTGGAGTGTAGGCGCCCAGGGTCTTGCGGGGTCGACCGTTGAGACCGTCGGCGGCAGCTTGGATCTGCTTTGACGTGATCTTCGAAAGGTC
>WHTI01000050.1 GCA_009377815.1 Actinomycetota bacterium
GATCCTTCCGCAACCGATCCCCGATAAGGGCAAGGTCCTGACCGCCCTCTCCCATTATTGGTTCCTCGCAACCGAGCACGTCTGCCAGAACCATCTGCTGTCGGTCACGGCGAGCGATCTCCCGGATCTGCCGGTGAACGATCTCCGCGGCCGGGCGATGTTGTGCCGCCGGGCCAAGCCCTTCGCGGTCGAGTTCGTGGTGCGTGGGTACCTGTCCGGATCCGGGTGGCGTGACTACCGCGCGACCGGCGAGGTCTGTGGACACCGCCTGGCGGAGGGTCTAGTGGAATCAGACGCTCTCCCGGAGCCGATAGTGACACCGGCGACCAAGGCGACCTCAGGACACGACGAGAACATCACCGAGGCCCAAGCCGCCGAGCTCGTAGGACCGCATTACGAGACCGCCCGCGACATGGCGCTTGCGCTGTACCGCTTCGCGGTCGAGGCGGTGCGCGATCGGGGGGTGGTCATCGCCGACACGAAGTTCGAGTTCGGGCTGGCCGACGGCGAGGTATTGCTGATCGATGAGGCTCTGACGCCCGACTCCAGCCGCTTCTGGCCCGAGAACGTCTACGTCCCCGGAGGCCCCCAGCCCTCGTTCGACAAGCAGTTCGTCAGGGACTGGCTCGACGAGAGCGGCTGGGACCACACCCCGCCCGCTCCCGACCTCCCACCGGACGTCGTCACCGCGACGAGAACCAGGTACATCGAGGCCTACGAGCGCATCACCGAGCGTCCCTTCACCCGGTGGATGGAGTTGGTCTCCGCGTGAGCACCCGAACCACCGCAGGATCGACCCGCCTCGGCCTCACCTTCAGATCGATCCTCCTCCGGCCGGATCAGGGCTTCGAGGCTGCGCTCACGATCGCCGACGAACGGGCGAGCGACGGTCTGTCGCCCGACGAGGGGTATGCGCCCTCGGTGCTCACCGCTCTAGGTGGTGCCGCGCTGATGGCGACGTGGCTCAAGGTCGGAGGGCTCGCCGGAGCTCGTGAGATCTCGAGGGGCGACTTCTCCTGGATCAACCTCGGCGTCGCGCTGGCCCTGGGGGGCGTGCTTGCAGTGATCGCGATGTTCCTCTGGGGTCGTATCGGTCCGGCGACCTTCCGGAGTCTGCACGCAACGACCTCGCGACGCGACCTGAGGATCGTGTGGGGCGGGGCTTGGCTACCGCAGGTACTCGGGATGTTCATCCTGTTGCCGCTCGATCTCTTGATCATCGGACCGGAGACCTTTTCGACCGATCGCCTCGCCGATCCGCTGTCGACCGCGTGGGCCGCGTTCTCGATCGCCGTCTCGGTCGCGCTGGTGGTGTGGTCCCTATATCTGTTCGTCAAGGGAAGCGAGGCCGCAGCCGAGACCCGCGCCCTGAGATCGATCGCCGGCCTGGTCGTCGGTGCCCTGTGCCTGGTAGCGATGGTGGCCGGCTTCGTGGTCGGTGCCGTGGCGCTGTCGAGGACGCTCGCATGAGGTTCACGGCTGAGGTCAAGGTGATGCTCAAAGACGGGATCTCCGATCCGCAGGGTCAGACGATCGAGCGCGCGCTCCCGGCCCTCGGCTACACGGGGGTGGGTGAGGTGCGCGTCGGCAAGCGGATCGAGTTGAAACTCGATGCCGAGGACGCGGACGATGCGCGCGCCAAGGTCGAGGACCTGTGCGACCGGTTGCTTGCCAACACCGTGATCGAGTCGTTCGAGGTGGAGATCTCGTGACAAGTCTCGCGACCCCGCGAGTCGGTGTCGTCCTGTTTCCCGGGTCTAACTGCGAGCAGGACTGCGTCAGATCGTTCCGTGCGTTGGGGGCCGAAACCGAGATGATCTGGCATGGTGAGAAGTCGTTGCCGGATGTCGACCTCGTCGTGCTACCGGGGGGTTTCGCCCACGGCGACTACCTCAGGACCGGCGCCCTGGCGCGCTTCTCACCCATCATGACGGCGGTCGAGGAGCACGCGGCGGGCGGCGGTCTGGTGCTCGGCATCTGCAATGGCTTCCAGATCCTTTGCGAGGCAGGATTGCTGCCTGGGGCTCTGAGGAAGAACGTCGGACTGAAGTTCATCTGCGCGTGGGCCGAGTTGCGGGTCGAGAACGCCGACACCGCGTTCACGCGTCGAGCACAGCCGGGGCAAGTGCTGAAGGTCCCGATCAATCACTTCGAGGGCAACTGGTACGTCGATGACGAAACCAGGGAGCGGATGGTCGCCAACGGCCAGATCGTTCTCCGCTACACCGCCAACCCGAATGGCTCGCTCGAGGATGCCGCCGGCATCACCAACGACGGGGGCAACGTGCTGGGGATGATGCCGCACCCGGAGCGCGCGTGCGAGGCATTGCTCGGGAGCGAGGATGGCGCCGTGATCCTCGGCAGCGTGCTCGACACGCTCGGCCTCTCGAGTGCGACTTCGGGAGTTCGATGATCTCCACCTTGCATCGGGAGCTGGGACTGACCGATGGCGAGCTCGAGCAGATCGTGGACCGCCTGGGTCGCGAGCCCACCCACACCGAACTCGCGATGTTCTCGGTCATGTGGAGCGAGCACTGTTCCTACAAGTCGTCCCGGAACCACCTCAAGAACCTGCCGACAGAGGGCGACCGCATCCTGGTTGGTCCCGGCGAGGGAGCGGGGATCATCGAGGTCGTGCCGGGTGTTGCGGTCGCGTGGAAGATCGAGTCGCACAACCATCCCTCGTTCGTCGAGCCGTTCAACGGCGCGGCCACAGGGATCGGTGGGATCGTCCGCGACATCCTTTCGATGGGTGCGCGACCGATCGCGTTGCTGGATTCCTTGCGGTTCGGATCACCGGACGACCCGAAGACCCGGCTCCTCATCGATGGCGTCGTCCACGGGATCTCGTCGTACGGGAACTCGATCGGCGTTCCGACAGTCGGCGGAGAGATGGTGTTCGAGGATTGCTACGCGGAGAACCCATTGGTCAACGTCGCCTGTCTCGGCGTGATCGAGCACAAGCAAATGAATGGCCGCGGCGAAGGCGATGGGAACGCGGCGATCCTGTTCGGCTCCTCGACCGGTCGAGATGGCATCGGCGGTGCCAGCGTCCTCGCGTCTGCGGAGTTCGATGAGGATTCGCTCGACAAGCGTCCGTCGGTCCAGGTCGGCGATCCCTTCACCGAGAAGCTCCTCATCGAGGCCTCGCTCGAACTGATCCGGAGCGACCTCGTGGTCGGGTTCCAGGACCTCGGCGCCGGCGGGATCTCATGTCCGACCTGCGAGATGACGTCCAAGGCCGGCACCGGCATCGACGTCGAGCTCGAGTCGATCCATCTACGGGAACCCGGCATGGAACCGTTCGAAGTGATGATCTCCGAGAGCCAGGAACGGATGCTGGCGGTGGTCGAACCTTCGAGAGTCGATGAAGTGATCGCGGTCTGCTCCAAATGGGGCCTCGAGGCTCGCGTCATCGGACGGATCACCGATTCTGGGAACGTGCGAGTGCTGTCCGACGGTGAGGTCATCGTCGACGTTCCGGCCGCCGCCCTCGCCGAGGAGGGACCGGTCTACGACCGCCCCTACGAGCGCCCGTCGTGGATCGACGAGGTCCAGGCTTCGGCGCCGGGGGTCGAGGCACCGGGTGACCTGAAGACTGCGTTCCTCGAGCTGCTGGGCTCGCCGCGGATCGCTTCGAAGCGGTGGGCGTGGTCCCAGTACGACCACATGATCTTCCTCGGGACGATCGAGGGTCCGGGCTCCGATGCCGCGGTGATCAGACTGCCCGGTCGAGACGAAGCGGTAGCGATCACTACCGACGGCAACGGTCGCTACTGCTATCTGGACCCCTACGAGGGCGCGCGTTTGGCGGTGGCCGAAGCGGCGCGCAACGTGGCTTGCACCGGTGCCCGGCCCGTGGCCGTCACCAACTGCCTCAACTTCGGGAATCCGGAGAAACCCGGAGTCATGTGGCAGTTCGCAGAAGCGGTGCGTGGGATCGGCGACGCGTGCGCGGTGCTCGGCACCCCCGTCACCGGCGGCAACGTGTCGTTCTACAACGAGACCAACGGACGGGCGATCTACCCGACGCCGGTGATCGGCACGCTCGGGATACTCGATGACGCATCGGCCGCGGTTCCGATGTCATTCACCAGCGACGGTGACGACGTCATCCTGCTCGGGACCACCGGAGTCGACCTTGGAGGAAGCGAGTTCGCCACGGTGATCAACGACAGCGTCGGCGGGAGCCCGCCGACGTTGGACATCGACGCCGAGAGAGCGTTGATCGAGACGCTCGTTGAGCTTGCCCCGTTGGTGACCTCGGCGCACGATCCCTCCGATGGGGGCCTAGCGGTCTCGATCGCCGAGTCGGCCGTCGCCGGAGGCGTCGGGGTGCGGATAGACGAGGACGCCGACCTCGAACCGCATGTTGCGCTCTTCTCCGAGACCCCCTCGCGCGCGGTGGTGACCTGCACGCCGGCCTCGACCGAAGCAGTGGTCCAGGTCGCTCGCAAGCACGGGACCCCGGCGCGGCGGATCGGCTCCACCGGAGGAGACAAGCTCATCTTCGCCACTTTCGAGGTTGCTCTGTGCGACGCGCGCGAGCGCTACGAAACCGGCCTGACCAAGCGGTTGTCCGCTACGATGGCCTGACGATGTCAGGCGAATCACGCGATGCATGTGGCGTCGTCGGGATCTATGCACCGGGCGAGGATGTCTCCAGGCTGACCTATTACGCGCTTTACGCGCTCCAACACCGGGGGCAGGAGTCGGCCGGGATCGCGGTCTCCGACGGCGAAGCGATGGTGGTCTACAAGGAACTGGGTCTCGTGGCTCAGGTCTTCGATGAAACCGTGCTCAAGAGCCTGCGCGGTTCCCTTGCGATAGGACACGTGCGCTACTCGACGACCGGGGGATCGACCTGGGAGAACGCGCAGCCGACCTACAAGACCGGGCCCGCGGGAGAGATCGCCCTCGCCCACAACGGCAACCTCGTTAATTCGCTGGCGCTTCGAGACATGCTCGAGGAGGCGGGCGGTGACCCTTCTCCACGTGGGTCGCGCCCCTCGACATCCGACACCGACCTGGTCGCCGCCAGCGTCGTCCGGGTTTCGGATGGTGACATCGGCGAAGCGATCCTGAGGGTTCTTCCGAAACTGTCGGGCGCCTACTCGTTCACGATGACCGATGGGCACCGGATCTACGGTGCTCGCGATCCTCAGGGATTCCGGCCGCTGGCCATCGGCAGGATCGGTGAGGGAGCATGGGTGCTTGCCTCCGAAACGTGTGCGCTCGACCTGATCGGCGCGACCTTCGTGAGGGATGTGGAACCCGGTGAGCTCGTTGCGATCGATGGCGACGGACTCACGTCGATCCGTTTCGCGGAGACCCGTCACGCGAGTTGTGTGTTCGAGCACGTGTATTTCGCTCGCCCCGACTCCAACCTCATGGGTCAGAACGTCTACGCGACGAGGTACCGCATGGGGCAACGCCTTGCCGAGGAGGCTCCGGCAACCGCGGAACTGGTCATGCCGGTCCCCGACAGTGGCGTTCCCGCGGCTCAAGGCTTCGCGCTGACCTCGGGCATCCCTTACGGCGAGGGCTTCGTGAAGAACCGCTACGTCGGTAGGACGTTCATCCAGCCGACCCAGGCGATGCGCCAGCAGGGCATCAGGATGAAACTCAATCCCTTGCGCGAGGTGATCGCCGGCAAACGGGTGGTGGTCATCGACGACTCCATCGTGCGGGGCAACACGACCCGTCAGATCGTGGCGATGCTGCGTGAGGCGGGGGCCAGGGAGGTCCATATGCGGATCTCCTCGCCGCCCATCAAATGGCCGTGTTTCTACGGGATCGACATGCCCGACCAGGACGAACTTATCGGGGCAAACATGGACATAGAGGCTATCCGTGCTCACCTTGGGGCCGACACCCTGTCATATCTTTCCATCCCCGGAATGCTCAATGCGACGGGCATCCCTTCCGATGAATTCTGTACAGCATGTTTCTCCTCGGAATATCCCGTAGAGGTGCCGCAGCACGAGCTGAAGGGAAAGCACGTGCTGGAGTTGAACGCGCTCGAGTCCAAGACGAAACCTCAGAGGCCTCTCTAACTACTCGGCCCCTTGCGGCCGCCGTCGGTCTCAAGCCGGATCACGTAACCCTCGCTGCCGTACATCGACGTAGAACGCAGTTGTGGTGGATCTCGATGATGGTCATCGCCACCGTGACCGTTGCCATCGGCGTCGTCTCCCTCAACAGGGACCTGATGTCGAGAGAGTTCAGGCTCGATGACCTTTCCTCTTGGATAGTGGCCGTCCTGCTCGGTGGTCTCGCCGTTGCTTTCCTGATCTACGTCGTCGAGAAAGAGACGAACCTCAGGCGGCTGACCGCCGCGTTGATGGAAGAGCGGGTTCGGTCCGCCGCGCTGTCTGCTCGTCTCACCGACACGGCCTCGCTACTCGAGGTCGGTAAGGCCGTCAACTCCACTCTCAATCTTGAAGACGTCCTCAGATTGATCCTTTCCTCTGCACTCCAACTGCTTGAAGCGACTGAAGGCTCGGTGATGCTCCTAGACGAGTCGGGAGAGAACCTCGAGGTCGTCAGCTACCACGGGCAGCGCGGACACATCGTCATGAACAGTCGAACGCGCATCGGTGAAGGCGTGGCAGGACGGGTGGCGGAAACGAGGGAGCCGGTACTGATCTCTAACAACTCACCGGTGGACGGCGTGGATGTGGACAGCACCCGAGGGATCTCTTCCGGTATGTGCGTCCCTCTAGTGCGTCGCGACGAGCTGATGGGGGTCCTCAACGTCAACCAGTTGGGCGAGGGGCAGTCGTTCGGAGGGAACTCCCTTGCCGCGCTGGAAGTCTTCGCCGAGCAGGCCGCGATCGCGATCGGGAACGCTCGTTCCTTCGAGCACGAACGCGAAACGGTCGAACAACTGGAAGAACTCGACCGGCTCAAGAGTGACTTCGTCGCTACGGTGTCACACGAACTCAAGACTCCCCTTACCGCGATCATCGGTGCTGCGAAGACGGTGTCGAAACGGGGCTCCCAGATGGAGAGGGACCAGCAGGCCGTCTTCATGGAGATGATCGAACGTCAGGGAGCGCGGCTCCTACGGCTGGTCGAGGATGTGCTGACCGCGTCCAAGATCGAGTCCGGTCTGCCGAAGTTGAAGCGAGAATCGCTCGATCTCGAGGTTCTCGCCGGGCACATCATTACCGACACCCTCCACACGAAGCCTGGGGCCGGCCGCACGATCGAGGTCATCGCCGGCAGCAACGGCGCTAAGGCGTGGGTCGATCGGATCGCGATGGAACAGATCCTGTCCAATCTCGTCGAGAACGCGGTCAAGTACTCCGAGCCGGGAACGCCGATCACGGTTCGTATCGAGGCCGAGCCGACCGAGGTCGTGATCGAGGTGAGCGACCGGGGTAGGGGCATAGCCGAAGAGCAGCTCAACACGATCTTCGAACGTTTTCGTCAGGCCGACTCGTCCCTTACCCGCGATGTCGGTGGCTTCGGTCTCGGGTTGTACATCGTCAAGAATCTCGTCGATGTGCATGGGGGCAAGGTCGAGGTTGAGAGCGTTGAAGGAGTCGGTTCCAGCTTCCGAGTGAGGATCCCTCAGCGGACCCGGGACACCACCAAGCCTCCTCCCCACCCCGACCAGGTGGTTGGTTAGGCTCCTAGGCCCCGTCCTCGGTAGGCTTCGAGGATGAGCGTTCGGTACGAAGCCTCCGACGGCCTCGCCGTCATCACCCTCGATAGACCGGAACTCCTCAACGCGTTCAACGACGAGCTGGGCAACGCTGCTCTGGAGCGGGTACTCGAGGCATCCGCCGACCCCGAAGTGAGATGCATCGTGGTCACCGGAGCCGGGCGCGCGTTCTCCTCGGGAGAAGATCTGGCGGCGCTGGCGGACGGCTACGCGCGCGGCGAGGCCCCTCCGCTAGGCGACACCCTCCGGAACCGGTACAACCCTCTGATCCGAGCCCTCCGTGCGGCTCCCAAGCCGGTGGTCGCGGCGGTGAACGGCGTGGCGGCGGGGGCCGGGGTCAGCATCGTGCTCGCCTGCGACTTCCGGATCGCGTCGGAGAAAGCGAAACTCGTTCTGGCCTTCGTCAAGGTGGGCCTCGTGCCCGATGCCGGGTCGATGTGGTTCCTCACCCGGACGATCGGTGCGGCGAAAGCATTCGAGCTTGCCGCGAGCGGGGATCCCCTCGATGCTCGGAGGGCCCACGAGCTCGGCCTCTTCACCGAGGTCGTTCCCGAAGACGGATTCGAGGCCCGCTGGAAAGCCTTCGCTGCCGAGCTGGCGGGGGGACCGACGCGCGCCTATGCGTTGATCAAACGCCTGTCCGAGCACGCCGCGGAGTCGTCGCTCGATGCGCAGCTTGAGTTCGAGATTGGCGCTCAATCGGAGGCTGGCGCCACCGCGGATCACCTCGAGGGCGTGAATGCCTTCTTCGAGAAGCGCCCCCCGAAGTTCGTCGGCGAGTGATTAGAGGTAAGCACTAGGCTAGGCAAATGGAAAGCGTGAAGACGGATGTCCTCATCATCGGCGCCGGGGCTGCGGGGTTGTTCGCCGCGCTGCATCTGCCTCCGCAGCTAGACGTCGTCGTAGTCGACAAGGGCAAGGTCAAAGGCAGCGGCTCGTCTCCGTGGGCTCAGGGCGGAGTGGCCGCGGCATTGGGACCGGATGACTCGATCGATCTCCATGTCTCCGACACCCTGCGGGTGGCGGCCGGTCACGCCGACGTATCGGCGGTCGCGGTGCTCTGCTCCGAGGCCCCCGAATGCGTGATGGAACTGTCCGAGCTCGGCTGCGACTTCGCCCGCAACGAGGACGGAAGTCTTCATCTCGCTCGTGAGGGGGGCCAGAGTGTGGGCCGATCGGTCCACTCTGAGGACGCCACCGGAGCCGCGATCATGGCGACGCTCAGAGACAAAGCGCGCGATCGCGTAACCAGGATCGAGGGCAGCTGTCTGCAACTCAGTGTCGTCGGAGGTCGGTGCACCGGGGGATGGGTGCTCACCGCGGATGGACTCATTGAGGTCGCGGCGACTTCCACCGTGCTCGCTACCGGGGGCATCGGAGGGCTGTTCAACTCGACGACCAACCCGGTCGGTGCCACCGGTGACGGTCTCGTTCTCGCGTGGGAAGCGGGGGCGGGCCTCGCCGATATCGAGTTCGTGCAGTTCCACCCCACCGCACTGGCGGCCCAGGGCGTGCAGCAGAGGCTCCTTCTGACCGAGGCGCTGCGGGGCGCCGGTGCGTTTGTGGTCGACGCCGAAGGACGTCGTTTCCTGTTCGAGCACCATTCCGACGGCGAACTCGGCCCGCGCGATGTGGTCTCGAGGGCGATCGCTTCGCGTCATTCGTGGCTCGACTGCCGCCACCTCGCGCCCGACGCTCTGGCCGAGGAGTTTCCCACCGTCCTCGCCGGGGTGAAGGAGTACGGATTCGATCTTGCCAAGGATCTGGTGCCGGTCGAGCCCGCGGCTCACTACTTCATGGGTGGCGTGCACACCGACCTCGACGGCCGCACCTCGATCCCTCGTCTCTACGCGATCGGGGAGTGTTCGAACACAGGCGTACACGGTGCCAACCGCCTCGCGGGTAACTCTCTGGCCGATGCTCTGGTGTTCGGGCGAAGGGCGGCCAAGGCCATCGCAGGCCAGCGCACCGGGCCGGTGAAAGGTCTGTCTCAGGCCCCCGACCTGCAGGACCCTGAGATCGATCTCGAGGTTGCGTGGACGCGATTGCGTGACGTCTGTTCGGCTGCACTCGGTATCGAGCGGACCCCGGCCGGTATGTCGACGGTTGCCGCCACGCTGGAGGATCTGGCGATCCTCCCGCTGACCGCATCGCTCTCCGCCGTCGAGCTCCGTGCGGGAGCGATCCTGGTCCGGCTCATGGCTCGGGTGGCGCTGCTACGGACCGAATCGAGAGGTGGACATCACCGGGTCGACTACCCGAATCCTGATCCCGATTGGGCCGGGGTTCGACTGCGGGTGTCGCGCTCCTAGTTGGCACTATCCTGGGTCTCCGGTATCGATTCATACGTACGCAGGTGCTCCGCCTCGGCAGGGGCGACACTCACAAGGGGGTGAGGGCAGTGAGTAACACAGAGGACTCCTTCCCGATTCTGGGGATCGACTACGTCCAATTCTTTGTAGGCAACGCCAAGCAAGCGGCCCACTACTACAAGTCCTTCGGGTTCACTCCGAGGGCCTTCATGGGTCTGGAGACGGGGTCGCGCGATCGGGCTTCCTACATGGTTCAGCAGGGCGACGTCCGTCTGGTGTTCACCGGTGCGCTCGACGGCGACAGCGCGATCGCGGAGCATGTCAAGCTTCACGGCGACGGGGTCCACGACATCGCCTTGACGGTTCCCGACGCGGAGGAGTCTTATCGGGTCGCGATCGAGCGCGGTGCTCGGAGTGTGGCCGAGCCCGAGGTTTTCGAGGACGAAAAGGGCAAGGTCGTCAAGGCTGCGATCGCGACCTATGGCGAAACGATCCACTCCCTCATCTCCCGTTCGGATTACTCGGGGGTGTTCTTCCCGGGGTTCCAGGCGATCGAGGGCTCCGAAGACACGAGCGGCTTCGGGATCCTCAACATCGACCACGTTGTTGGGAACGTGGAACTCGGGAAGATGAACGAGTGGGTCGACTTCTACGCCAAGATCATGGGCTTCACGGAGATGAGGCATTTCACCGACGACGACATCTCGACCGAGTACTCGGCCTTGATGTCGAAGGTCGTGTGGGACGGTGTGGGGAAAGTCAAGTTCCCGATCAACGAGCCGGCCGAGGGGAAGCGGAAGTCACAGATCGAGGAGTACCTCGACTACTACAAGACCCCCGGCGCCCAGCACATCGCTCTATCGACCGACGACATCGTTGCGTCGGTGGAAGAGATGCGCAAGCTCGGCATCCAGTTCATCAACGTTCCGGGGTCGTATTACGAAGAGGTCAAGTCGCGCGTCCCCCAGATCGCGGACAAGGTGGATGCGTTGCAGCGAAACGGCATCCTTGCGGACAAGGACGAGGACGGATTCCTGCTGCAGATCTTCACCAAGACGGTCCAGGACCGACCGACGGTCTTCTTCGAGTTGATCGAACGACACGGAGCGAAAGGCTTCGGTGACGGGAACTTCAAGGCGTTGTTCGAAGCGATCGAACGCGATCAGGCCGAACGCGGAAACCTCTAGGGGGGCCGGATATGGATTTCGTTTTCTCCAAAGGCAAGGTCACCAAGCAGGCGCACGTAGCGGTCCCCGAGGGAACCTACGAGGAGGAGCATGGCCGCGAGACGTTCTTTGGGCGAGCCAGCCATCTCTATCGGACGCATCCACCGACCGCGTGGACCCGGATCGAAGGGCCCCTCCAGCCGCGCGCCCTCGATCTCAACGCGATGAAGCCGGAGGATCAGATCGAACCGAACGCGACGTGGCAGATGATCGCGTCGAACGAGGACGTCCGTTTGTTCGTCAGCCGTCGTTCGCAGGAGATGCCTTATTTCCTACGCAATGCCGACGGCGACACCTGCTACTTCGTCCACCGCGGGGAGGGAACGTTCGAAACGGACTACGGACCCCTGACCTACAAGATGGGCGACTACGTGATCATCCCGAAGGGCACCACGCACCGAGTCGTGCCGTCGGGCGATGACAACTTCTTCTACATCATCGAAGGCAACGGGGAGTTCCGCATACCGGACCGCGGGCTGATGGGTAAGCACGCGATGTTCGACCCTGGGATGCTCGAGGTCCCCGAGCCGGACCCGCACGACGAAGCCGGTGAGTTCGAGGTCAGGGTCAAGCGCGACGGCGCCTTCACGTCGTTGTTCTTCGCCTGGCACCCGCTCGATGTCGTCGGGTGGCAGGGGGACCTGTGCCCCGTGAAGCTCAACGTGCTCGACCACCGACCGGTGTATTCCCCGAGCTATCACATGCCCCCGTCGGTCCACTGCACGTTCGAGAACGATGGATTCGTGATCTGTTCGTTCGTCCCGCGCCCATTGGAGGAGGACCCGCAGGTCCTGAAGGTGCCCTTCTATCACGCCAACATCGACGCAGACGAGGTGCTCTTCTACCACTCGGGTAACTACTTCTCTCGAGCTGGGATCGACGTCGGCTTCATGACGATCCATCCGCAAGGCGTCCACCACGGACCGCAGCCGGCCGCGATCGAGAAGTCGAAGACGATGACGCGCACCGAAGAGGTCGCGGTGATGGTCGAGACGCACCATCCGCTCAACCTCTCGCCGGAGGCAAGCGCGGTCGTCATCGACGAATACACAACCTCTTGGGCCCGCGGCATGGGCCTACTCGACGAATAGACCGGCACTCGGCCGATGTGACCCCTCAGCCCGGGCGATCAGGGCGTCTCGTGGGATGCCGACACGATCAATCCCAACCCTATGCGCTTGGCCTGAGGACCTCGTCGGCTGACGGGGCCGAGGCTAGGATGACCGCGTGCCCGAGACCCCAGAGGAGTTCTTTCAGCGTGCTTCCCGTTCCTTGCGGACACCTCCCATGCAGGAATGGGACACATTCCCATTCGAAGGGAACATCCGACCGAGGGCACTCGAACCTCCGGTCGAGAGCGAGCCTCCGCGAGTGGGCGAGCGCGGCGTCGACTGCCCGAGCTGCGTGGCTGGAGACGATGAGTACATATGGACCGACGAGCGCTGGCGGCTCCTGCCTCTTCCACAGACCCCTGGGCTCCCCGTCGTCGTCCTATTGGAGCCTCGCGAGCATCACGGCGAGCCGGGAGATCTGCCCGAAGAGGTGGCCGCCGACCTCGGGGTGATGCTGGCGCGGGTTGAGAGGGCCGTTCGCGCGGTGGGCGAGATCGGTCGTGTCCATATCACCCGCTATGGAGATGGTTCGGAGCACCTGCATTGGTGGTTCCTCGCCCGACCGGCACGCGTGCTCCAACTACGCGGCAGCTTTGCAGCCATCTGGGACGACATCCTCCCGCCCCTTCCTGAGGATGTCTGGCGTTCCAATCTCCGGGCCGTTGTGGACGAGATGGTCAAGGGGGACTGACCGGTGCGTATCTTTCGCTACGCCTCCAACGGAACCGCCCGGCTGGCGATCGCCGTCGGCGATGGCGCTCCCGTCGACCTTCTCGACGCCTGGACGGCCGCGACTGATCCCCCGGACGATGCGGTGGTGGCAGCTCTTTCGTCCACGCTTGGACTGATCGAGGCCGGTGAGGAGCATTGGCGCCGGGTACGTGAGGCCGCCGAAGCGGCCCCTCCCGATGCAACGGTTGATGAGAGAACGGATGGGTTCCGCTGGCTCAGCCCGCTGGATCGGATGGCTTCGCTGCGCGACTTCCTCGCGTTCGAAAGTCATGTCCTCAAAGGGGCGGAGCGGAGGAAGGGCATCGTGCCCGACTATTGGTACGAGGTCCCCGTTTACTACAAGGGGAACCATCGTCAGATCATCGGGCCGGAGGACACCTGCCCGTGGCCGAGCTACACGGATCACATGGACTTCGAGCTCGAGCTCGCGATGATCGTCGGACGGCCGGGAGTGAACCTCACCGCCGAAGACGCGCCGGAGCACGTCTTCGGGTTCACGATCCTCAACGACTTCTCCGCACGCGATATCCAGATGAAAGAGGTTGGCGCGTGGCTCGGCCCGGCCAAGGGGAAAGACTTCGCCAACGCATTCGGGCCGTGCATCATCACCGCCGACGAAGTGGGGGCGGCGCCCGACCTCGAGATGATCTGCCGGGTCAACGGCGACGAATGGGGCCGGGCTCGCTCGTCCGAGGTCCACTGGTCGTTCACCGACATGCTGGTCCACGTCTCGGACTCGGAACGGGTTTTTCCCGGTGACGTCTACGGCTCCGGGACACCGGGCGGGTGCTGTGGGCTGGATCTGGGCCGGAGCCTCGATCCCGGGGACGTCGTGGAGCTCGAGATCGAGCGGATCGGGACTCTCCGCAACACCATCGGAGCGAGACCGGGCTAGAGTTGCCTGTAGGGGACCTGTCTGGGGGACGGTAGCCGAAGGCCGTGGATCTCATTGAGGGATGACAGGGCGCGTACCAAGAGGACGTTCCGGCTCGTGAGCGGTATCGCCGCGCTCCTGGTTCTCGCCGCCATCGCGGTACCTGAAGGCCTATCTCTCTTCCGCCAGAACCGCGGCGAGACCATCATCGTCCCGGACGCTCCCTTCGTCGCCCGCTATCTCGTGATCGCGTTGCTGGGCCTGGGGGTCGTGATCTACGTCATCCTGCAGTTCAGTTACGCATCCGATCGTCGTGCCGCCGGCGCCGACCAGTACCGCCGGCCGGGCTGGCCCTTCGCCCTCTTCTTCGTCGTCCTCCTCGCCTTCTGGGCAGCGTCGCCTGGGTTCCAGAGCGCGGTGCGCGACCTCCTCGAGCGCGGCGATCGCTCGGGACGTTCGGGGGCGTCGGCCGAGGAGGATCCAACTCTGGTTCCACCCCAGCGGGAGGAGTCGAAGGCCCTGGGTATCGGTCTGACGGCGATCCTCGTGGTGCTGGTCGTCTCGAGCGCCGCGGTCGTCCGCATCCTGGTGACCCCGGATCGATTGAAGTCGAAGACAGATCGGGATGAGGCGCTGGCCAGGGCGATCGAAGCCGGCATCGAGGACCTTGAGAGCATCGCCGATCCGCGCGCCGCGGTGATCGCGTGCTACGGCGGGATGCTGGCGTTCGCGGAAGCCGCCGGCTTCGAGCGCGATCTCTCCGACACCCCATCGCAGGCATTGATCCGCCTCTTCAACGCCGTTCGGGTCGACCGCGCCGAGGCCCGGCGCCTGACAGAACTCTTCGAGCGCGCCAAGTTCAGTCAGCACCCGGTCGACGACGAGATGCGCCGCGAAGCGACAGCGATCCTCGGTCGCATCCGAGAGTCACTGGCGGTTCCGGTATGAAGCTCTGGCGCGCTGCTGCAGTGAGCGCGGTCGTGGTCGTCGCGGCGTACGTGGTTGGGAACGTCATACCGGGGCATCGGGCGACGATCGTCGCGATCGCTGTTCTGCTCCTGTTCGCCGGTGGGCTACTCACGTTGACCGGGTCTCTGGTCGGTATGCGTGAGCGACGTTCGAGGTTCGAGCGGCTCCTCGAGGATCCGGCTCCGGCCCCCGCACGTCCCCGGGATCTCCTCAGGCTCGAACGTTCCGCGGGGTGGAGCGTGTACTCCATCGTTGACTTTGACCTGCGCGTGCGCCCGGTGCTCGACCGAATCATCCGGCATCGCTTGCAGGAGCACCGCCACGTGGATGTCGAAGCATCTCCGGCCGAGGCGCGCAGGATCCTCGGCGAGCGTCTGGGTTGGATCGTTTCCGGGGAGCGCCCGCCGGTCGAGCGCCTGGTGCGGTCGAGCGATATCGAGAGGTTCGTTACGGAGATCGAGGCCCTGTGACAACCCTCGAGGAAACGCGCTCATCCGCCACTGCCATCCTCGATGAGGTCGAGAAGGTCATCGTCGGCAAGCGAGAGGTCCTGGAGTTGATCCTCCTTGGGATCCTTACCCGCGGGCATGTCCTGCTCGAGGACTTCCCGGGCCTCGCCAAGACCTTGATGGCTCGGAGCTTCGCGCAGGCCCTCGGGATCGAGTTCAACCGGATCCAGTTCACTCCCGACCTTCTACCTGCCGACATCACGGGATCCTCGATCTACGACCAGGGCCGCAGGGAGTTCGAGTTCAAGAAGGGACCTCTCTTCACGAACCTCCTACTCGGCGATGAGATCAACCGCGCCCCTCCGAAAACGCAGGCCGCATTACTCGAAGCGATGCAGGAAGGGCAGGTCAGCTTCGACGAACATACCCATATGCTCGAGCAGCCCTTCATCGTCATCGCGACCGAGAACCCGATCGAGTTCGAAGGAACCTATCCACTGCCCGAGGCGCAGCTGGACCGGTTCATCCTGAGGACTTCGGTCGGCTACCCGGCTCGCCGGGATGAGTGGGAGATCCTGAAACGGAGGATGGAGCGTCGCCGGGAGGAGGCCTCGCTCGAGGTGGTTGTGGACGGCCCGAGGCTGCTCGCGATGCAGGATTCGCTCGAGGAGGTGTACCTGAGCGAGAGCATCGGCTATTACATCGTCGACCTGACGACGGCGACGCGCACCCATGGTGACGTCGAGGTGGGGGCCAGCCCGAGAGGTGCACTCGCGATCATGAAGCTCAGCCGCGGCAAGGCACTCCTGGCCGGCCGCGACTACGTGATACCGGAGGACGTCAAAGCGGTCGCTCCATCCGCCCTCGGGCACCGACTCACTCTGCGCCCCGAGCTGTGGGTGAGGCGCGTCAGTGGGGAGGACATCGTTGCGTCCGTGCTCGAGTCGGTCCCGACCCCCGCACCGGACGCACGCACTCCGGCTAGCGGCGACTCCGAGCCGGGCGACTCCGAGTGGCGTAAGTGATGCACCGGCGCGCGACGCCGAAGCTCATCGCCTACGCATCGATCTCGACGGTGACGATCTTCCTGGGGTTCGCCTCGGGGACGCCCGAGTTGCTGGCGGTGGCCACGCCTCTCGTGCTGGTCATGGCTCGAGGACTCGTCCGCGGCGCCACCGACGAGGTCACGGTCGCGCTCTCGATCCCGGAGAACCGACTCGTCGAGGGCGACGAGACGCTGCTGTCCCTCGAGCTCTCCTCCCCATCCCCGGTGGAGGTCGAGGTCGCCCTCGGTCTTCCGTTCGGGATCGAGGTCGCGGAAGGGACTCGACGCTTCACGACTTCGCTGCATCCCGGGCGGATCGTCTATCAGCAGGTGACCTTGAGGGGTGCGCGCTGGGGCGCGCACCAGACCGGAGTCGTGGGCCTGCGAACGCGGGGGCCGGACGCACTCACCTATTCCGAACGGGTCGTCGATCTCCAGAGGATCGTCAAGGTCTTCCCGCGCTCCGAGTCGTTGCGGGCGCGTATCCGGCCGCCGATCACGCAGGCGTTCACCGGTAGCGATGTTGCCCGAACCTCCGGTGACGGCATCGAGTTCGCCATGGTAAGGGCGTTCGCCGCCGGCGACAGTGCCCGCCGGATCAACTGGCGGGTCTCTTCCCGCCGCGGCACGCTTCACGTGAACCTGCATCATCCCGAACGGAACGCAGATGTTGTCCTGTTCCTCGATACGTTCTCTGAGGTCGGAGCCCACCAGCGAACGAGCCTCGATCTCACCGTCCGGGGAGCGGCGACGATCGCGGCGCACTATCTGAACCACCGAGATCGGGTGGGGGTAGTCAGCTTCGGCGGAACCTTGCGGTGGCTTACCGGTGGGATGGGCAGGACGCAGACCTACCGGATCATCGACTTCCTGCTCGATCTCGAGGCGGGCTTCAGCTACGTGTGGCGGGATGTCGACGTGCTACCGCGACGGATGGTCCCGCCGGGTGCGCTGGTGGTCGCCTTCTCGCCCCTCGAGGACGACCGTGCCCTGACCGCGTTGTTCGACCTGAAGCGACGCGGCTTCAGCGTGTGTGTCGTTGAGACGTTGGACGAGGATTCGGTCGAGCCAGGGTCGAGTCGTGAGGACGCCCTCGCTCGCCGGCTCTGGCGGCTCCAGCGGGAGGCGATGCGCCACGACATGCGATCCGCCGGGATCCCGGTGATCGCGCTGGTCGGTGCCGGTGGCTTGGAAGCCTCACTCGCGCAGGTGGCACAGCTGACGCGCCGCAGCGGGGTCGCCTGAGATGGGCCGGGGAACGAAGGCCCTCGTGTGTATGTGCGGTCTCGCACTCGGCGTGTATCCGGTCGCGGTCTTCCCGGACAATCCCGCGTACCTCTACCTGGGAGCGGCGGTCCTGCTGTTCACCGTCGTCGCGGTCACGCTGTCGTCGTGGATCGCTCTGTCAACCGCGGCTGTGGTCGCAGTGATCGGCTACACGGCGGTGCTCATCGCCGAGCGCGGCCGGATCGACGTCTTCGCTCCGCTCATGGGCGTCGCCCTAGTGCTGTTCATCGAGTTCTTCGACCTCTCGGTCGCTTCATCTCGCAAGCGGACCATGGACCGCACCGCCGCGATGGAGCGCCTGAGGGACGTGGGGCCCGGCGCCGGCGCCGGCATCATCGCCGGCTTGTTGGTCCTGTTCGCGGGGGTGTACGGGGGTGATGGAGGGGTAATCGTTCTCGGACTGGGCGCTGCGTGTGTCGTGTTCGCGTACGCGCTCCTGACCAAGGCGGCGCGCTCGGCGCCGGAATGAGAAGAGCCCCCTCGGCGTTGGCGCGATGAGGCGAGCGAGAGGCGATGAGGGCGAGCGAGAGGCTAGGAGGCTGCGATGAGTGTTGATGGAGCGGGCACGGTCGCCATCGGTGACCTGAAGGTCAATCGGCTCGGATTCGGTGCGATGCGGGTAACCGGCGCCGGGATCTGGGGACCACCGGCGGATCCGGACGAGGCCAAGAGGGTCCTCCGCCGGGTGATCGAGCTGGGCATCAACTTCATCGACACCGCCGACTCCTACGGACCCGACGTTTCCGAGGAGCTCATCGGCGAGACCCTCCATCCCTATCCGGACGACCTCGTGGTCGGCACCAAGGGTGGTCTTCTGCGCCCAGGTCCCCGAGTCTGGAACCCCGACGGTCGCCCCGAGCACCTAAGGGAGGCCCTCGAGGGCAGCCTCGCCAAGCTGAAGGTCGACCGCATCGATCTCTACCAATTCCATCGCCCCGACCCTCAGGTTCCCTACGAGGAGTCGATAGGTGCCCTCAAGGAGCTGCAGGACGAAGGCAAGATCCGGCACATCGGCATCTCCAACGTGAGCACGGAGCAGCTCGAGAAGGCGCGCTCGATCGCCGAGATCCGTTCGGTACAGAACCGCTTCAGCATCGAGGACCAGTCGTCGGCATCCGTGCTCGACGCTTGCGAAGCGGCCGGCATCGCGTTCCTGCCCTGGGCACCGGTTTCCGGTGGGTCCCTCGCCGGCGCCGGCAGTGCGTTGAAGGAAGTAGCGGCCGAACACGACGCAACCCCGTCCCAGGTTGCACTGGCGTGGCTCTTGCACCGTTCCAAGGTGATGCTCCCGATCCCGGGGACCTCCAAGGTCGCCCACCTCGAGGAGAACGCGAAGGCTGCGTCACTCGAGTTGACCGAAGACGACCGAAAGAAGATCGAAGCAGCCATCTAGTTCAACTGCCGATCGCAGCCTCTCGGGATAGTCCTTACGGGCAGTTCTCCGACTCCCAAAGCTGGAACTCGTCGTGAGCCGGCTCATAGGCGGGATCGTCGTAGCGCTTGTGCTCATCCACGCTGCTATCGGCAGTTTCAGCCACCTCGGCGACCCTCTTGGCCATGGTCTCTAGTGCATC
>WHTI01000012.1 GCA_009377815.1 Actinomycetota bacterium
GGGGCCGCCTCGCGCGCCTTCTGCCATACGGCCCAGTACCCGGCCGAGCCGGATGGGGTCGTGTCCGCCGTCCGGTTGGGCCACATCGGCCTTCACGATCTCAACTCCGGTGTGAGCCAGGGCCCGATCGTCGACCGGAACGCCGTCGTGAGGAAGCTGGGGATGCTGGACCAGTGCCGCGTCCACACTGAAAGGTCCGGCGTGTGCGAGAACCGCTTCGATCAGCGAGGCGGCGTCCAGATCCTCGGTCTCCCCCTTCTGCCGGCGCGTGTTGCAGACGAAGACCCTCTGCGCCGAGGTCTGCTGAACCGCTCCCCTGATCCCGGGAACCATGAGCGTTGCGATGAGACTCGTGAAGAGGCTGCCGGGCCCCAGGACGATCTGGTCGGCTATCGCGATGGCCTCCACCGCGGCCTGGTTGGCCTTTGGGTTCGGCGGCTCGAGGTAGACGGCCTGGATCGGCGCGGCGCTCTCGGCCACGGCGACCTGTCCTCGGACCACCCCACCGGCGATCCTCGCCATGAGGTCGACGAGATCGGTGGTCGCCGGCAGGACCCGGCCGCGGGCCCCCAGCTGCCGACCCGCTTCGGCCACCGCAGCGTTGAAGTCACCGGTCATCTCGGTCAGGGCGGCGATGATGAGGTTGCCGGCCGCATGCCCCGTCAATTCGCCCGACTCGAAGCGGTGCTGATAGAGCTCCGCCATGTCCTCGTTCTCGGCCATCGCTACGAGACAGTTGCGGATGTCTCCGGGAGGAGGGATCCCGAGTTCGCGCGTGAGACGACCCGAGGACCCACCGTCGTCGGCAACGGTCACCACGGCGGTGACGTCGTCCGCGTAGCCGAGTGCCGCTTCCAGGGTGACCGCGAGACCATGGCCACCCCCGATCCCAACGACCTTCACACCGGGACCGATTCTCTCTCTATGTCTCGGTGGATCACGCGCACGCCGACCCCCTGCTCGCCGATCAGGCCCCCCAAGCGTTCCGCGAGAACAACCGAACGATGTCGTCCGCCGGTGCACCCCACCGCGATCGTCAGGTAGTGACGTCCCTCGCCCTGATATCCCGGGATGATGACGTTGAAGAGATCTCCCGTCCGATCGAGGAAGTCGGATGTCGATGGCTGGCCCATGACGTAGTCGATGACCTCCTGGTCCACTCCGCTCTGAGGCCGAAGGTGATCGATCCAGTGAGGGTTGGGAAGGAAGCGGACGTCGAACACGACATCGGCGTCGAGGGGCAACCCGTACTTGTAGCCGAACGAGACGATCGTGATCTGGAGTCCCCCTTCGGACACGGCCCGCTCTTCGAAGTACGCGCCCATCTTCGCCCGGAGCTTCCGGACGGTCAGGTCGGTGGTGTCGATCAGGAGGTCGGCTCCGTCCCTGAAGGGGCTCATCAGCTCCCGCTCTCGCTGGATCCCGACCGCGACGTTCTCCTGCGGAGCCAGGGGATGCATCCTCCGGCTCGCGTCGAAGCGCCGCACGAGGACCTCATCGGAGGCTTCGAGGAAGACGAGCCTGAAGTTGCTCATATCGCGGCGGAGTTTCTCGAGCTCCTTCATCGCCTCGGTGAAGAAGGTCCCCCCGCGAGCGTCGATGACTAGTGCCACGCGCTTGATACCGGAACTGGGCGCAAAGACCAGCGACATCATCTTCGAGATCAGAGCCGGCGGCAGATTGTCGATGACGTACCAGCCGAGATCCTCGAGGGCTTTAGCGGCCTCGGAACGACCCGCTCCCGAGAGACCGCTGATGACGGTTACGTCAACGTCTTTGGCGCGGCGTCTTGTCGCCACTTCATCCTCTCCCGTTCTGGGGGCCCGGTGAGTCCGCGTGGAGGACGGAGTGCACCGCTTCGGCGACCGCCGCCGGAATCCCGGGGATGGCGGCCAACTCCTCGAGCGAAGCTTCGCGCATCCGCTTGACCGAACCAAAGACCCTCAGCATTTTCTTCCGTCGGGCAGGCCCCAAACCGGGCACATCGTCGAGGATCGAGCGGGTCATGCTCTTGCCGCGGCGCTTCCGGTGGTAATCAAGGGCGAAGCGGTGAGCCTCGTCACGGATCTGTTGAAGCAGGTAGAGGGCCTCGGAACCGCGCGGTATGACGATCGGGTCCGGGCGATCGGGAAGGAAGACCTCCTCCATACGCTTTGCGAGCGACACGGTGGTGACGTCCTGGATCCCCAGGTCCTCCATCGCTTCGACTGCACGGCCGAGCTGACCCTTGCCGCCGTCGATAACAACGAGGTTCGGCGGATAGGCGAACCGTCGCTTGGTTTCGGTCGGTGTGTCGCGTTCCTCTTTGAAACGGGCGAACCGCCGGGAGATGACCTCGTGCATGTTGGCGAAGTCGTCCTGGCCCTCTCCCCATTTGATCGCGAAGCGCCGGTAGTCGGAGCGCTTGGGCAGACCGTCCTCGAAGACGACCATAGAACCGACCGCCTCGCTCGTACCCGTGTTCGAGATGTCGTAGCACTCGATCCGCAGCGGTGCCTCGGACATACCGATGGCGTCCTGCAGCTCCTTCAGCTGGCGACTCCGCGCCGCAAAGTCGCTCGATCGCTTGAGCCGGTGCCGCGAGAACGCCTGCTTGGCGTTCTCGGTGACGGTGTCTAGCAGTGCTCGTTTCTCGCCGCGTAGCGGAACACGCACCGAGACCTTCGAGCCCCGCTGCTCGGCCATCCACTTCTGGATCAGATCCAACTCGTCGGGATCGTCCGGAACCAGGACCTGCTTGGGGATCTCGTTGTCGACATACAGGCGTTCCACGAATCGGGCGAGCAGCTCCGGGGTGCTGAGGTCCTCGACCTTGTCCACGATGAACCCTTTGCGTCCGGTGACCCGACCGCGCCGCACGAAGAAGACCTGGAATGCAGCCTCGAGGTCGTCCTCGACGAAGCCGATGACGTCCATCTCCTCCTTCTCGTTCGAGACCATCTGCTGCCGCTCGATCGCCTTGCTCACGTTCACGAGCTGGTCCCTAAACTTGGCCGCGACCTCGAACTCTTCGCGGGATGCGGCCGACTTCATCTGCTCCTCGAGTCGCTTCAGCACCGGCTTGGTGTTCCCATCGAGGAAATCGCACAGTTCATCGACGATCCTGCGGTGCTCCTCCGGGTCGACCGCTCCGACACAGGGGCCTGCGCAGCGCTCGATGTCGTAAAGAAGGCAGGGGCGATTCCGCCGCCGGCAGCGATCGAAAACCCCTTGCGAACAGGTCCGCATGGGGAACGTCCGCAGGAGGAGGTCGAGGGTGTCGCGGATGGCGTAGGCGTGCGCGAACGGCCCGTAGTACCTGACGCCCTTGCGTTTCGCTCCGCGCATCACTCTCGCCCGGGGGATGTCCTCGTTGAGGGTGATAGCCAGGTACGGGTAGCTCTTGTCGTCCCGGTAGCGGACGTTGTACCGGGGACGGTGTTCCTTGATCAGGTTCAGCTCGAGATGGAGGGCCTCGACCTCGCTGTCGGTGACGATCCACTCCACGTCCGAGGCTGCCTCGACCATCGCCATCGTGCGCGGATGGAGATCCGTTGCGAAGTAGTTGGACAGGCGCGAGCGGAGCGTCTTGGCCTTCCCCACGTAGACCACCCTGCCGTGAGGGTCGCGGAATAGGTAGACGCCCGGCTTCGTGGGGATCGAGCCCGTCTCCGGCCTCTGGATGCGAGTAGCTGAGATCATCTGTCCTGATTCTCTCAGGCCAACCGGGCTACCGGCGTTACTCGGCGGTTATGGTCCCGAGGCCGAGCTGACGCCGTCGTACTGAGATGTGTCGGCCTCCCTCGTCACGCTGTGTGCGTAGAGCCGCCCGCCCGGAAGGTAGAGGAGCGGATCGACCGGGGTGGCGTTGATCCTCACCTCGAAATGGAGGTGATCGCCGGTGCACGAACCGGTGCACCCAACAAGTCCGAGCACATCTCCCTGCTCGATGACGTCACCGGCCCGGACCGCGAAGCCGGAGAGGTGGGCGTACAGGGTTGCCATGCCGTCGCCGTGGTCGACCACGACCGTGTTGCCGTAGTCGGCGTAGTAGTCGGCTCTGATCACCGTGCCCTCGGCGGCCGCGATGACCGGGCTGCCGGTGGCCCCGTCGATATCGATGCCCTCGTGCATCCTGTCGTCACGTGGCCCGAAGACGGATGTGATGGGTCCTCTCAGCGGCCAGATAAGCCGGCCGTCGACATCCCCGACATCCGGAACCTCGGGGATCTCGGCAAAGGCTTCCAGTGGGTTGGCCGCGGCCCACTGCTCCAGGGCGTTCACCAGCGACCGAACCGTGGCCGAAGAGTTCTTGGGCTCGCACTTCGTCGGCGCGAACGGATCGCGCTCGCCCCGCTGGTGCGGGAATCGCTCGTACTCGAAGGGGACCTTGTACTTGCACGGCCAGCTGGCCTCGACGTTGTCGGTGATGAGGCCGATCCTGATCCGGTAGAGGCGGCTGCCGTCCGGGTTCTCCCACGGGATCGACGCGTCCTCTACCGCCTTCAGGAACTGGGGCACGTACTTGAGCGACTTGATGATGAGTTCGTCCTTGTTCACTTTCTGGAACGTTGTGAAATCGGCCAGCTCCGCGATCCCCCCCGCCAGGTCCCCCCTGTGCTCGGTGAAGAAGGCGATCCCCTCACGTGCGAGCCGGTCGTTCGCGGCGAAGAACGCCCGCAGTTCCTCGGGCTCGTCCCCGAGCCCCGCCAGGACCGTGTCGGCCGCTTTGATCGCCGCGGTGAAGTTCTCCTTGGTCTTGAGGAACGCGGCGCCCGACTTGGTAGCCGCGTCGAGAAGGCTCTTCTGCTCGGGAGCAACGTCGGCGAACGTCTCGGACAAGGTCCCGAGAGATTCGAGGAGTACCCTGATGTCGTCGCTGGAATCTCCGATGCCCTCGTTCAGATTCTCCACCAGGTTCGCCGTCTGATCCGCCGGGACGTCGGCCAGGACGCGGTCGAGCGTCTTGAGTAGTGCCTGGAAGTCGACGGGAAGGCTGGTCTGCTCCCGTTCGATGACCTCGCCATCCGCGAGCATCTCATCGCCGGCGTCATCAAGAGGGGTCAGGTTCACGAACTGTTCGCCCACCGCGCTCTTGCTCTGGACGTTCGCCTCGAGGTCGGCCGGGATCCTGTCGCGCCACTCGGAATCGATCAAGAGCGTGATCGACACCCCGTCTTCCGTGAGCTCTAGATCCCCGACGCGACCGACCAGCACTCCACGGTAGGTCACTTCCTGGTTGGTGAATACGCCGCCGGTGTCGGCGAAGTCCGCGGTGACGACCAGCGGGTTGGCGAAGAAGGTCGACCCGACGACCTGCGTGACAACCCAGCCGAGCATGAGTATGCCGAGAAGAACGACGCTGATGAGGTTGATCCGAAGCCGGCGGTCGATCCTCATGAGCCCTCACCGGGGACGTCCCCTTGCTCTCCGTTCGTGTCGCAGCTGGCGAGGATCTCACACAGGACCGCGTCGGCCTGGATGTAGTCCCCCTGTCCGTTCGAGCCCGGACCTCCACCGAAGCTCTTCGGGAAGAGGGCGAAGAACCTCGTGAGCTTCTTCAGATCGGACCGGAGGACTCCCTCGTTCGAAGCAAGGGCACGGAGGATCGGCTCGAGAGCGATGAATTGGCGATTGATGGCCGACTGGTGTTTGGTGAGGAACCTGGCGTTGACCTCGCCGAACCGGTTCAGCGAACTGAACAGAGGACCGAGGCGGTCGCCTTGCTCGGCGAGGAGCGCGTTGGCGGTCTCGAGCGAGTCGAGGAACGAGTTTAGGGTTGACTCGTTCGCGTCGAGCGTCTGACTCGCAGAGCCGAGGCTGTCGATCGCGGCCGCGATGTCGTTCCGGCGATCGGCGAGTACACCGGTGAACTTCTCGAGCTCCTCGAGCGTGTCCCCGAAGCGCTCGCCGCGTCCCTGGAGGATGAGGGCCTGGGCGTGCGTGAACCGGTTGAGGTCCTCGAGTCCACCCCCACCGATGAGCCCAGCGACGTCCGCGAGGAAGGTCTCGACGTCGACGCGCTTCTGGGTCATCGCGAGCGGGATGGTGGCCCCCGACTCGTCGAGGAACGGCGGACCCTGGGTCGATGGAAGGAGCTCGATGAACTGCTCGCCGAGGAGTGACGTCTGCCGAGCTATCGCCTGGAGCCCCTCGATCGGCACATCTACCCCCTCCTCGATCATCATCTCGACGCGGGCGACCATGTCGCCGTCCTGCAGCACGAGCGAGATATCGGTCACGAGGCCGACCTTCACGTCCTGGATCTGGACCGTGCCCCTCTCGACCAGGTCTCCGACGTCGGAGAAGTAGGCCACGATCTCGTTCCCGGCAACGGGCCCCACGAGCCCGCCGCACGACGACGTGACGAGAGCGGCTCCGAGGGTTGCGATCAGGAGGCGGGTTCTCATCGGCCCGCTCCCTTCACGAACCATTGCGCGAGCAGTTCGGCAAGTTGCTTCTCCCCCACCTGCGCGGCGAGGTCGAGCACAGCTTGCTGTGCCGACGCGTCCAGGGTGGAGGTGATGCCGGGGAGATCGGCACAGATCGGGATCAGCGCATCCACGAGATACGCGAGGTCGTCTTTGTAGGTCTCGGGGAAGAACGCCATCAGCGTGTCCCGAAGCTGCTGAAGGGTCGCCTGTGGGCTGAGAACCAGGAACGACTGGATCAATGCATCGATACGGTTGCAGGCGATCGTGTCTCTCGTGTCGATGCGGTAGTTGTACTCGGACCCAGGAGCGCCCGGGGCGACCTGGCGACCGCTGTACGCGAAGAGCCCCTTGCCACTCGAGTTCGTTGCGCCGAGCCCCTGCGCGACCACGTTGCTCCACTTGACGCCGCGGAGTAGTTCTCCCTGCTTCGCGTTGACCCGTCGCAGGACCCTCGCGAGGTTCCCGAATGCGTCACCGAGATCGTCTCCGGAGTCGGCGATCAGTTGCGACGCTTCCTCGGAGAAGAACGCGAGGTTCTCGATCGTCCCCTCCAGGTTCTCCTGGTCGCCGACGAGGGCTTCGGTCACCAGCTGCAGGCGCTCGTTCACGATCACGATCTCACTCGATCGATCGGCCAGGGCCACGAACAGCTGATCGAGGTTCTCGATCAGTCCCGTTATGTCCTGGTTGGAATCGGCGAGGTTCTGCAGAACCGAGGACGACGACTCGAGTGCTTTGGCCAGGTTTCCCGACTTGCCATCGATCGTCTCGTCGAGGTTGATGATCAGCTCCGCGAGCGGGCCGTGCTCCTCCCCTTCCTTCGGCTCGAGCGCCGAGAGCAACCCCTGCAACTGAGTCAGGACGTCGTCGAGCTCGGCGGGGATCTGGGTGCGATCGAGGGGGATGTGGTCTCCGTCGGCCAGGGCCGGGCCCCCCTCGTACGCGGGGAACAGCTGCACGTAGCGGTCGGCGATGACCGTGATCGGGATGATGCCCAGCGTCGCAGCGGCCGGGATGCGAACGTCCTCGTCGATCTCCATGGTCAGGTGAACGGCATCCGGTCCCGGCTCGACACCGGTGATGACTCCGACCTCGACCCCGCGGACCATTACTCGTCCTCCCTCGAAGAGGTTGGGGGCTTGTTCGACCTCGGCGGTGACCTCGTAGGTCCCGTTGGAGGACGCCACGGCCTGATATCCGAAGAAGGCCGCGACGAGCACGGCGAGGACGACGGCGATGGAAGTCACTCTTGTCCTCATCGGAGCGGCCCCGGAGCGTAGGCGGGTACGGACAGCGGCTGGGTTCCCTTCACGGGAACCTCCGGGACCTCGGGGGTGCCCCACGGGACGCAGACGTCTTCGGTCGTGATCGCGCAGACGTGGCCCTCGACGAAGCGGCCGAACTTGAGCGGGCGCCCGAAGAGTTCCTGGGAGACCGCAAGCTGACCGAGGGCCGTGTCGATGGAGGCGTACTCCTGATTGAGAACGGAAAGCACCGAGCTGAGGTCGCTGACGCCGGCGTCGAACGAGCCCCGCGCCACCTGCAGAAGGAGTCCGAGGTTCTTGGTGAGGTCGTTCGTCGCTGCAAGCAGCGAGCTCGTCGTCGCCCGCTCATCGGCAAGCGTGTCGAAGACCTCCGCCGAACTCTTCAGGATCGCGTCGAAGTCCTTGTCGCTCGCGGCCAGCGTGTCCGAGACCTTCTCCGCGTTCCTGAGCAGCGCCGAGATCTCGGGGCCCTTGTCCTCGAGTACGACGCCCGCCTCGTCGAGGCTGACGATCAAGCGTCCGAGCTCCTCCTTGGACGCCCCGACCGTGTTGGCGAGGACCCCCAGCATCTTGCGCAGCGCCCTCTTGTCGATGGCGGCGAGCTTCTCGGTCCCCTCCGTGGCGGCCTGGTGGATCTCGTAGGGGATGCGCGTTTGATCGAGCGGGATCACGTCTCCGGACGAGAGATAGCCGCCGGTCGCCGAAGCCGGGTTTCCTTCTCCAGCGGCGGCCGTGAGGTAGGACTTCGGCATCTGAAGGTCGATGAACTTCTGCCCCAGAAGCGTCTTGAGCTTGACCTCCAGCCGGGTTTCCTCCGGCAGCTGGACGTCTCTTTCGATCTCCATCTTGATCCGGGCGGCGTCTTCGGTGAGGACTATCTGGGTAACCGTTCCGACCTTTACTCCGGCGACCCGAACCTCGTTCCCCGGGATCAATCCGGCGGCATCCTGGAGGTCGGCGTAGATGGGATACACGCCCTTGATGAAGCTGAACCTGTTGACCGAGAACGCGAGGCCGACACCGAGTCCGATCGCGAGGATCGAGATGATCCCCACGATCCACGGAGACCTCTCCCTGACCGATTTCCTCATGGCACGTACCTCGTGCCGCACGTGCCGGAATCGTCCCTACAGACATTGATCAGATGCTGGTTGCCCCATTCCCCGTAGTTGGTCGTCCGCTGGACGGCCTCCAGGAATGTCGGCAAGCGCTTCACGATCTTGCGGAGATCGTCTCGCCGGTCGTTGATCGCGTCGAGCAGGATCGCGAGGTCGTCGATCTCGGCCTCGATCAACTCGTCGTTGTCGCGAACGATCTGCCCGAGCTTCCGCGCGGACACGTCGAGGTTGACCAGCGCCCCTCTAAGATCCTCCCGGCTCGCCGAGAGGTCGGTGAGGAACGAGCCCATGTCCTCGAGAGAGGCGCGGAGTTGAGCGTCTCTAGACGACAGGTTCGATGTCACGGCGGTGACACCCTCGAGGAGAACGTCGAGCTCTTGATCCTTGGATGCCAGCGTGTCGGATATATCGGCGAGGTTGGTGAACAGGCTCGCGGTGACGTCCTCTCGACCCTTGAGGGCGGCTAGGACCTCTTTGGTGACGATGTTGATGTCCTCGGAACTCGTCGAACGGATCAACGGGCGCAGGCCGTTGAAGAGGATCGAGAGGTCGAAGGCCGGCTCGGTACGTTCAAGGGGGATGAGATCGCCGTCCTGGAGAAGTCCCGAAACGCTCGACTCCGGGTCCTCGACGAGGGAGATCATCCGCTGCCCGATGAGGTTGCGGAAGCGGACCTCTGCACCAACCCCCGCAGGCAGCTCGGTACCCTCATCGATCGACAGTTCGACCAGCGCCATTCCCTCGTCTACCGAGATCTCCTCCACCCGGCCTATCGTTACCCCGGCGGCTTTGACGACATCTCCCTGAAGCAATCCGGTGGCGTCCTCGAACTGCGCGGTGATCGTGTAGGGCGACGCGAAGAACTGGAAGTTACCGATGATCGCGGCGAGCCACGACGTGACGATCAACGTCACGATAGTGAAGATCCCCAGTTTGACGGCCGTCCAGCGGAAGCCCGGGATCATCCGTCCCCCCCGGCGTCCAAGAGCAGGCGTTCGGCCGGTTCCAGCAAGAGATGTGACAGCGCAGGATCCACGATCCGCTTCGTGTACTTGCGGATCAGCGCGGTGAGATCGTCGACCGAGAGGGTGGTCACGGATCCGGCCCCGAAGGCGTTGGGATCCCCCGGCTCGTCTGTGTGGGGCCCCTCGCCCTTCGAGTACAGCCCGCGGGACTCGAGACCCGGCGGGACGTAGACCTGCCAGCAGACCATGTTCGCTTCGAACTCGCCGGCGCACGGCTGTGACAGCCCCGAGTTCCAGATGGTTGCGAATGCTTCGAGCTGCCTGATCAAAGACACGAGAGCGTCTGAGCGCGGAGCCACTATCTCAAGGACATCGGCACCGTCTTCGATCAACCTCCCGAAGGACTCTTCGGTCTGGATCTGGAACGTTGCGAACTGGTCGAGGAACACCGGGACGCTCGCGTTCGATGCCCGGAATTCCGGAGCGGCACCCACTAATGCTTGGTTCGCGGAATCGAGCGACGAGAGGAACGAGAGCAGATCGGTGTCGTTGTCGTCGAGCCATTGAGAGAACTCTCTGAGTTGCCGGAGCGACAGGTCCAGCTCGTCGGAGCGCGAGTTGACCGCTACTAGGGCCCTATAGCCGTCATCGATCGCCGTCGCGGCCGACTCTTCGGAACCAGAGAAGCCATCGGCGACGCTCTTGAGCACCCGCGCCAGCTGGTCGAGGGGCACCGAAGAGATCAGGTCGTGGCCGAGTTGCATGGCTCTTTCGAACTCGAGCGGCTCAACCGTGTTGGCGTCGGGGATCTCGCTTCCTTCACCGAGCAAGTCGCCTGAGGGGAACTCGGGTGGGATGAGCTCGATCCACTTCTGTCCGAACACCGTCTTGGACCGGATCTCGGCGATCGAGTCGGCGGGGATGTCGTAGGCGGGATCGAGGAGCATCTCGATGCGGGTGGTGTTGTCCGGTCCGGCGACGATGTCTCCGATGGAGCCCACCAGCACGCCTCGGATCTTGACGTCGCCGCCGACGGGGAGCTGCTGCCCGACGCCGGGGGCCGAGAACACCGCGTCGACGGGGGTGCCACTGCGGAATCCACCCTTGAGGAACACCCAGGTGAGGCCCGTCACGCCGGAGAAGAGAAGGATGGCAACGAGGCCGAGCGCGATGCGACGAGGTCTGCCGCGATCCGCGTATGGAGAGTCCTTCACCCCGCCCCCTCGTCCCTTATCCACCCGTCGCTCCGTCACGATACGACGGCCACTTGACTACGCGCAGCAGGGCGCCCCGGTTAGGGGGCGCCCTGCGACGAAACTCTTGTTGCTAGCTACTGACCGATGATGACGTAGTCACCACTGCCCTCGCCGCCGTCCCACCCGGTGCAGGTGAAGACGAGCTCCGACGGGAACACGCTGAGACCATTCCCCAGTGCAACCGAGAAGTTGGGGTTGGTCGCGTCGGTGCGGAAGTTCTGAACCGGTGCCGGACCGATGATGGTATCCAGATCAGGCGCGGTAACCGTCAGCATCGCGTCGGTCCCCGTGAGCAGGATCCCCGTGATCACGTTGTCGGCTCCGGCGGCCACAGTAGTGCTGAATGGGCGGAAGGGGTGGGTCGTGTTGCAGACCCCGGTGCCGTAGAAGCCACCGCCGCCACCGTACGTACGAACGTCCACCGCACCGGAGCTACCGGGAGCGGAAAGAAGTCCCATGCTGGCAACCGGCGAAGCCGAGATGTTCTGGCCGTTGGAGGCCGCGATCTTGACCTTGCCCTTGACCTTGACGCTCTGCGTTGCTGCCTGGACCACCGGAGCGCCGATCAGCGCGATCGCTGCGATACCAGCCACCACCGCCAACCACGACTTCCGGGTACTGCGCTTTGTGCTCTCCACCCATTACCTCCCTTGGACCGCGCGAAAAACCCTTACAGGGGCGAACGTATACACCTGAGCGACCGATGACCAGAGGTTTGCGGAAAATATCTAGCCAAGCAGGGTCCCGCCGCCAGGGGTCGAATGCCTGATGCGACCTATGGTCGCCATACAGACCCAAACGATGAGAGACGAGACGAATCCGGCGGCGATCAACAGCATGCCGCCCGCCAGCGCCGCGTCCAGGAGTGGAACGATCACGCCGGCGAGGATGAGGCGCCAGAAGCGGTGGTTGCCCGGTTTCTGAGGGTCCTGGACCCAAGGGGATCCCGGTTCCCGGGCCGCACCCCACATGTAAACGAGGCCGAGGAGAAAAGCGGCGAGGAAATAGACGCCGGCCTTGAGCCGATCCTCCTGAACGACGGTCGAGATCCTGAAGACGCTTGCGGCGACGAGTCCGGCGAAGACCAGTCCCCCGATCCCGAAGAATCTCAAGCGGGCGGCTCCTTGGGTACTCAATCATCCCCCAGGAGGTCGGGGCGGCGTTCCCGGGTGAGCCGGCGGGATTCCTCCTCGCGCCACCGTTCCACCTCCTCGTGATGTCCCGAGAGTAGGACGTCGGGAACCTTCGATCCCCGGAACTCCGCGGGCCTCGTGTACTGGGGGTGCTCCAGGGTTCCCACCGCGTGCGACTCGGTGGTCAGTGACTCCGGGTTCCCCAGAACCCCGGGGACGAACCGGGACAGGGCCTCGATCACCACGAGGGCGGGGAGTTCTCCTCCGGCGAGGACGTAGTCCCCTATCGAGATCTCCTCGTCGACCAGTTCGTCGATCACCCTCTGATCGACCCCTTCGTAGCGGCCGCACACGAGCACGAGATGCTCTCGGGTCGCTAGTCGCTCGGCTCCCCTGTGATCGAACAGTGAGCCCCGGGGGGACATCAAGACCACGTGCGAGTCTTCTGTGGTCACCGCTTCGATCGCGGCGAACAGTGGTTCCGGTCTCATGACCATCCCGGCCCCACCGCCGAAGGGAGTGTCGTCGACCGAACGGTGCCGGCCGAGGCCGTGCTCCCGAAGGTCGTTGAGGGTTACCTCGATCACTCCGTCGGCGATCGCCTTTCCGAGAAGGCTCGTGCTAAGTGGATCCACGAACATGGTGGGAAAGAGCGTGATGACGTCGATCCGCATGGCTAGTCCAGCAGTCCGGCCGGAGGATCGATCACGACCCGACGGGCATCGGTGTCCACCTGAGTCACGATCTCGGGGACGACCGGGACCAGCTTAGTTCCGCCCGGGGTTTCGATCTCGAGGAGGTCCTGGGCAGAGCCGCTGATGACGTCCGACACCGTCCCGACACTCTCTCCGGAGGCCAGGACCACCTCGAGGTCCTTGAGGTCCTCGACCCAGTACTCGCCGTCCTCCAGCTCCCTGCGACTTTCTTCGGTGACGTACACCGAGCCGCGCAGCCCCACTGCGCCCTCTCGTGTCCCCACGCCCTCGAAGCGGACGAGGAAGCGGTCGGCCCCATGCACTCGGGATTCCTCGATCACCAGCTCGCGGCCGTCCTCATGCATAAGAACGGAACCGGGATCGAAGCGGTGAGGGTCGTCCGAGAGTTTCATCAGGTAGACCTCGCCCCCAAGGCCGTGGGGTTTGCCGATCGCGCCGGCGAGCAACACGGGCTAGTGCGGCACGGGTTAGTCGACTACTTCGACGAGGACCTGTCCGCCCTCGCCCTGGGCGGCAACCCTCGAGAGCGAGCGGATCGCGTGGATGATGCGACCGCGTTTGCCGATGATCTTGCCCATGTCCTCGGGATTGACCGAGATCTCGTAGATCGTCTGGTCGCCGTCTCCCTCGAGCTCATCGACCGTGAGGTCCTCGGGATGATCGAGGAGCCAGCCGCCGAGGTACTGGATCAGCTCGCGGCTCACTTAGCGGCCTCGTCGTCCTCTGTGGCATCGGCGACGTCCTCATCGATCGACGCCGTCTCGGCCGTCTCCTCGGCGGGGGCGGAGTCTGCCTCGAGTCCCTCTTCGGTCTCCGATGCGACGCCCTCGGCCGAGACCGAGGCGGCGGGGGTGGCCTTCACGGGAGCGGTCTTCTTCGCGGGCGCCTCGCCCAGCGGTGGCGGCGGCGCCTCACCGGAGAATTCCGACCAGGCACCGGTGATCCGGAGCAAGTTCTTGACCGTGTTGGAGGGCTGGGCGCCCAACTGGAGCCAGTGGACGGCACGCTCCCCGTTGATCTCGATGACCGACGGATCTTCACGGGGGTGGTAATGCCCGATCGTCTCGATGATCCGGCCGTCGCGAGGGCTGCGCGAATCGGCCACAACGACGCGGAACGAGGGCTGCTTCCGCTTGCCGACACGCATCAATCTGATCTTGACCATGACTTCCTAGACTCTCCTTGCGTTCCTTGGGGGTTTCGAGGTGCGCCCAGCGCGGTTGAACCCCGGGCGGGCCCAGAGATGTTATCAGGTCGGGGCCGCGGGGCCCCTATCCGATACCGACGTCGGGATGTGAGGCTCCAACATCTCTTCGCCCGCCGGTCCTCACATCCCTCCGGGCGGCAGTTTCATTCCGCCGGGCAGGCGCATCTTGCCCTTGCCGCCCGACATCGACCGCATCATCTTCCTGACCTGATCGAACTGCTTCACGATCTTGTTGACGTCCTGCACGCTGGTCCCCGATCCCGTCGCGATCCGGCGGCGGCGGCTTCCGTTGATCAGCTTGGGGTCGTTGCGTTCGTCGGGGGTCATCGAGCGGATCATCGCTTCGACCTTGGGCAGCTGAGCGTCCATGTCGTCCCCGGCGGGGAGCTTCGCTCCGCCCGGAAGCATCGACAACACCTGCGACAACGGGCCCATCTTCTTGATCTGCTGAAGCTGGCTAAGGAAATCCTCGAACGTGAAGTCCGCCTTGCGGAGCTTCTCCTGCATCTTGATGGCCTCGGCCTCGTCGAAAGCGCCCTCTGCCTTCTCGATCAAGGTCATGACATCGCCCATCCCGAGGATCCTGGAGGCCATCCGATCGGGGTGGAACGGTTCGAGATCGGTGAGCTTCTCGCCGACACCGGCGAACTTGATCGGCCGCTGGGTGACGTAGGCCATCGAGAGTGCCGCCCCGCCGCGTGCGTCACCGTCGAGCTTCGTGAGGATGACGCCGGTGAGGTCGACCTCGGCGAGGAACGACTCCGCGACGTTGACCGCATCCTGACCGGTCATCGCGTCGCAGACGAGCAGGGTCTCGGCGGGATCGACGGCCTTCTCGACCGCCCCGAGCTCGGCCATCAACTCGTGATCGACGTGCATCCGGCCGGCGGTGTCCACGATGAGGTCGGTGAAACCTTCGTCCCGGGCGTGCTTGAGTGCTGCCGTCGCTACCGCAACCGCATCGTTGGTCCCCGAAACGTCGGCGCTGACCTCGACGCCCGCTTGCTCGCCCAGCAGCTGCAGCTGACGGATCGCCGCCGGTCTCCTGAGGTCGCACGCCGCGAGGAGGGGCTTCCTTCCCTGCTTCTTCAGCAGGGCGGCGAGCTTGGCCGAGGCGGTCGTCTTACCGGAACCCTGGAGTCCCGCGATCAGGATGACTCTCGGGGGCATGTCGACCGGCCGCAGCCCCACGTTCTTCTCGCCGAGGACGTCGACCAGCGCGAGATTGACGATCTTGATGATCTGCTGAGCCGGAGTGAGGCTCTTGTGGATCTCGGCCCCCGCAGCTCGCTCCCTGACATCGGTGACGAACGCCTTGACGACCTTGAGGGAAACGTCGGCTTCCAACAGGGCCAGGCGGATCTCGCGCAGGACCTCATCGACCTGCTTCTCATCGAGGCGTCCGCGGGAGCGGAGCCGCGTGAATATGTCGTCGAGTCTGCCGGAGAGGGAATCGAACATGTCTACAGGTTACGGGGTCAGGGCGAGAACCAATCCGGCGGCGATGAGGACACCACCGGCGGCAACCCCGGGTGTTCCCATCCGGGAGCCGGGCTCTTGGGTGAAGAGGTCGACGACATACCACCCGACCAGGACAACACCGGCCCACAGCGTCACCCCGGCGGCGATCCTGTCGTCTCCCAACGCCGAGAACATCAGGTAACCGGCGAACACGATCAGGACGCGGGCGATCATCCGAGGGCGCCCGTCGTCATTAGTGTTTCGTTTCACGAGAGCAGAGCGGCGATGAAGTCGTCCGGCACGAAGGGTTCGAGATCCTCGATCCCCTCGCCAACCCCGATAAGCTTGATCGGGAGGCCGAGGGTCTCCTCGATCGCGATCGCGATCCCGCCCTTGGCGGTGCCGTCCAACTTGGTGAGGACGATGCCCGTGACTCCGGCCGATTCCGCAAATTGCCGTGCCTGGACGAGTCCGTTCTGACCCGCGGTGGCGTCGATGACCAGGAGGACTTCATCGACGCTCCCCTCCTTCTCGATCACCCGTCGGACCTTCGCCAGTTCGTCCATCAGCGGTGCCTTGTTGTGCAGGCGACCCGCGGTGTCGACGATGAGGACATCGATGCCCTTCGCGCGTGCGTTCTTGACCGCGTCGAACGCAACCGCCCCCGGGTCGGCCCCTGGCTGGTGCTTGATCAACTGTGCTCCCGCGCGCTCCGCCCAAACCCCGAGTTGCTCGTCGGCGGCGGCTCGGAAGGTGTCGGCCGCGGCGAGAGAGACGGTCCTCCCGTGGTCCTTGAGGTCGGAGGCAAGCTTTCCGATCGTCGTGGTCTTACCAGTGCCGTTTACACCGACTACCAACCACACGGAAGTACCGACGTCGGCAAAGGAGAGAGCCCGCTCCCTGTCTCTGTCGAACAGATCCAGCAGTTCCGCGGCGAGCAGCTTCCGGAGGTCCCCCGCAACGGTGACCTTCTCGGTCCGGGCACGGTCTCGGAGCCGCTCGACGATCGGGGTGACGACCTCGACCCCGATGTCGGCTTGGATCAGCACGGCCTCGAGGTCCTCCCACGTCTCGTCGGTCGGTGTTCCACGCAGGGCATCGAAGAGCTTGTCGCTGAGGAACTTCCGGCTCTTCGCGAGCCGGTCCTTGAGCGTCGGTCGTGTCTCCGCTGGGGGCGTCGTGGCCCGGGGGCGCGGCGCCTCGACCACGACTTCGGGGGATTGCTCCACCAGGCGGACGTGCCCGCCTCCGGGCCGGGAGGGCCCCCGGAAACGATCGGCGGCATCGGCCTCGGCGGCCTCGGCAGCCTCCTTCGCTTCTGGGCTGACGAGGGGAGGCTCTTCGTCGATACGGGGAAATGCGGTCGTCCGCCGAGATCGCCGGGCCACGGCCGCGCCTACCAGCACCACGGCCACGACGGCCAGGACGAGTCCAAGGATCACTAGGAGATCGGTCATCCGGTAAGCCTAGTGCGCACGAGTGATGTGGTTAACCCCGCAGGTCCACTTCGGAGGTGTCGCTCTCCGGCAGCCGCACGGTAAGGGATGGGGGCTCGCCGATCCGACCGACCTCGGACAGATTCTTTGCGACCACCCGGCTCACGCCGTCCTTTGACATCGACACGCCGTAGAGCACGTCGCCCGCTTCCATAGTGCGTTTCTGGTGGGTCACGATCAGCACCTGGGCGCGCTCTTCGAGCTCACCGACGAGGCCGAGGAATCGCTGGAGGTTGACGTCGTCCAGCGCCGCTTCGACCTCATCGAGGAGATAGAAGGGCGACGGACGCGACCGGAAGATGGAGAAGAGGAACGCGAGTGCGACCAGCGATCGCTCTCCACCGGAGAGCAGCGACAGCTTCCGCACGTTCTTCCCTGGAGGGCGCGCTTCGATCTCGATCCCGGTCTTGAGTAGGTCGTCGGGATCGGTCAGCTTGATGGCGCCCGTACCACCGGGGAACAAGCGCTGGAAGACCGCCTCGAACTCGTGGGCCACGTCCTCGAACGCTTTGCCGAAGACTTCGACGATCGTCTCGTCGACCTCGCGAACAACCTTCATCAGGTCGCGGCGGGACGACTTGAGGTCTTCGATCTGATCCTCTAGGAACTTCTCGCGTTCGGCCAGTTCGTTGTACTCCTCCGCCGCGTGCGGGTTGACTGCACCTAGCCGGCGCATCTCCTTGTCCAGGTGTGAGGCACGCGCCAGGGCCGCGGCCTCGTCGTCGGTGGGCAGCACGTCGAGGGTCCGGAGGTCGTCAACCGACATCCCCCACTCGTCCATCGATCGCTCGCCGATAGCCTCGATGCGAGCATCGTGCTGTGCTTTGCGAACCTCGGCGTCGTTGCGCCGGCGGCCGGCGACTTCGAGTCCTTCCGACAGCTCGCGCTCCCGATGAACGAGTTCGTCGAGCTTGCGCTCTCCCTCCTCGGCCTCAGCTCGAGCGGTGATGGCACGCTGCTCCGCGTCTCCGACCCAGGTGGTGCCGCGGCCGGCGATCTCGCGGGCAAGCAGAGCGGTTGCCTCGCAGCGCTCCCGCCTCAGTTTGAGGTCGCTCCTGAGGTCTTCAAGCCCCGCCAGCGCTCGTTCCGCATCGGCGATGCCGGCCTCTGCCTCTTCGAGCCGTAGCTTGGCCGCCAGGGCACGCTCTTCCGCGCTGCGAGCCTCCATCTCGACTGCCGTCGCGAGCGATTGTGCCGAGGAACGACGCTCGGACAGTTCCCGTGCAGCGGCTTCGGCGGAGTCCTGCTCGCGCTTCTTCTCTTCGAGGGCTGCTCTCTGAACCGGCAACTCCGCGCGTTCTTCTGTCGCCGACCGCTCCGCTCGGGCAAGTTCATCTCGCACCCGGGAGAGTTCCTCGTCGAGAGCTGCCAACTCGACCTCACGCTTCTCGCGTCGCCGGCGCAATCCACCTAGTCGCTCGGCGGCGCCGGACATCAACGCATCCAGGCGGCGCAGTTCCTCGTCGTCGGCAGCGACTTCCTGCCAGCATTTCTCGCCTTCGTCATCGGCGGCCTTGAGGATCTGGGTCGCCTCGGCTTCACCGGCGCTTGCCAGTTCGGCTCGCTGCCGGGCGTCGGCGATCAACGGTTCGATCCGGACCGCGGCCGCGGGGACGTCCGACAGCAGAGAAAGGACCTCTTCGAGCGCGCCCAACCTCGCTTCGGCGGAAGAACTCCGTGCGTGGCTTACACCGAGCGAATCCTTGAGGAGCTCGGCGCGCTCTCGAGCAGCCTCGAGCTTCGTCTCTGCGGCTGCGGCGGCCTCCGTCTTGGCGTCGAGTTCGGTCTCTAGCGAGCGGACCTCGTTCTCGGCCTCCCCGAGAAGACGCGCGTCGTTCTCGAGCTCTCGTTCCGCAGTGCCCCTGCGCTCGATGACGGCACTAATGCGCGCCTCGATCGAACCGATGGTTGCCCGGCCGGCAGCCTCGCTGCCTTCAGCGCGCACTACCGCCTGCGCAGCCTGTGTGTGTTCGGCGCGAGCGCGTGCGAGACACTGCTCGACTTCGTCGATCGCGGCGCGGAGCGACTCGGTCTCGGCCGCGGCCTCCGTTGCCTTGGTGCGGGCTGCGGATGCAGACGCTTCGAGTTCTCTACTCTTCGAGTTCCAGCGCTCGCGCTCCGAGTCGAGGAGCCGGATCCGCTCCCGGTAGCCCTCTTCGGTCTCGGCTGCCAGGCGCGCGGAGATCGTCTCGGCCCTCTCGGCCGCCAGTCGACCCAAACCGGCGACCCGGTCCACCGTTCGGCCCATCCGGTCCGCTCTCGAGCGACCTTCTTCGGCCGCGCCGGTCAAACGGACGCGCTGCTCGGTTGCGGTAGAGAGACGGGCCCGGACGCTGTCGAGTTCGTCGGATAGCAGTTTCGCCCTCGCGGCCTCGGCGACGGGGTCGTACGAAGGATCGACGGCCGAAAGCCTCACGACCTCGGTTGCAGCGAGACGCTGTTTCAGGGTGCGGTGCTCGCTGACCAGTTCGCTGTACAAGGACGCAGTCTTCGCCTGGCGCTTGAGCGGCCGGATGGATCGCCTCAGCTCTACGAGGACGTCGTTGAGCCTGGTCAGGTTGTCGTCGACGCGCTCGATCTTGCGGAGCGATCGATCCTTGCGCCGGCGGAACTTGCCGACCTGGGCCGCTTCTTCGATGAACGACCGGCGGTCCTCGGGACGCGCCTGGAGAACGGCGTCCAGCTGGCCCTGGCTTACGACAGTGTGGATGCTGCGACCGATGCCGGTGTCGGACAACAGTTCCGAGACATCGAGCAGCCGGCAGGCCGCTCCGTTGATGCGGTACTCGGAGGCTCCCGCCCGGTCGGTCATTCGGGTGATCGTCACCTCGCTCAGGTCGAGAGGAAGGATCCGGGACGTGTTGTCGAGGGTCAGCTCGACCTGGGCCATGCCCAGCCGGCTCCGGCTGTCAGACCCGGCGAAGATCACGTCGTCCATCGATGCCCCTCGCAGCGATGAGGGCGCCTGCGACCCGAGCACCCAGCTCAGGGCGTCGGCGATGTTTGATTTCCCGGACCCGTTCGGGCCGACCACGACGTTCACGCCGGGGGCGAACTCGAGGATCGTCCCGTCCGCGAACGACTTGAACCCGGCGATCTTCAGGGCTTTTACGTACATAAGCAGCAACCTAGCAGGGAGGACTTGCCAGGCCGTGGAATTGAGGGGTTACTTCTTCTTCTTGAAGGTCTTCTCGTTCTTGGGGGGCTCGCGGTCGACCTGGACGCCGTCCACCTTGGCCCCCTTGGGTCCGGCCCGGCACAGTCCCACGACGCGGTAGACCTCATCTCTGGGGCCCTCGAGCACCGCCTCGATCCGTCCGTCGGAGAGGGCCTTGACCCACCCCGTGACGTTCTGTTCCTCGGCTTTGGTCGCGATCGCGTCGCAGAACTCCTGCTGCGGCAGGTCGCCGTTCACGAATACGTGAACCCGGGTCCTATCTTCCATTCTTTGACCCTCCTCGGGTAACCCTCAGGGCGCTCATCAAACCTGGCACTGCGGACAGAAGTACGTGAAGGAACCTGCGAACTTCGCCTTCTCGAGCGGGTTGCGACAGCGGCGGCAGGGCTCCCCGTCGCGCTCGAAGACCTTGATCTCGTGCTGGAAGGTTCCCATGTCGCCGTGCAGGTCCCGGAAGCCGTCGGGGCCCCAGCTGGTCCCGCGCCCCTTGATCGCTTCCATCAGGATCTCGACGAGGGCCCGGTAGAGGCGCCGCACGTCCTGGGAGGAGAGGTCGTTGGACTTGCGGTCGTAGCGGAGCGCCGCGGCCCACAGGATCTCGTCGGAGTAAATGTCTCCCAGTCCGAGGATGAATCTCTCATCCATCATCAGTTTCTTCATCTCCTCCGCGCGGTCCTGCAGCAGTGATGAGAAGTGCTGCCACGTCAGCGGGTTGTGCGGGTCGAGCGGGTCGAGGGCGTCACTCTGGAGTTCCTTGAGGCTGGGGACCTCCGCCGTCGGACAGACGTACACATCCGCCTTCTTGTCGGGGTCAACGAGGCGAAGATGGCCCCCGATCGTCCACTCGATGACGATGTGTGTGTTCTGTGCGATCTCCTCGGTGGCACTCGTCTTAAGAAGGAGACCCGAGTCGCCGAGCGCGATCACCATCGTCCGGTCGTTGTCGAGCTCGATGAGCAGACGACGTCCGATCCTGGAGACATGCTCGATCTTGGCGCCGTCGAGCAGCTCCTGGAATTCCTTGCGCCGCCCATGACGGGCGACGATCTTCATCGCGTTGGTGCCGGGTCGGACCTGTGCGTCCTTGATGCGCCGGCCCACGACCTCCTTCTCGAGATCCCTCTTCAGGACCTCGATCTCAGGAAGCTCGGGCATCCGATCCCCTTTCGTCTTGATCTTGATCTTGTTCTTGTTCTTGCTCTTGCTCTTGGTCTGCCTTTTCTCGCACGGATCCTTCGTCTTCGAAGCGTGCGAGGGCGGCCCTGGCTGCGTGGTGTTCGGCTTCCTTCTTGCTCTTGCCTTCGCCGGTTCCGTACAGAACTCCCGAGACGAAGACCTCGGCCGTGAAACTCTTGTCGTGATCCGGGCCCGAGGAGGTCACCCTGTAGTCAGGGAAGCCTCCACGGTCTCGAACCACGATCTCCTGAAGAGCGGTCTTGGCGTCGTAGCGGTCGCCCGCTGCAAGGGTGGCCCGCAGTCTGTCCTCGAAGAGCGGAACCAGCACCTTGGTGGTGGCCTCGATGCCTCGATCGATGTAGAGGGCACCTACGACTGCTTCGAAGGTGTCGGCCAGAACGGAGGTCTTGCTACTTCCGCCAGAGCCCTCCTCGCCGCGCCCCAATCGGATGTACTCGCCGAGGGCGACTTCCTCGGCGATCGCCGCGAGTGCCTGGGTGTTGACGGCAGAAGCACGCAGCCTCGCCATCTCACCTTCGGCGAGTTCGGGATAGGAAGTGAAGATCAGATCGGTGACGATCGCGCCGAGGATCGCATCACCCAGGAACTCCAAACGTTCGTTGTGCTGCGTTGGGTTTACCTGCTCATACGCATATGACCTGTGCGTGAGCGCCAGGTTGTATATGTCTCCGCCCTCGGGGGGAACCCCGAGACGTTCCAGTCCCGTGACCGTCGCCTTACTCAGTCTCGATGGCTTGGCGGCCGGCGTAGTAACCGCAGTTCTTGCAAACGATGTGCGGAAGCTTCGGCTGCCGGCACTGCGGACACGTGGCATAGGTAGGCGCTTCTGTCTTCCAGTGAGCGCGCCTCATGCGCATCTTGGAACGGGTCTTCCTTCGCTTCGGAACTGCCATGGTTATCCTTCTCTCCTTCGCTTCACCAATGCCGTGTTGGGCATTAGGTCCGTTCCTCCTGAAGCTTGGCCTTCAGCTCTTCCAGCGGGGCCCACCGTGGGTCGGTGGCGTCGTCACGGCAATCGCAGGTCCCAACGTTCAGATCCGCGCCGCAGTGGGCGCACAGCCCCTTGCAGTCCTTGCTGCAGATCGGGTTCAGCGGAAGCTCGAGCCCGAGTGCATCTCTAAGCATGGGCTCGAGGTCGATCTCGAGCCCATCGATCCGGTACGCATCCTCGTCCGGCGCCTCGGTTCCGGGGGCGACGAACAACTCGCACACCTCCGAGGCCACCTCGGCCCCGAACGGCTTCAAACATCGAGCGCACTCCAGTTCGAGCGTCGCCACCGGACGACCGGTCACGAGCACTCCTTCGACCACCGCCTCCACGCGCAATTCGGCGCGAACCGATTCGGGTGCGACGCGCGCGAGGGGACCCTGCAGCCCCTCCAGGGGGGCCACCACCGGTATCTCTTTCTGGGTACCCGGCCGCCCCAGGATCTGGGCCACCGAGATCTTCAAGCTCTGCACGCGCGACATCCCCACCTGCTGGACGACTGTGATTCGAAGCGCCTGCGCCGCCGCTCTCGGGGCGCCACGCAGAAGCGATGATACCAGAGAGGTCCCTTTTCCCAGTTATTGGGAGGCGTCCCTACTGGAAGAAGGATGACTCCTGATCGTCCTCGGGCGGGTCCGGTTCGGCGGCCGCGTCGAACGGAGCGGCCGGCGGTGGGCTCGCGGCGGCGGGATGTGCGGCTGGGGGTTCGTGGTACTCCTCGATCGCCGGGGAGGCGACCCCGCCGGCGCCGGCGACCCCGCCTTCGCCTCTGATCTGGGTTCGGCCCCGTGCGACGGTGCCCAGGGTCTTGTTCAGGAGGATCTCGAAGCCGGCCAGCTTCTGGTCGATGTAGTCCTCGGCTTCTTGCTTCTTCCGGGCACCATTGTCGTTGGCTTCCTGGACGATCCGGACCGCTTCCTTCTCGGCCTCCTTGACGATCTCAGTGCGGGAGAGGAGCCGATCGCGCTGCTCGCGAGCGTCGGCGATGATTCGGTCCGATTCCTTACGGGCCCGGGCGAGCAGCTCGTCCCGGTCCCGGGACATCCAGCGAGCCTGGCGTACCTCCTCGGGGACCTCCTCCTTGAGCTGCAGGAGCAGCTCGATGAATTCGTCCCGATTGACGACGACGCTGCTGGACAGAGGAACCGATTTGGCTTCCTCGATGAGTACCTGCAGTTCGTCGATCCGTTCGATGAGATCCATCGCGTCCCCTTCGTCTTCAGTCGATTTCAGGTGTGTTCTGTCGGTGGTGAGACTCTATAAGCCTCTTCCAACGCCTTACCCACAAGGGGAGGAACCAGCCCGTCGACCGCTCCGCCGTACCGTGCAACCTGCTTGACGAGGCTCGACGACAGGAACGCCCAGTTGGGTTTCGCGGTGACGAACATCGTGTCGAGGCCGGGAAGGAGGGCGGAGTTCATCTGCGCCATCTGAAGCTCGTATTCGAAGTCGGATACCGCGCGAAGGCCCTTTACGATCACGGAGATGCCGCGCGTGCGGGCGAAGTCCACGAGCAGGCCGTCGAAGGATGCGATCTCGATATTGTCGAGATGCGAGAGCACATCGACCAGGAGGTCCTTGCGTTGATCCAGCGAGAAGAGTGGCTCCTTGCTCGGGTTGGCGATGACTGCAACCACAACTTGGTCGAAGTGCTTCGCCGCTCTTTCGATGACATCGATGTGACCGTTGGTTGGTGGATCGAACGATCCCGGACAGAGGACAGCCGCCATCAGCCGGAACTCTCTTCCTCTTCATCCTCGTGGGTATAGATGAAGAGTTTCGACTGACCGAACTCACGCTCCCAGACCATCTGTAAGCCGAACGGTTTCAGAGGGTTCTCCTTGCCGTTGCGCTGGACGACCACGCGCCCGTCATCGGAGAGGTATCCGCCCATCACGAGTTGCTCGAGATTCCCGAGCACCTTCTCGGCAGGCATGTTGTAGGGAGGGTCTACGAAGATCAGGTCCTTCCTCTCCGTGGCGTGGTTGTCCAGGATCGGCTTGACCTCGGCCCACAGGACCTCCGACTCGTTATCGAACTCCGTCGTTTCGATGTTCTCCTTGAGCTTCACGACCGCGTCGCGCGCGCTTTCCACGAACGTCGCCTTCTTGGCTCCTCGGGACAAGGCTTCGAGGCCCAGCGCACCGGAGCCCGCGAAGAGATCGAGCACGACCGCGCCACTTATCTCCCCGAGCGCGGAGAAGAGGGATTCCTTCATCCGATCGGTCATGGGTCGGGTGCCCGCTCCCGGTGACTTGAGACGTCGACCCTTGGCGGTACCTGCTGTGACGCGCATACAACAAAGGTAGCTTATCCAGACTGGATCACCCAGCCTGAATCACCCAGACTGGATCACGTCGAGAGCGACATCCTCGAAACGATCCCTCATCTCGCGCCTCAAGGCGATGTGCTCGTAGGCGGTCAACTCGGGGTCCTCGTCGAGCATCTGGACGGCCAGATCCCGTGCCTGCTTGATCACGTCCTGATGCTCGAGCACTCGGGTCAACTTCAGTTGTGGCATCCCCGATTGACGCGCTCCGAAGAGCTGCCCTTCTCCGCGCTGCCTGAGGTCCACAGTGGCGAGTTCGAAACCGTCGGTCGTTCCGGCGACGGCTTCCAGGCGCTCGAAGGCCGTCGCAGTCCCCTCCTCCTCGCCTTCGGGGTCCAGATCGGTCGCCAGGATGCAATGGGAGGCATGCCCTCCTCGTCCGATACGTCCACGCAACTGATGGAGTTGCGCAAGGCCGAAGCGTTCGGCGTCCTCGATCAACATGACGGTCGCGTTCGGAACATCGACGCCAACCTCGACGACGGTCGTTGCCACCAGGATCTGGGTAACGCCGTCACGGAAGGCGCTCATGGCCGCTTCCTTATCCTGACTCTTCATGTCGCCGTGGACGAGTCCGACTCGCAGATCCTGAAAGATGTCGGCCGCCAGCCGCACGGCCTCCGCCTTGGCGTTCCGCAACTCGGTCTTGTTCGACTCGTCTCGCAGCGCGTAGACGATGAATGCCTGATGCCCGGCCGCCACCTGACCTCGAATCACCTCGTATGCGTCGCCCCGCTGCTCTTCGCCGAATGCGATCGTGGTGGTGATCGGCTTACGTCCTGCAGGCAACTCGTCGAGGACCGAGACGTCGAGATCGCCGTAGATCGTCACCGCGAGCGTCCGCGGGATCGGAGTCGCGGTCATCACCAGGATGTCGGGCTCCCCCATACTCCCCTTGTCGCGCAGAGACTTCCGCTGGTGCACTCCGAAGCGGTGTTGTTCGTCGACGACGGCGACGCCGAGACGAGCGAAGTCTACGGAGTCCTGGATCAGGGCGTGAGTGCCGATCACGAGGTCGATGTCGCCCGAGGCAACGCCGGCGACGATCTCGCTCCTCTGGGCTGCGGGCGTCGATCCCGTTAGCAGGCGCACGACCGGACGGTTGGAGGTGCCGGCGAACAGGTTGGCGCCCTCGTGCTCCCCGAAAGCTCGGTCCAGCAATTCCTTGACGGTGAGGAAGTGCTGCTCGGCGAGCACCTCGGTGGGGGCCATCAGTGCGGCCTGGCTCCCGCCCGCGATCGCGATCAGACACGCGTACAACGCGACCACCGTCTTCCCGGAACCAACCTCTCCCTCGACGAGTCGGTGCATCGGGAACGACTTCGCCATATCCGACGCGACCTCGGCGCACGCCTTGCGCTGGGCGCCGGTCAGCTCGAACGGCAACGCGCTGATGAAACTCTCGGGAAGCGAATCGGGGGCCGGGGTCGGATGAGAGATGCCCTCCACGGTTCGCTCGAGCCGCTTCTTGCGGAACACGAGGCCGAGTTGCAGCGAGAAGATCTCGTCGAAGACGATCCTGCGCCGCGCCTTGAGCACGTCGTCCTTGTCGTCGGGGAAATGGATCGAGCGGACGGCGTCACCGCGTGTCATGTATCCCAAACGCAAGCGCAGGTCGGATGGCAAGGGGTCCATGATCTCCCCCGCTCCTTCGAGCGTCTCCCAGATGAGCTTCCTCAGCCCGTCGGTCGTGATGTCTGCAGACGCCGGATAGACCGGGATGACCCGGCCAACGTTGAACGGTTCGCGGCCCGTCCTGACGAGCTCGAACCGGGGTGCGGTCATCTGCAGCTTGCCGCCGTAGACGCCGATCCGGCCGTAGAAGAACGCAACGTTCCCCTCACTCAGGGCCCGGGCGGGCCATTCCTGGTTGAACCAGACGATCTCCAGGCGACCGGTCTCGTCGCCGATCGTGGCCTTCAGCATGGTGCGCGACTTACCGGTCTTGGTCTTCGTGCGCATCGTGAACGGTCGGCCCATCTTGACGACCTTGGCGTGCACGGTGACATCGCCGTCGTGGCCCTGCCCTGCGAGCCTGCCGAGCTCCCGGATCGTGCTGAGCTGGGTTCGGTCCACGTGGTACCTGGGATAGTGCTGCAGGAGGTCCTGGACGCTCGCGATCCCCAGTTTCCCCAGGGCTTCGGCGCGTTTCCCAGTGACCCGCAATGGGATCCTGCGACGCTGTGGGGCATATATCTCGAGCCCTTTGGAGGGTGCTTCGACGACTTCGGCCATGGGTTCCGAGACTAACGACGCTCCGGGGTCGCGTGTGGATTTCGCGGGCGGAGGGCCGATGTCTGGTAGCCTCCCAGGCGCTATGGCATCCGTATGTGACATCTGTGGAAAGACTCCCGGCTTCGGGAACAAAATCTCTCACTCGCACCGTCGCTCTCGACGCCGGTGGAACCCCAACGTGCAGAAGATCAGGATCGTCGTGAACGGCTCTCCCAAGCGAATGAGCGTCTGCACGAAGTGCATCAAGGCCAATAAGGTCTCCAAAGCTGGCTAGTGCCGTATCAGACAACGTTTGCCGCGTTCAGGCGGCGAGAGCCTGCGCCTCGCGGCGTTCTCGGTCGGCGACGTAGTTCCCACTACGCCGCCTCCCTGCGGCCTTGCGATGCTTGCCTTTCACTCGCCTGAACATCACCAACGTCACCTGATACAGCACTTAGTTCCGGTCTCTGCGCTTCGGCGCCTCCGTCGTTTACCGGGCAATAGCTCGCGGTAACCAAAGAAGGCGATGGCGGACGTGAGACGTATAGCGACCGGGGTAAAGCTCAAGGTCGAGCGCGCCCGCGCCCGGTATGGGCTGGTCGACGTCGTCATCTCGACCTTCCGCCGCTTCTCGGACAACGACGGCGGGGTTCTCGCCGCCGCCCTCACCTACTACACGTTCTTCTCGATCTTCCCGCTGCTCCTCTTCTCCGCCTCCGCCGTCGGGTATCTCACCTTCCTGTCCGAGGGCTTCCGGGAGAACCTTCTTCGCTCGGGACTCGAAGGCGTGCTCCTCCTCGACCAGATCCTGACCTTCAACATGCTCGAGTCCCTCAAAGAGAATCGCGGGACGCTTGCCATCGTCGGTCTGCTTCTCGCCCTCTACTCGGGTTCTGGAGCGGTGGTCGCTCTGAGGCATGGCCTCAACCGGATCGATTGCGTCGAGGACGAGGGGAACTTCTTCGCCAAGCGCCTCGACTCCCTCAGGTGGCTCGCCTATCTGGGGCTCGCCACGGTGATCTCGTTCACCGCCACCGTGCTCGTGCGCGTTCTAGGAGCGGCGGCCGGCTCCAGCACGGTGGGGAAGATCATCGTTTCGGTGGCCCTGTCCCTCGTAACGGTCGCCGTGAATACGGGGATCTTCTTGACCGCCTTCAAGTTCCTCTCGAAGAAGGGGCGCTCGTGGAGAGAGGTCTTTCCGGGGGCTCTCGTGGCGGCCATCGCCTTCGAGGCCCTGAAGCTCGTGGGGGGAGCCTTCCTCAGTGCGGGCTCTCTGGGGCGCAACCGGACCTTCGGTACGTTCTCGGCGGCTGCGGGTTTGCTCGTTGCGTCGTACCTTTTAGCTCAGGTAACTCTGCTTGCCGCGGAGCTGAACGCGGTTCTGGCCGAGCGGAGCGAACGACGCACATCCACCAAGGCAGATAAACCAGAGGAGAAGTCATGAGAGGAGAAGGTGTGGATCCGAGCATGGGCAACGGCCACTCCCCAGAGAAATCCGCAGGGCAGCTTCTTAAGGAAGTCACCGAAGACCTCTCGACCTTGGTGCGCAAGGAGGTCGAGCTCGCCAAGCAGGAACTGGGGCACTCGGTTACCGAGAAGGTCAAGGGCGTGGCGGCGTTCGCCATCCTCGCCACGCTGGGGTTCTTCTCGCTGATCTTCATGCTTTTCTCGATCAGGGATGGTCTCGCTACCGCTATGAACGGATGGGTGTGGCTGGCCGACATCCTCACCGCGGTGATACTGCTGTTGATCGGCTTCCTGGCGTTCCTCTTCGCGAAGAAGAAGATGGCGGCGCCGATCTCGGCGGAGAAGACGAAGGAATCGCTCAAGGCCGACGTCGAGATGGTCAAGACCGTCGGTCGCCGGAGTCCCTAACTCAGACAGATCGGAGTGAACATGAGCACCGACCCGAACGTGACACTGGCAGAGATCGAGCAGACCCGAGAGGACCTCGCCCGCAAGGTCGACGACCTCGTAGGGCGGGCCAAGGTCGAAGCGGCCGAGGCCGGCAAGAAGATGGCCGTGGGCTTGGCCGCCCTCGCCGGCCTGCTGGTGATCGGCTTGATCGCCAAGAGACGCGTCGGTCGATAGCTCGTGACCGGCAACGAGGGAGGGCCTCAGGTGCCCTCCGGGTATCCCGCGCCGACGAGCTTCTCCGGGATGATCGCCGACTCCCTACGCCTCTACCGGATGGCCCCACGCACTTTGATGTTGACCTTCCTGGTGCTCGGGTTCTTCGACGGCGTGCTCAGATTCGCGAGCATCGTGATCGCCGACGACATGGAAGCGGACCTCCTGGAGCTTGCCTTCGGACTCGTCATCCCGGTGGTGGTCACGGTGACCCTGGGTGGGATCGGTGTCGCGATCGGCGGAGCGGTACTGGCGGATCGACTAGCCGGCAAGATGACCACTGCTCGACAGGTGCTGTCGTCGGGATTCCCAACCCGAGAGGTTGTCGCGAGCGGACTCTTCGCTGCGGCCATCACTTTGGTCCTCGCCGTGGTGCTGGCCCCCCTCATGCTGTTGATCCTGCCCATGTTCTTCGGACCACCCATCGTCGTGCTGGTGGTCGCTCTCGAGCGCGAACGCCTGCAGCCCGCGCTCAGCCGTGCTCGGTCCCTGACCAAAGGAAGTGCCGGCCGGCTCGTCGGCGCCTTCCTGGTGATCGCTCTGGGGATCGGTCTCCTTCAGCTGATGCTGACCCAGATCGGGTTCGGGGTGTCCAACTGGCTCTCCGAAGGCGCGCAGCTTGCGGTCGTCCTTGCCCTCTTGAGCTTCATCCAGGCGTTGCTTTACCCGTACATCGCGGCCACCGGGTTGATCGCCTACCTCGACGTCAGGGCGCGCAACGAGAACTTTGGAGAGGAAGAACTGAGGAACCTGCGGGCGTAGGCGCTAGGGCACCATCTACAGGTTCCATCCGGGGTTGACCGGGCCGTAGCCCTTACCGATCCGCAGACCGTGTTCGATCGCGCCCGATACGAACGTCTTGGCAGCCTCAACCGCGGTCGAGAGGTCGTCGCCGTGGGCGAGTCGGGCCGCGATGGCCGCTGAGATGGTGCAGCCGGTCCCGTGGGTGTCCTCGGTGTCGAAGCGGGGCCCGGAGACCTCTAGGAAGTCCTCCCCATCGAAGAGGATGTCGATGGCTTGCTCGCCGGGAAGGTGTCCGCCTTTGACCAGGACCGAGCGCGGTCCCAGATCCTTCAAGGCGCGAGCCGCGTCCTTGACCTCGGTGATCGAGGTGGCTTCGTCCCAGCCGAGGAGTCCCGCGGCCTCGAACAGGTTGGGCGTGATCAGGGTCGCGAGCGGGAAGATCCTCTCGACGAGGGTCGAGACCGCGCTCTGTTCGAGGAGCCAGTCCCGGCTCTTCGATACGAACACGGGATCGACCACGAGGTTACCGATGCCGTGTGCACTCACCGCATCCGCGACGGCGCCGACGATCTCGGCCGACGCAAGCATCCCTGTCTTCGCCGCGTCGGCTCCGATGTCGGTCATCACTGCATCGATCTGTGCCACAACGAACTCCGCGGGCACGGGATGGATGGCGGTCACGCCGGTCGTGTTCTGCGCGGTCAGCGCCGTCAATGCGCTCATCCCATGGCAACCGAGGGCGAGGAAGGACTTAAGGTCGGCCTGGATGCCGGCGCCGCCGCCGGAGTCCGATCCCGCGATGGTGAGGACGCGCGGGATCCCGTTTACCGGTGAAGCCTGCACGCTCATCTCAGGTGATCCCAACCTTTCTCTTTCAAGGCCCCCAGGTCGCGGGTTCCGATCGTCCGGGTTCCACTATCCGTCACTTGCCCGATCTTGGTGATCGCGATCCCTCCGGGTGAGGTGGCCGGCAGTTCACGTTCGCCATCGACCGTGAAGAGCAACTCGAAGTCCTCTCCTCCGGTCACCGCGGCCGTCAGCGGATCGAGCCCCGACACCGAGGCGACGTCGGGGTCTATCGGGATCAGCTCCTCTTCGATGTGGCAGCCACGGTCGGACGAGTCGAGGAGCCGGGACAGATCCACGGCGAGGCCGTCGGAGAGATCGATCATCGCGGTAGGCTCGAACCCAGCGAGCCACAGGGCCGCTTCCAACCGCGGCTCGGGGCGTAGCTGCCGCGCGCGCAGCCGGTCTGCCGCGGGATCGTCGCGATCGGAGCGCGATCCCAATAGGACTAGGCCCGCGGCCGCGCCTCCTAGGCTTCCGGTGACGTAGACCGCGTCTCCCGTCACGGCCCCCGAACGCAGCGTGACCGGGTCGCCGGCAGCCCCGAGAAGGGTGATCGAGACCACCAAGGTTGGCGCCTCGCTGATGTCTCCGCCCACCAGTGCGATCCCCCAGTGGTCCGCCGCGGCGATGAGCCCAGTGATGAAGTCGTCCACGAACGCCAGGGGGGTGGAACGCGGGAGCGCCAGCGAGGTCACCGCTTGTGCCGGGCGCCCGCACATCGCCGCGATATCGGAGGCGTTCGCCGCCAGTGCCTTCCAGCCGACGTCGCTACCGGATGCGTACGAGAGATCGAAGTCGAACCCCTCCACCAAGGTATCGACGGTGACCAGCAGGCGCCCGTCCGGCCGCTCTAGAACGGCAGTGTCGTCGCCACCCCACACCTCTCCCCCGGCGGGCACCGGCAGCCGCTCCGACAGCAACTTCAGAAGACCTGTCTCTCCGAGTTCGGATACCGTTCCCTTGCGGTGGTCCTTACTCATAGTCGCTCAGGGGGAAACGAATGGCCGTCATGAACACGATCGATCTGACCGGTGTGTCGACCGAGAGTTGGGCAGACGCCGCGCGCCAGGCGATCAAGGAGGCGTCGCGGACCATCCGTCAGATCAACAAGCTCGACATCATCAGCACCAGCGCGATCGTGGAGGACGGGGCGATCGCCGAGTACCACACCGAGGTGCGCTTGTTCTTCAAGGTGGAAGAGCGCTAACCCCACGATTCAGTCGGCCGACGGACCGGCCTTCGCCACCTCTGCAGGCACGGAGTCCCGGAAGCGTTCGAAGTTCTCTGCGAACATCCCTGCAAGCTCGCGCGCCTGGATCTCATAGGCGTCCTTGTCCGGCCACGTCGACTGGGGGTCTAGGACGCCGTCGGGAACACCCGGGCAACTCACCGGCACGTCGACGTTGAAGATCGGGTGGCGAGTGGTCTCGACCTCACGAAGCGCCCCCGACGTCGCCGCGTTGACCATCGCCCGGGTCAGCGGGAGGTCCATGCGCTTCCCCACTCCGTACGCACCACCCGTCCATCCGGTGTTCACCAGAAAGACCTCCGCGTCGTACTTCTCGATGCACTCTCCGAGCATGTGCGCGTAGGTGCTCGGTGGCAGCGGCAGGAACGGGCTGCCGAAGCAGGTCGAGAAGGTCGCCTGAGGCTCGTCGCCGAGACCGGCTTCGGTGCCCGCCAGTTTCGATGTGAACCCCGAAAGGAAGTGGTACATCGCAGCTTCGCGCGAGAGTTTAGCGATCGGAGGAAGAACACCGAAGGCGTCCGCAGTAAGAAACACGATGGTGCGCGCGTGACCGGCGCGACCTTCCGGAACGAATCCGGGGATCGCCTCAAGCGGATATGCGGCGCGAGTGTTCTCGGTGAGGCTCGCGTCTTCGAAGTCGACCACCCGTGTCTTTTCGTCCATGACGACGTTCTCGACGACGCTGCCGAAGCCGATCGCATCCCAGATCTGGGGTTCCTTCTCCGGGGAGAGGTCGATGCACTTCGCGTAGCACCCGCCCTCGAAGTTGAAGACACCCTTGGTGGACCACCCGTGCTCGTCGTCCCCGATCAGGTGGCGATGCGGATCCGCAGACAAAGTGGTCTTCCCGGTTCCTGAGAGCCCGAAGAAGAGGGCGACGTCGTGCTCATCATCGGTGCCGACGTTGGCAGAGCAGTGCATCCCGAGCACTCCGTCGTTCACCGGGAATAGGTAGTTGGCCGACGTGAAGATGGATTTCTTCATCTCGCCTGCGTAGTGCGTTCCGCAGATCAAAACCTGCTTGCGCTCGAGGTCGAGACCGACGAAGGCGTCTGAGTTGGTCCCGTCGCGTTCGGGAACAGCCTCGAAGCCGGGGGCCGAAAGGATGGTGAACTCGGGTTCGAAGTCCTGCATCTCTTCGATCGATGGACGACGGAAGAGCTGGCGACCGAACAGCGCGTGCCAGGCCAACTCGGCGATCACCCGGAGCTTGATCCGGTGATCGGGATCCGCTCCGACGTAGGCGTCGATCACGAAGAGATCGCGGCCCTCCAGGTGCGCCCTGACTCGCTCCTGGAGGGCATCGAACACCTCGGGTTCGACCGCTTGGTTGGTGCCGCCCCAATCGATCTTGTTCTTGGATCCCCCGTGGGCAACGAAGAAACGGTCCTTGGGTGAGCGACCTGTCCGCGCTCCCGTGGTCGCCACGAGCGCTCCTCGCTCGGTCAGCCTGCCCTCTCCGCGAGTTACCGCAAGCTCGATGAGTTCGGGGACGCTTGGATTGAGATGAACGGTGCCGGGGTTCCTGATGCCGGACAGGTCCGGGGACATTTCGCGGTTGCTCCTTCTCGGGACTGGGGTTGCAAGACTGGTCCTAACACTACCAACGGCACCTCAAACCCAGGGTCCCTGCGTTTGAGTAGACTCTGCCCACTTCACATGGACACGGTCCGTCGATCGCAGGGAGGCTGAAGGCGTGGCAGACGTTCAGGCATACATCCTCATCCAGACCGAGGTGGGCAAGGCCGCCCAGGTTGCCCAATCGGTTCGCGACATCGGCGGTGTAGATGCAGCCGAAGATGTCACCGGCCCCTACGACGTGATCGTCAGAGCATCAGCCGCGAATGTCGATGACCTCGGCAAGCTGGTAGTAGCCAGTATCCAGGCGGTCGATGGGATCACGCGCACGCTCACGTGCCCGGTGGTCCACCTCTAAAGACTTAGACCCCCTCGGGCCCCGGGGCGAGCTTCAGGAATTCCTCGACGCCTTCGAACTCCGAGCGGATCTCTCTACCGAGGAGATCCATCACGACGTCCTCTACCGTCGCGCCCTCATGACAGATCTTCACGACGTTCTCGGTTATCGGCATGTAGCAGTCACGTTCCCGGCCGAGTTCCAGGATCGGCTTACACGTCTTCACGCCTTCGGCCACCATGTTCATCGATCCTATGATCTCGTCGATCTTGAGCCCCTTGCCCAGCTCGATACCGACATGATGGTTACGGGACTGAGGGCTCGCGCACGTCGCGATGAGGTCACCCACGCCGGCCAGCCCAAGGAAAGTGAGCGGCTGCGCGCCGAATAGCACCGACAGACGCGCCATCTCCGCAAGTCCCCTCGTCATGACCGTTGCCTTCGTGTTGTCGCCGTATCCGAGTCCGTCCGCCATGCCCGCGGCGATGGCGATGATGTTCTTGAAGGCGCCCCCGATCTCGCAACCGACGACATCGCTATTCGTGTAGCAGCGAAAGGTCGGCGCGTGGAAGACATCCTGAAGGAAGCCCGCCGTCTCGAGATCCCGACACGCAACCGTCGTTGCCGCCGGGAACCCGCGCACGATCTCCTTGGCGAGGTTCGGGCCGGTGAGGATAGCGATCGACGAGTCCGTGATCCCGTCGACCTCCTCCGCGAGCACCTCGGACATCCGTTTCCGCGTGTCGACCTCGAGGCCCTTCGTGAGGCTGACGTAGCGCGGCTTCGGCCCCGCTATCTCGGCTACCTCTTTGAGTACGCCGCGGAAGCCATGGCTGGGAACCCCCATCACGATGACCTCTGCTCCGGCTAGGGCCTCTTCGAGATCGCTGGTCGCGAGCAGTGTCTCCGGCAATTCGAGATCGGGAAGGTACTGCGGGTTCTCGTGATACAGGTTGATCGTCTCCGCAAGCTCTGCACGCCGGGCCCAGAGAACCGTGTCGAACTCGTTCTTGCGCGCCACGAGGCTTGCAGTCGCCGTCCCCCAGGATCCTGCGCCGATGAACGCGACCTTCGTCACGCGGCGGCGCCCCTCTGCGGTCGCCGGCGGTCCGGAACTGCGGGACGAAGGCTCGCGAGGAGGATCCCGATCTCCTCCATGACTTCGGCTCCCACGCGAGTCCAGTCATCGCGGTTGCGATGGTCCCCCCGAACGGTCATCGGCGTTCCCACTCGCACGAGAACGTCCTGGCGTGGCGGCCACATGTGCTTCTTGTATCCCTTGGGCCAGATGTTGGCGGTGCCCCACACCGCGGCCGGGATGACCGGAACCCCGGCCTCGAGCGCCATCCTCGCCATGCCGGTCTTGGGGGCCATCGGATTGAGATCGCGATCCGTGGTGATCGTCCCCTCGGGGAACACAACCACCACCTCTCCGCGCGACAAGGCTGCGACCGCATGGTCGAGGGCCATGGGCGCCTCGCGCGTTCCGCGTTTGACCTCGATCTGACCGGCGCCTCGGAGGATCCATCCGACCCGCTTGTCCTGGAACAGTTCCGACTTCCCGAGGAACCGGGGCCGCCGCCCCGCCTTGTCGACCGCGTAGGCAGCGGCGAACGGGTCGAGGAACGCGATGTGGTTGAACGCGACGATGGCCGGTCCGTCCTTCGGGATGTTTTCGAGACCCTCGAAGTGGCAGCGGAACCAGAACTTGAGCCAGGGAAGGACGATCGCCTTCGCAAGTCCATAGGTCCGAATCATCGAGTCCCCGTCTCCTGATCGAAAGATCGCTGGAGTCGGATGTTACAGGCGAGAAGGCTCGGGCCGCATCTTCCGCTCGCCTATGATGCTCCGGATGAAGGGCAACCATCTTGTCGTCGTGCAGATATCCGACACGCATTGTGGTCATCCCTACTTCGATGGGGAGCTGTTCGACCACGCGCTGGACGAGATCCTTGCCATCCAGCCTGACCTCGTGGTGGTCGCCGGCGATCTAACCGCCGAGGGATATGCCCCCCAGTTCCGTCAGGCGAAGAAGTACCTCGATCGTCTCGCGGACCTCGAGATGGTCATCATCCCGGGGAACCACGACCTCATGAACGTGGGTTTCCTTCACTTCCGCGACGCGTTCGGGAAATCCGAGCGAAACATGCGAGTGCCTTTCCGCATGGCCCCCGACGGGGCCGAGGAGACGCACGCAACCGTCGTCGCGGTGAACTCATCCAAGCCGGACTTCGCCGAGGGGGAGGTCGGTCACTACCGCTACGACTGGATCCGAAAGGCGTTCTACGAGTATCCCGACGACTACCGCATCTTCGTCCTTCACCATCACCTCGTGCCGCTGCCGGGTACTGGGCGCGAGCGCAACATCGTTTGGGACGCCGGTGACGTCCTCGCCCTGATGACCGAACTCGAGGTCGACCTCGTTCTTTCGGGACACAAGCACGTTCCCAACGTGTGGCAGTTCGGCGAGATGCTCCTGGTCAACTCGGGTACGGCAACTAGCTACCGGGTCCGCGGCTACACCCGCCCTTCTTACAACGTCATCGAAGTAGACGAGGAACGCGTTCGGATCATCCAGAGATACCCGGGGCTTGGCGAGATCATCGCCGCCAACTACACGCGCAACGAACGCCGGCTGTCTCTGAACCCGCAGCTCGCCGGGATGTTCAACCGAGGAGCTTGGAGCGTATGAACCCTTGGAGGGAAACATGATCGTCCGGATATTCGGGACCGCGATACACCCCGATGACATCGAACAAGCCAAGGACCTGTTCCGGGCCGATGTTCGCCCCGCGTTCGAAGCGTTCGACGGCTGCGCCGGGATCGAGATGTGTATCGGTGTTGGTGAGCACAGCGGAGAGCTGGTCGAGGTCGCTGCGATCTCGAGATGGGACTCCATCGAGGCGATGGAAACGGGCATCGCCACCAATGAGTATGTCGTTGCCATGACCGAACTGCGGCAGTTGTTTGCGCAGGCCCCCATCGTTCGCTTGTTCGAGTCGGTCGACTGACATCTAAGTTTCGCTAGCCCGGGAGCGGTACCCTCCGAACGTGGCCACACCTTCGTCTTACGATCCCCTCGCGTTCATCTACAACACCCATTGGGCTCAGCCAGAGCGCTTGATGCTGCCCCTGGATCGCTTCATCCTTCCAGAACTCGATCCTGGCGATCAGATCCTCGACCTCTGTTGCGGGACCGGACAGACCGCGGCGATGTTGAGCGAGCACGGGTTCGAGGTCACCGGGATCGATGGATCGGAGTCGATGCTCGTGTTCGCGCGCGAGAACGCTCCCGACGCCGTCTTCGTCACCGGCGACGCCCGGGCTTTCTCGATGCCCGGTCGATTCAAGGCGGTCGTTTCGCAGTACGACAGCCTCAATCACATCCTGAGCGTTCAGGAATTGCTGACCGTGTTCCGAAACGTCCACGACGCCCTGGTGTCCGGAGGGGTCTTCCTGTTCGATCTCAACACCGAGGAGGGTTACCTCCAGAGGTGGCGAGCTACTTCGATCGGTCATGTCGAGGACGACCACGCGTACATCACTCACCCGAGCTACGACCGCGAGACGCGCACGGGCTCGTACAACGTGGCGATGTTCTTCCTCAACAACGGGGTCTGGGAGAGGACCGATGCAACGCTCCTGGCCCGCTGCCATTCTGAGGAGGAGGTCCTAGACTCTCTCAGTGCCGCGGGATTCTCGGAGCGCAAGGTCTACGGCGCCGAGAGTGATCTCGGGATGGAAGCCCCGGGCCGAAACTTCTACTTCGCGCGCAAGGCCTGAGCCTCGGCGACCTTGGTCGCTTTGGCGGCAGCCTTCTCCGCAGCTTTCTCCGCTTCGTACTCGTAGGCCGCGTCGAGCGCCTGTTGGGTGGGATACGCCGCAGTCGCGTGCGGGTCCCAAGGCTTGGCCCTCGTGCGCTGTTTGGTCGCGAGCTTCTCCAAGACCCTGAGAGCGTTCGGCTCCTCGTCGGCGTCCCGAAGCTCGACGATCCCGGCAGCGACGCCTCGCTCGAGGAAGTCCCTGCCTTTCTCGGTTCGAACCATGACCAAGGTCCATCCCTCCATCCCCAGTCCGCCGCACGATAGATCGGCGTGTTCGGCTGAGAAGTCGGGACAGTGGTGACACCACTCGTTGGCGGTGGGACGAGCGTGTTTGAGCGGGAGGATGATCTCGCGCCCGTCCCTCATGGTGATGATGACGTTGCCTTTCACGTTGATCTTGACGATGTCGTCGAGGTTGAGTCCCATCTCGCCCTGGAGTTTGCCGACGACGAACGCGTCGTAATCGAAGGTCTCCGTGCACATCAGGCCGATGACGAGTTTGACCGGACGGGTCCAGCGCTTGATCCCCTCCGCGGCGAGGTTCCTAACCGCGGTCGATTCGCACGACACTCCGACGATCGCCACGTTCTTGAGCTTCTTCTCGGCGGCCTTCTTCAGCCCAAGCGGTGTGGCGCAGTAGGTGTATCGGGAGCCCGCGGCGGCGAGCAGCTCTTCCTTGGTGGTGACCACGCGAGGTTCATCGAGCCATGGGACGCTCTCCGACGGACCAGCGACGACGGCTCCGTCGAGCTCGCCCTCTTCGAGAGCCCAGCCGAGCAGCGCCGAGACGGCTCCCCCATCCTGGCCCACCTCCAGCATGCCCTTCTCGGTGGCGCGAACGAGCGTCTTGTAGAAGTACTTGCCGTAGATCTCATCCACCTGTCGCCGGCGCCCGTAGATGAGCTCCTCGATGACATCGACCTTCGGGTCGAGCCGGAGGCACGCCATGGCGCACAGGGAGCACCCCTCCTCGCCGTGGACGCAGTTGTCGAACGGCGAGTTCGGATCGGTCTGGATCGGATCGAAATCCTGGAGCTCGAGCACTTTGTGAGGACAGGCCACGATGCACGCCGAGCACCCGCAGCAGATCTCGGTGGAGATGACCTCTTCGTAGAGGTGTTTCCAGTGCTTTCGTTCACTGACGGCCATGCTTCCCCTTCGGTTGCGGCGACCGGCCGGATCTCTCGGGTCGGCCCGGCAGGCGGCTGCGTCGGCGCGCCGGGGATGCGGGGCATGGTATCCCGTGACCGGTGGACGCCGGACTTCTTGCAGTAAAGCGACTCGACGCGGCGAAGAGCAGGCTCGCGTCGCGATTCTCCGATCAGGACCGCCTCTCGATAGCGCGGGCATTGTTCGACGACGCTCTCGAGTTGTGCCGGGGAACGACGCATCTCCGCTGGTGGATCGTCAGCGACGACCAGGACGTCGTCGATCAAGCCAGGGGTCGGGGATTCGAGACGATGAAAGACACTGGGAGTGGTCTCAACGACGCGATCACAACCTCGGCGCGCGCTCTGACCGAGATGGGAGCGTCATCGGTGACCGTCTTGCCCTGCGATATCCCGCTGGCCACACCTGAGGATCTCCTCGACATCGCCGACACGGGTGAGCTCTCCGACATCGTGGTCGTCCCATCGGAAGGAGATGGCGGTACCAACGCGCTCTATCTCCGGCCACCCGAAGTGATCACTCCCCTGTTCGGGCCCGGGAGCCTCACCCGCCACATACGCGCCGCGGAGCGCGCCGGACTCCGTTGCTCAGTGCTCCCCCTGGAACGCCTGGAGCTCGATCTCGACACGCCGGCCGACATCGACACGTTCCTGCGCGCCGATCCACCGACCACGCTGAAGACCGCGGAGTTGCTTCGGAAGCTGACCGCCTAAGTTCCAGCAAGTACCAGTTCCTGCTGAGTTTCCTCGAACCATTCCTCCGGCGGGGAGGGTGGGGGGCGGGGCGGATCGGGCCCGGGGGCGTACTCACTCCCGTCGGGCCGGAACCATCTCGCCTTGCCGAGGAACAACTCCACCTTCCAGTTGTGCTCGTGGACCAGCTTGTGATGGAAACTGCACACGAGTAGCAGGTTGTCGATATTGGTCAGTCCGCCGTCGATCCACCACTTGATGTGATGGGCATCGACGAAGCGCTTGTGCTCGCACCCGGGGAAAGTGCAGCACTTGTCCCGCCAACGCAGCAAACGCATCAGCTTGGGAGGCACGTTGCGCGAGATGCGGTCGATGCCGACCGGCTGCCCACCTTCGTGAAGCACGGTGTGCAGACTGCAGTCACACAGCAACCGCTCGAGGATCGCAGGGTGAATCGCACCTCCGCCCTCGAGCGCCACGTGCTTGTCCTGAAGGCTCAGGGTCTCGATGTCGGCGTGGACCACGACCGTGGCCCGGTCCCGGGACCCATCCTCGGCGAGCTGCTGCTTGGCCAGCAGCACGAGGGCATCGGCGCGACGCTCTTCGATCGATCCGTAGTCCTCGGGGGAGACCGGAAGCCGCTCGGCGATCAGGTCGAGCGCCTTGAAGGCCAAGTCGCCCTCGGCCGCCGGCAGCCTGCCCGAGAATCCCAGGACGCTCCCGCCTTCTTCCAACCAACGGGTCAGCGAGCGCGTCTTGTCGATGTTCTGAGCCTCTTCCAACGACGGCTTGGTCTCGAGATCGGCCTTCCATTTGATCTGTCCGAAGGTCTTGCCATCGGCCCACTCGAGGATCTTCTCCTCGGTCTCTGGGGTCGCGAAACGGCACAGCTCGACCACCCGGTCGACCTCGAGGGTCCCGTCTGAGAGAGATTGGGAGATGAGCGGCAACTTCGAGATCGAGTGCCCGGCCCCGACGTAACGGTTGGCCCGGTAACAGGAGAACCCGTAGCGCCCGGCAACCCACTGGGCCATATCCAGGCAGCCGTCTGACTCCCAGATCTCTCTGCGGTCGAGTTCGGCGAAGCCTTTGAGGCGCCTCAGCCACTGCTCGCCCGCGCTGACATGGATCGAGTCCAACTCGAAGATGATCTCTTCGTTCATAACCACGTACCGCCCGCCTACTGCTCTGCTCGCCCCCGCCTTGGGTTTCAACCCTTCGGGGTTCCGATATTGAGGAATCAACCCTATCGAACGTATGTTCGCCTTGTCAAGCCATGGGCGGTATGCCTGGGCCCCCCTTCTTCGTCCCGAGGTTCGGCGGCCATCTGCTCGGCTCGCCGGACCGCGGCTTGCTCGGCTCGGTACCTGTTCGTCCTAACGAAGACAGTTCCGACCTGCACAGATTGCGAAGTCCCTGAGCTCGCGACTAAGGGCACCGAGTCCTGCTTGTCGACCGAGGAGATTGGTGAGTTGCCACGGGTCTCGTTCGAGGTCGTAGTACTCCCGGGCGATCCGGAGCCCAGTCTCGTCGTAGTACTCGATGTACTGGTAGCGATCGGTCAGAAGCGATTTCCATGCGGGAAGCACGCCCCGGCGCGGGTCCTTGTAGTACTCGAGCAGCAGCGTCTCGCGCTCTTCGTCTCCCAGCATCGACAGCCCGTCCCACCGGTCGTCGTCGATCTCGAGCCCGGCGGCCTCGGCGATCGTGGGAGCGAAGTCGATGTTGGCGACGAGGCGATCGTCGGACACGCCCCCTTCGAGACGTCCCGGCCACGACATCAGCAAGGGGACGTGGGTGGCCTGGAGATAGGGCACACGCTTCCCCTGACGGCCATGTTCACCCCAGATGTCTCCCTGATCGGACGTGAAGATCACCAGAGTCTCTCTGGTTTCGTCAAGCGCCTCGAGCCTCTCCCTCAGATCTGAGACGAGGACGTCGACCGGCGCGAGCGCGACGAGTTGTTCGTCGCGGAGCTTCTTCGCTCGTTTCTCGGACGCATGTAGCCGGGTGATGAAGTCGGGCTTGTCGCTCGTGTCGGCCTCGAGGATCGCCGGGTTGGGTCGCCAGTGCCGCGACGGAGTGAAAGCGCCCGACGGGGGTGGCGAGTACGGCGCGTGCGGCGCGGTCGGATGCACGAACATCAACCACGGAGCGGCGTCGTCGCGCTCGAAGTCTTCGAGGTACTCGAGTGACTTGTCGCCGATGAAACTCGTTGCGTACTGAGAGACCCGGCGGACGTGGCCGTCGATGTTGAACTCGGCGTCGTAGTAGCCGTACCTGCTGATCGACCAGCGGTCGAAGAACGGAGGGTCATCCTCCGGGTCCCACAGGTTGAAGTACTTGCCGACGATCGCCGTCTGGTAACCGCGACCCTTCAGCAGGGCCTGGATCGTGGTGGATTGATCGAGTGGACTTGGGTCGAAATTGGTCTTCACGCCGTGGTTATGAACGTATCGGCCCGAGAAGATCGACGCCCGCGAGGGACAGCAGAGTGGAGTCGTTGCGTACGCCTCGGTGAATTCGACGCCCTCGGTCTCCAACCACCGCTTCGTCCGGGGGAGCGCCTGCATCGTCCCCTTGCCCCTCTGATCATCGGTCATCACGATCAGGATGTTGGGTGGCGTACTCCCATCCCGCTTCTCGATGGGTTTGTATGACTGCGCCCCAGGGACGAGAGGCCCAACCAGGGCCAGTAGAGCCAGCGACGTGTAGAGGCCGCGGCGCCTAAGAGCCGTCCGAACGAATGACCGGAGCGTCCCATCGGTTCTCATCGCCCCACAGACGGGTGGGAGAGGAGAAACGCTGCATGGTGCCTAGGGCCAGGAGGTGAAGAGGTCTCTAGGCGGGATCTTCGTCCCGAGGTTCGGCGGCGATCTCCTCGGCGCGCTGGACCGCGGCTTGCTCGGCCCGGCCCACGAGCTCCTCGAGGCGGGCGGGGGTTGGGATCCTCACTCCGGAGCGCCCTCCCAGGGCAGCGGCCGCAGCGGTGGAGCCTCCCGCCAGGATCACGAGCACGATCGGCTGCATGACCCCGGGATCGTGGCTGCCTCCTAAGGGCTCGCCGTCCGGTGACCCCAGAGTCGCGATCACGTAGGCCACTAAGCCGGCGGCGATCAGCACGAAGAGCAGCTGCATGAACCTGATGGTCCGCTTCTGGCGGCCGTGGGCTACCGGTCCCCGGAGGGCGCCGCCTCCCATGCTCCGTTTCATGAGCACAATCTACCGGGTGCCTTCAGAAGCCCTCGACGTATGTCGATAGTGAGGACTCCAGCCACCGGGGGAAGAGGAACCACTTGTCTCGATCGAGACGCACCGCGCTTCTACTTCTGATCGTCACCATGCTCCCCTTCCTTCCCTCCACTTCCGCAGCGGCTCGCGCGAAGACCCTGACGGCCCGTTCGGGCCGATGGTCGGAACCCTCAACCTGGGGTGGGAAGCTCCCCTCCTCCGGCGACAAGGTGCGCATCCCTCGCGGGGCGAACGTCCTCCTCGATACCGATACCGCGTCGCTTGCCGGCCTTCGGGTCGATGGAACGCTGCGGTTCGCCCGCAAGAACCTCGATCTCACGGCCAGATGGGTGATGATCCACGGAACCCTACGCATCGGGACCGAGGCGAAGCCGTTCGAGCAACGCGCGACCATCACGCTTACCGGTGCCAAGTCGTCCCGAGACGTTATGGGTATGGGAACCAAGTTCCTCGGGGTCATGGGCGGCACGCTCGATCTCCACGGCGCTGCGGCTCGAGGCTGGACCCGCTTGGCGGCGACCGCAGCGGCAGGCGACGACAGCATCCAGGTTGGCGACGCCTCCTCGTGGGAGACCGGTGACCAGATCGCGACCGCGTCCACCGATTACTGGAGTATCCACGACGAGGTCCGCACGATCACCGGCGTCGAGGGGAACACACTCGTCCTCGACAAACCTCTCCGCTACCAGCACTGGGGCACGATCCAGGACATCTCCGGACACCCGGTGGACGAGCGCGCCGAAGTCGGCCTCCTCACGCGCAACATCGTGGTGCAGGGCGACGCGTCGTCATCCGAAAGCGGTTTCGGTGGACACACGATGTTCATGGGCGACAGCACCGTGCGGATCGATGGAGTGACGTTCGACAACATGGGCCAGCGTAAGAAGCTCCGCCGCTACCCGGTTCACTTCCACATGGACGGTTCCGCCGACGGCTCGTACGTTCGGAACTCGGCGATCGCCAACAGCTTCAACCGCTGCCTTGTCATCCACGGCACGAACCGGCTCGTGATCGACGGGAACGTCTGCCACGACCATCTGGGACATGGGTTCTTCCTCGAGGACGGCGCCGAGGTCGACAACGTGATCACCAACAACCTCGGGTTCGGAACCAGGTCGGTCGAAGACGGTCTACTTCCCTCCGACCGTCGACCGGCGACCTTCTGGATCACCAACCCCGACAACGTCGTAAACGACAACGTTGCCGCCGGGTCCGAGGGGGCAGGTTTCTGGTACGCACTGCCGGAGCACCCGACGGGACCTTCCGCAACGAGTTCGATCTGGCCCCGGCGCACGCCGCTCAAGAGCTTTAGGGGCAACGTGGCGCACTCGAACGGAGACCGCGGGCTCAACGTCGACGATGGTCCCCGACCCAACGGGACGACCCAGAGCACCTTCTACAACCCGCGGATCGATCCGGCCGACGAGGATTCGGATCCCGTAACCGCACGCTTCGAAGACTTCACCGCATACATGAACCGGGACCGTGGCATCTGGTTGCGCGGCACGAGTGAGTTGGTCACCGGCGCGGTGCTGGCCGACAACCGCGCGGGAGCGACGTTCGCCTCCGACGGAGCTTTCATCGAGGACTCGTTCATCGTCGGTGAGACCGCCAACATGGGGACCGCCGAGGACTGGGAGGAGACCGGCTACAACGGACGAGCTCTCCCCTTCTTCTGGGACCCCAACACGCCGATCCTCGGCTTCGAGTTCTACGACGGCCTCGTCGGTGTCAGCAACGTGACGTTCGCCGGGCTCAATCCGAACCCGGTGCGAGAGTCGGGAGCGCTCGGTTACCTGGCCCCCGACGCGTTCTCGATCGATCCCAACAACTACGCCGAGAACATCACCGTCCTCGACTCCAACCCGGTCTACCTGACCCCGGTCGAGCCCGGCATGGATGGTGACGCGTCCAAGGTCTTCGTCGATTCCGATGGCTCGGTGACCGGCACCCCCGGGCGCGCCGTTGTGGTCGACAACCCCTTCCTCCTGAGCGACCGCTGCACGCGAGTCGACGAGTGGAACGCCCATATCTGCGACGAGGACTACGTCTCCCTCTACGCCTACACGAACGGCGGTCCCACGGCGATCAAGCCGCTGGTGCTAACCCGCGACGACGGCGTCGAGCAGATATTGATGGGTTGCTGTGAGGACTCCTCCGATATCCAGACCAGCCTCATCCCGGGGCGCAGATACGGAATGAAGTTCACCAGCGGCGCTCCCAGCGACACGCACCTCGTTCTATGGCGCGGCTCGGGTCGCTGGATCCAGTTGTCCCTCAAGGCACCGGCCGCCGCGGAGGTGACCCGCTGGGGTCAGCCGCTCAAGGAGGTCGCCGGCCCGGCGGCGCTGGCCGCCCAGGACAAGTCGGCTTACTTCTACGACTCCGGCACCAAGACCGTCCATATCAAACTCGTCGGAGACGGCGACTGGGAAGAGATCCGGATCCGGTCCTAGACAGCCGAAAGGCCCCGGTTGCCCGGGGCCTTTCAAGTTCTGTGGTGGCCGGTTACTTGTTGACGGATTGCTTGAACGCAGACCCGGCCTTGAATGCGGGAACCTTGGCGGCTGCGATCTGGATCGGCTCGCCGGTACGGGGGTTGCGGGCGGTGCGAGCGGAACGCTGACGCCGCTCGAAGGTACCGAAACCGGGAAGCGACACACGGTCGCCGTTAGTGACGGCCGTCTGGACCGTACCGATGAAAGCGTCTACGAGGTCGCCTGCAACCTTCTTGCTCTGTCCGGTCGCCTCGGCTACCGATTCGATCAATTCCTTCTTGTTCACTAACTCCTCCTCCAGGTCGTCCTGCTGCTTGCTCTGCTCTGCCTGAGCCGGTGGCCACCCTATAGGCCTAGGAGCCCACCGCGGTGGCAATCCGTGGTTCAACGGGCGGTGGTATTCGGCCGTTCCGCCCCTGTTTAGTCCCTCTGGGGCGGTCGCGCAA
>WHTI01000367.1 GCA_009377815.1 Actinomycetota bacterium
ATGTCCGTCATCAAAATAAATGGAACAGTCGAGCCTGTTTTGTAACGGAGGATCTGGCTCATCTTTGTTGATGTTATGCGGCTTGGCGCTGATGCGCCAAGCGTCGTTTTTCGAATGTGCGTTTTCTGATCTTTCTCCTTCTCTCGATAATGGTCTGGTCACGGCCGAAGTAGACGGCGGCCGGGGTCAGGTTGCCGAGGCTTTCGTGATAGCGGCGATGGTTGTAACGCTCGACGAAGGCCCCGATACCGGCCTCGAGATCACCCGGCAGATAGTAGTTCTCGAGCAGGAGGCGGTTCTTCAGGGTCTGATGCCAGCGCTCAATCTTGCCCTGGGTCTGGGGATGGTTGGGGGCGCCACGGACGTGATCGATACCCTGGTCTTTGAGCCATTCCGCGAGATCGCCAGCGATGTAGGACGAGCCGTTGTCGCTCAGCAGCCGGGGCTTGTGGACGACCTCGGCCCGATCGCAACCTGATGCCCGGAGGGCCAGGGTGAGGGTGTCGGTTACGTCTTCGGCTCGCATGGTGGTGCACAGCTTCCAGGCGATGATGTAACGCGAGTAATCGTCGAGGATGGTCGACAGATAGAACCAACCCCAGCCGATAACCTTGAGGTAGGTGAAGTCGGTCTGCCACAGCTGGTTCGGCGCCGTGGTCTTGTCGCGGAACTCATCGGCGGCCCTGATGACCACGAAGGCCGGGCTGGTGATCAGGTCCTGGGCCTTGAGCAGGCGGTAGACGGACGCTTCCGAGACGAAGTAGCCCTTCGTATCGGTGAACGTCACCGCCAGCTCCCGGGGCGACAGTTCGGGCTCGTCCAGGGCGAGATCGACGATCTGGCCGCGGACGTCATCGGAGATACGGTTCCACACTCGGCCGGGACCACTGGTGCGGTCCTTGAGGCCAGCCTCGGCGAAGGCTCGATACCGCTCATACCATCGGTAAAACGTCGTCGATGGAATCCCCAGCTTGTCCAGGGTGCGACGGACCGGGAGGTGGGATCGCTCGACCAGGCGGATGATCTCAAGCTTTTCGGATGCGGGGTACCTCATGCGCCGTCTCCCCCATCCCCGATCATGCTTTTTTTAAGCAGCCGGTTCTCCAGCATCTGTTCGGCAAGCGCCTCCTTAAGATCCTGCATCTCGCGGCGCAGGTCCTTGACCTCGCCCGAAGACGCCTGCCGGGCGGTATCGCCCGACAGCCGCTTCTTGCCGGCCTCAAGGAACTCCTTCGACCAGCTGTAGTACAGGCTCTCGGCGATCCCTTCCCGGCGGCACAGCTCGGCAATGCTGTCCTCGCCGCGCAGGCCGGACAGCACGATTCGGATCTTCTCCTCGGCCGAATATTGCTTGCGCGTCTTGCGCCGGATGTCGCGGACGGCCACCTCGGCCCCAGAATTCGAACTCATGGATTTCTGTCTCATCTTCGTTCCCTTCGGTCACTACGATGAGCCAGAAATCCTCCGTTACGCAATTACCTCAATCCGCCCCATAGGTGCTGATGTCAGACA
>WHTI01000373.1 GCA_009377815.1 Actinomycetota bacterium
CACCGAGCGATCGACAAGTCATTGTCCGATAAGCGCTCGGACGGATCGATCTACCGGCCCTACCGGCCGCACACCAACCCGACCGACATCGTCCCGCTTGAGGTCAACGAGTACCTGATCGAGGTGTTCCCCCTGACCTGGATCTTCCGTCCCGGCCACAAGCTGGTGGTCAAGATCCACACGCCGCCGGCCGTGGACAGCTTCTACGTCTACGTGCCCAAGCGGCTCCCCGGGATCAACTCGATCTATCACGATGCCGATCACCCCTCGCGGCTGACGCTGCCGCTCGTGCCGGTCAAGGTCTCTGAGCTAGGCCCAGAGCCGGGGGCCTGCTCACTAGACGCGGTGCGCTGCGTGCCGTAGAAATAGCTTGGTACGGTTGGGGGAAGCCGGGCGCCATGCCCGGCTTCTTCGCGTCAGTAGCCCTGCAAGATCGGAATGACGGATAGCCGACAGCAGGGAAGTGGATCCGCTCTGTAGCGTTGCTTGTACAGGCGGCCCGATCAGGAAGGTTCACTCGCATGCTTAAGCGCTTAGCGCAATGGAGCTATCGCAGACGTTGGACGATGGTGGGTATCTGGATCCTGGCACTGATCCTTTCGATAACCCTTGCTTCGACCCTCGGAGGTGAGTACTCAGAGGACTTCTCTCTGCCGGGGACCGAATCGCAAACCGCGTACGACCTGCTGACGGACAAGTTCCCTCAGGCATCGGGAGAGACGGTCGACGTCGTCTTCGAAGCTGAGGCGGGGGTAGCCGATCCCGAGGTACAGGCGGCCGTCGAGGCCGCACTCGCCGAGATCGAGGGAGTCAGATACGTCGAGAGCATCACCAGCCCCTACTCGGAGCAGGGTGCCGCCCAGATCTCGCAGACCGAACCGATCGGCTACGCCACCGTTCAGCTCGAGAACCTTAATGGTGCGATCCCGCTTCCTGAGATCACCGAGATGAAAGACATCGTCGAGGAGGCCGAAACCGATGGTCTGAACTTCGAGCTCGGCGGCGGCTTGGTGGTGTTCTCCGAGTTCGAAGAGCCGGGAGGGGCCGAGGGCATCGGGCTCCTGTTCGCCATGTTCATCCTGCTCGTTACCTTCGGATCGGTACTGGCGATGGGTCTTCCGATCATGACCGCACTGTTCGGTATCGGGATCGGTCTCTCGTTGGTGTTCCTGTCGGCCAACTTCTTGAGCGTCCCCGAGTTCACGCCACAGCTAGCATCGATGATCGGCATCGGTGTGGGTATCGACTACGCACTATTCATCGTCACCCGTTACCGGCAACTGCTACACGCCGGTCACACGCCGGAGGACTCCGCGATCACCGCGATCATGACTTCCGGGCGAGCGGTGTTGTTCGCCGGAACGGTCGTCGTCATCTCGTTCCTCGGCATCCTCCTCATGGGCTTCTCGTTCGTTGAGGGAGTCGCGGTCGGTGGAGCTGCCGCCGTTGCCGTCACGATGATCGCGTCGGTCACG
>WHTI01000190.1 GCA_009377815.1 Actinomycetota bacterium
AGTTCTGTGCTGGGGAGCCGCAAGCCCATCACCCGGCGCGTCCGCGGAAGGTTGTCCGCCGCGAGACGGTGCGTTTCGATCCCCGGAGCTCCGGATCCCCTACGGATGGCGACCTCGATCGCTCGTGGCTTGGCGATGCCTTCAAGCCCGAGCACGAACGCGGCGGTCCCACCGAAGAAATGACCCCGGTCGCCCAACCATAGGCCCGCCGCGATGAGGTCGTTCTCGAAGCTGTTAGGCACTCCGGGAAGCCGGTAGACGCCGGGAAACACCTGTCGCCATGCGCCTCTTCGCCGCCGGTACCGAATCTTGTAATCCGACATGCCGAGCCTGAGGCATTGGCCGCGCGTGAGGTGGCCCGCTTGTTTCCTCCCCAGACCACCGAGCGCTCCGTTGAGATGCACGTCGACACCCAAACACTCCCGGCGACCTCGCGCTGTGCCTCCCGTCACAGCCGTTCTCATCCCACGAAGTGGTCATATGTGCCACCTGGTGGGAGAAGAACGTGTTAGGCGAGCTTGGCGGTGAGGCTCAGGGGGATCGACGGGTTCAAGGCGTTGGAGATCGGACACCCGGTCTTGGCCGCCTCGGCTTTCTCCTGGAACACACCATCCTCGATCCCCGGGACGTTGCCCTCGACGTCGAGCGCGATCGCGAGGACGCGCATGCCCGCATCGGTCTTGCCGAAGTCGACCGTCGCGGTGACCGTCAGTTGATCCGCTGGGGTCTCGTTCTGCGCCAGCTGGTTCGACAGCGCCATCGAGAAACAGGATGCGTGTGCGGCCGCTACCAGTTCCTCGGGACTCGTCATGCCGTCCGAGCTCTCGGTCCGGGCTGCCCAGGTGACAGGCTGCTCGGGGATCGCTCCGCTGGCGACGGTGAACGTTCCGGAGCCCTCGAACAGTGTGCCCTTCCATACCGCAGTCGCACTTCTCTGAACCGCCATGGTGCCCTCCTGGATCGGGTTGGTGGATCCCTGAACCTAAGCCATGGAGGGGAGGACGCCATCAACGCGATCTGAGGTGCTCGAGGATGCCTTTCTCGATCACGTCGTCATCGCTCCAGCGCTCCTCGAGGTTCTCGGTACCGACGTAGGCGAACAACGCTTCCTTTAGCTCACCCGGGTATCCGGCGGCGGCGAGTGCGCCCGAGATCTCGTCCTTAAGAGCGTCATCGAGTGGCACGAAATCGAGGTCCTCGGGACGGGGAAAGTACAGGCGATTGAGGTCGAAGAGACGCTTCAGCTCGGGGACCGGATCGGGGTGATCGTCCACCCTGAGATCGACGGCCCGGTCGATCGTCCCGCCGTACCCACCGCCTTCACGGACGACCATCACCGAGGCCGACTGGCGTCCCCGCTTGTCTCCGCCGGCCCGATCGCCGGCGTGAAGGGCGGCCAGCAGCTTGACCGCCAGTTCCCCGGACGCATTCTCGAACCCCTCGCACATCGCATCGACGACCTCGGGACCGGTGAGGATGTTGCCCTGGCAGGTGTAGCCGTCGCCGGTCCGGCCCCCCGCCCAGTCGTAGCACTCGGTCCCCGTGTAGGTCGCCGCCCCGCCCCCCGCGTCGACGACGCCGAGTTGCCGATGCTCCCTCTCCTCGTCGGCTCCGGTCAGCTCGGCGACGACGGCATCCGCGCTCTTACCCGCGCGCAACAGCACAAGCCCGTCGGGACCGTAGGCGAGGTTCGCGAGCGCCTGGGTTGCGACCGCGCCGACCGGGGCGGCCGCCCAGGGGACCGCGGCTCCGACCGCGAGGAACTTGGAAGCGACCGCGACGCCCCACTCGGTACCCGACTCGGAGTTTGGATCCCAGGCGACGATCGAGAAGGTCATTCCGGGCCGCCGACTCTAGGCGTGTGCGGCCTGCTGGAGCTTCTCGCCGGTCTGTAGCGGATACCAGCATGCGGCGATGTGGTCCGGCGCAACCTGACCGAGGGGCGGGAAGTCCGTCCGGCAGTTCTCGGGGATACCGTCCGGGCCCCCGACCTGCCGCGCCTTCGGGCAGCGCGGGTGGAAGGGGCAACCGGCGGGCGGATCGATCGGGGAGGGCACATCGCCTTCGAGGACGATGCGCTGGTCGGCTGAAGTGTCTCCGTGTCCCTTGGGAACCGCGGACAGAAGCGCCGCCGTGTAGGGGTGCTTCGGGTTCTTGTAGAGCTCGGTGGCATTCGCCACCTCGACGATCCGGCCGAGGTACATGACCGCGATCCGGTCCGAGATGTGCTGAACGACTCCGAGGTCGTGGCTGATGAAGACGTAGGTGAGGTCGAACTCGTCCTGGAGGTCTTCGAGCAGGTTGAGGATCTGAGCCTGGATCGAGACGTCGAGCGCGGAGACCGGCTCGTCACAGACGATCAACTTCGGGCGTAGCGCGAGAGCGCGAGCAACTCCGATCCTCTGCCGCTGACCACCCGAGAACTCATGCGGGTAACGGTTGTAGTGCTCGGGGTTGAGGCCGACGCGATCCATCAGTTCCTGGACCTTCTTCTTGCCCTCACCCTCGGTCTTATGGATCTTGAACGGAGCGCCGACGATCTGGCCGACGGTCTGCCTCGGGTTCAGCGACGCGTACGGATCCTGAAAGATCATCTGCATCTTGCTGCGCATGCGCCTCATCTGAGAGCGGTTGAAGGTGGAGATCTCCTCGTCCTCGAACCAGATCTTGCCGGCGGTCGGCTCGATGAGCTTGAGCAGCAAGCGCGCGGTCGTGGACTTACCGCAGCCGGACTCACCCACGAGTCCAAGAGTCTCTCCCGGCCTGACCTCGAAGGAGATGTCCTCGACCGCGTGCACCGCGGCAACCTGTCGCTGAAGGATGATCCCCTTGGTGATGGGGAAGTGCTTGGTCAGCCCCTCGACCCGTACGAGATAGTCCCCCGCTCCGGACGGGTTCTGGTGCACCTGCGTGGGCGAGACCTCGGTCATGACGCAGCCTTCGTTCGACGGGACTGGCGCTCGGCCCAGATCTTGGTCTTCTGTTCGGCGGTGAGATGGCACGCGTCTGGGTGCCCGGCTCCGCGTTCCTTGATCATCGGATCGTCCTTGTCGCACGGATCGAAACGATGGGGACAGCGAGGGTGGAACGAGCAGCCGCTCGGGGTCCGGATCAACGATGGAGGCGCTCCCTCGATCGGTACGAGCTTGGAGCCCTTCATATCGACGTGCGGGATCGACTCAAGGAGCCCCCACGCGTACGGATGCTGTGGCGTGTCGAAGACCTGATCGCGGGTCCCCATCTCGACCGCTCGGCCGGCGTACATCACCATCACCTTGTCGGCGACCTCGGAAACGACGCCGAGGTCGTGGGTGATGAGGATCACGCCGATGTTGAACTCGTCCTTGATGCGGTTGATCAGATCGAGGATCTGCGCCTGAACGGTAACGTCGAGGGCGGTGGTCGGTTCGTCGGCGATCAACAGATCGGGATTGTGAGCCAGCGCCATCGCGATCATGGCGCGCTGACGCATACCACCCGAGTACTGGTGTGGATAGTCGCGGAAGCGCTCTTTCGGCTTGGGGATCCCCACCGCCGACAGAAGGTCGTAGGTGCGCTCCTCCGCCTGCTTCTTGGGCACCTTGTCATGACAGAGGATCGCTTCGACGATCTGGGTGCCCACCCGGTAGAAAGGGTGCAGGCACGAGAACGGGTCCTGGAAGATCATCGCCATCTCTTTCCCGCGGATCTTCCTGAGTTCCTCACGGGGGAGCTTGAGGAGGTCCCGGCCCTTGAAGATGACCTCCCCGGAGACGTCGGCAGCTTTCCGGTCGGTCAAGCCGAGAGCGGTCAGGTTGGTCACGCTCTTCCCCGAACCCGACTCGCCGACGATCCCGAACGTCTCACGCCGGTTGACCGAAAAGGACAGGCCGTCGACGGCCTTGACCAGCCCATCTCCGGTCGGGAAGTGGACCTTCAGATCCTTGACGTCGAGCAGCCGTTCGTTACTCATCGTTGAGTGAGCATAAGGGCTAAATGACTCTCCTGGGAGGGGTTACGAGTACCTGACCCGTGGGTCAAGGACCGCGTAAACGACGTCCACGATCAGGTTGGCAATGATCACGAACAGCGCGGCGAACAAGGTCGTTCCGAGGATGATCGGAAGGTCTGAACTCGTAATGGCGTCCACCGCCAGCAGCCCGATCCCTGGGATGTTGAAGATCCTCTCGGTGATGATCGCCCCACCCAAGAGGATGCCCAGGTCGAGACCGTACATCGTTACAACGGGAGTCAGGGCGCTCCTGAGGACGTGTTTGATGACCGAGCGTTCCTTGAGGCCCTTGGCTCGCGCGGTACGGATGTAGTCCTCGGACTGCACCTCGAGCATGTTCCCCCGAACCATGCGCGTGTAGAAGGCGGCGAACGTCACCGCAAGGACGAGCCACGGGAG
>WHTI01000060.1 GCA_009377815.1 Actinomycetota bacterium
GACCGGTTTATGCTCACCTGAGAGATGCCTCCTGTGTCGGCGGATGATGGTTCTCGACAAACTCATCATCGCTGCTCAGGGGGCTTTTCTCTTGGACTTCCGCGCGCGAAGTTAGTCCTTACAGATGGTTCTCAGTAGCTACGAGGTAGACAACCAGAGCGGCGACAACGACAACCAGCAGGATCCCTGGGATCAACCTTGAGGACGGTGTAGCGAAGGAACGCTTCAGTTGGTCCCGGCGAGCGCGGGCGTTCGCATCCTGTTCATCCCTGGTTGGAGGTCGCCCACCCATCGGCCCAGACTAGGCCAAGTGGGTGTCGGAGGGGGTGTGAGGTTTCACAGGATAGTGGACGGATGTCGCGAGACATAGTGGACACCCCTACCTCGGAGGTGTCCGGTGCACGTGGCTCGCTACATCGTCGACGCCGTGGTCATCGAGAAGCGTTCGTTGAGAGACGTGGCAGCCGCCCACGGGGTCTCCAAGAGCTGGGTCGGTGAACTGGTTGCTCGCTTCCGCGCCGGCGGCTACGACGCGTTGGAGCCTCGCTCCAAGGCACCCCGTTCGGTCCCGGTGCGCACCAGCGATGACACCGAGGACCGGATCGTGCGGCTCCGCAAAGAGCTCCTGGGCAACGGCTTCGACGGCGGTTCGCACACGATCCATTACCACCTGAGCCTCAGCGAGGCGTCGCCACCGTCGGTCTCGACGATCTGGCGGGTGCTCAAGCGCCGGGGCTTCGTCACCCCCCAGCCTTACAAGCGTCCCCGGTCCTCCTACATCCGCTTCGAGGCGAGCCTTCCCAACGAGCGCTGGCAATCGGACGTCACCTTCTTCGAGCTCAAGGACGGCTCCAAGGTCGAGATCCTCAACTTCATCGACGACTTCTCGAGGCTGTGCGTGGGCTCCAAGGTGCTGTCGGTGACCCGCTCCCCGCCCTCTACGAGGCAGGCGGGGCTTGGGGACTGCCCGCCTCGCTCCTGACCGACAACGGCTGCATCTACACCGCCGCCTATCGGGGTGGGTATTCGGCGATGGAATCGGAGCTGTTCCATCTCGGCATCACCTACCAGCACTCGCGGCCCTATCACCCGCAGACCTGCGGCAAGATCGAGCGTTTCCATCAGACCCTCAAGAAGTTCCTCGCCAAGCAGGATCGGGCGCGCTCGATCGAGGAGCTGCAGGCCCAGGTCGATCGCTTCGCCACCTATTACAACGAGGTCCGTCCGCACCGAGCGAAGGATCGGCTGACCCCGCTCGCGGCGTTCGACTCACGCGTCAAAGCGCGCCCGCGGGACCGCAAGCAGAGCTTCTCGAGAGAGCTGCGGGTGCGTCACGACAAGGTCGACAAGGACGGCTCGGTCACCCTCCGCTACAAGAGCAAGCTCCATCACATCGGCATGGGTCGTGGTTTGAAGGGTACGAGGGTGATCCTGTTGGTCGCCGGGCGGGAGATCAGGGTGATCAACGAGGAGGGGGAGCTGCTCAGGGAGCTCACGCTCGATCCGGACCGGGATTACCAGCCCCGAGGCAAGTCGTAGTGTCCACGATGACTCGCGACAGGTGTCCGCGATGTCTCGCGACATGACAGCGTGCGAGAGGGGGGACTCGAACCCCCACGTCCGAAGACACTGGCACCTAAAGCCAGCGCGTCTGCCAATTCCGCCACTCTCGCGTGGGTGTTCATCGTAGCTCTGCGGCATCACGCCCCGGTTGCAGAGACCTCGGCCACCGTTCTCAGGATGTCCTCGCCGTAGCGCTCGAGCTTGGTCAAACCGATCCCCGGCACCGCCACGAGCTCGGCGGGGGACTTCGGGGTGCGACGGGCGATCTCTTCGAGGGTGGCGTCGTTGAACACGACGTAGGCCGGGACGCCGTCGTCCTTCGATCGCTGGAGCCGCCAGCGCTTGAGCGCCTCTGCCGCCGGCCCCCATTCCTCTGCGGCGAAATCCTTGGCCGTCCGCTTGGCTCCGCCGGCACGGACCCTGACCGAGGCGGTGAGACCCATCTCGTCGAGGAACCGGCTCGGGTCCTCCTTGATGGTCGTCCACGACAACGACAGGTAGCGCTTGGCCCTGGTCATCCCGACGTACAGCAGACGACGTTCCTCGGCGATAGCGTCGTCGGTCTTCGAGCGCTTGTAGGGGAGATCGCCCTCGTTGAGGCGGGGGAGGAACACCGCTTCGAACTCGAGCCCCTTGGCTCGGTGATAGGTCAGGAGGTTCACCCCGCGCCCAGCACCGTCGGAGCCGAATCGGAGATGGAGGTCGGCGACGAAATCGGCGCCGGTGGCGAACCCATCGTCGAACTCGGCCGCCAGACGGAGCAGCCGGGCGAGGTCGTTCTGACGCGTCACCTCGCGGTCGCCGAGGCCGTCGGGAAGGTCCTCGACGTACCCCTCCTTGGTTACCGCCTTGGCGACGCGGTCGTGGACGTCCGTGTTGCGATCGTTCTTCAAGGGACTTAGGACCCGGCGAGCGGCGGCGCGGCTGAGGAATGCGCCGTCGCGTACCTGGAATGGGATGCCCGCCGCGGTCAGCGCTTCTTCGTGGTCTTCCGACCGGAAGTTCGTGCGGTACAGGATCGCGATGTCCTCGAACGCGACCCCTTCCTCCTTGAGGAAGCCGATCGCCGCGGCGACGGCATTCGCTTCGGCGACCGGATCGACGTGCGGTGTGATGACGACCTCGGGACCATCGGGCAGGACGGGAAGGAGGGTCTTCTTGGCGCCTCCGAGCTTGGGGACCAGGCGGTTGGCGAACGCCAGGATCTGCGGCGTCGAGCGATGGTTCTCCTCGAGACGAACGACCGTCGTGCGCGGGAAACGTTTGGGCATCTCGAGCAGATAGCTCGCGCTCGCGCCGGTGAACGCGTAGATCGATTGGTAGTCGTCGCCGACGACGCAGAGGTCGTCGCGTGCGCCGAGCCAGCGATCGAGCAACGTCTGCTGCAGCAGGTTGACGTCCTGATACTCGTCGACGGTGAACGCGCGGTAGCGCTCATGGAACCTCTCGGAAGCATCGGGATCGTTCTCGAACATGTGGATCGTCAGTTCGAGAACGTCTTCGAAGTCGATCAGCCCCCGTTGCTTCTTGCCGTTCTCGTAGGCCGCGAATACACGCTGCATCAGGTCGGCGGGGATCGGTGGCTCGTGGGAGCCGAGCGCCCCCTCGTAAGTGGCCGGTGTCAGTCTGCGGTTGCGGGCCCACTCGACCTCGGTGGCGAGGTCCCCGGCGGGACGGAACTTGTACGGCTTTGGCAGGGTGTTGGCGATCTGCCTCAGCGCCAGTCCCTTGGTCGGGAGGATCTGGCCCGGCGGCTCAGCACCGAGGTGATGGAGCTGAGCGAGAGCGGCCGAGTGGAAGGTCCTGGCCCGCACCCCAGTGGCGCCGAGTTGAGCGAGGCGGGAGCGCATCTCGCCCGCCGCTTTGTCCGTGAAGGTGACCGCGAGGATCTCGGACGCGCGGAACGTCCCGGTGCTCACCTGGTTCGCGATCCGCCGGGTGATGGTGGTCGTCTTCCCGGACCCCGCGCCGGCCAGGATGCAAACGGGGCCACGAACCGCCTTCACCGCGCGACGCTGCTCCGGATTCAGCCCGGAGATCACATTCTCGATGGTCACCTGCTCACCCTAAAGGTGAGGTGTGACGAACCCTCGGAGATGTCCCCTCAGTGGTCTCCTGGGTAGACGTCGGTCTCCGACTCGTGCCACACCGGGTGATCCCCGGAAGTTTCGATGTTGAAGCCGTAGTCATAGACGAGACTGCCTCCGTAGGTCGCTCCGAGAGCCACCAGGCCCCCGACAACGACCGAGAGGACAACGGGAAGCGTCGTCGGGAGATCGTCGCCCCAGCGGACGATCAGGTCGACGACCACGATGGTCGTCACGGTCAGCATGATCGCCATGTGCGTGTTGGCGGTCCGCCTTGCCTGGGTGTGCTTCGGGGTCGACTTGAGCCAGTCCCAGAACCCGGTCAGGGCAGTTGGTACCGAGACGATCGCCCCGAACGCGAGCACGTAGGTGCCGGCGATGAAGAAGTTGTGGGCGGTCTCAGAGCCGTCGGTCGCCAGCAGGGCGATGATGTCGAACACGGCGGCCATGACGTAGGCGCCGATCGGGATATCGGTAAGAGGGGGATGGGTCGGCTTCCCGGCGAACCCCCTGATCCCCTTGAACTTGCGCCCCTTGAACGTCAGGGCCGGTTTGATCGAGAACCACCGTGCCATCGCCCCTCCTAGAGTGCCTGCTGGTTAGCTTTCGTCTATCTCTACCCTCTGGATGACCACATCGTTCACGGGTCGGTCGATCGCTCCCGTGGGAACGGTCGAGATCTTCTCGACGACGTCATACCCCTCGGTCACCTCTCCGAAGATCGTGTGCTTCCCAGTGAGATGCGGCGTGGGGCCCACGGTGACGAAGAACTGCGATCCGTTGGTCCCGGGACCGGCGTTCGCCATGGCCAGCAAACCGGCCTTGTGGAACGAGGGAGCGCCCGGAGGGAACTCGTCCTCGAACTGGTAGCCGGGCCCGCCCATGCCGGTTCCGGCCGGATCTCCGCCCTGGATCATGAATCCGGGTATGACGCGGTGGAAGATCGTGCCGTCGTAGAGGGGCTCGGTCTTCTTCTGACCGTCGGTGGGGTCCTTCCACTCCCGCTTGCCCGACGCCAGCTCGGTGAAGTTGGCGACCGTGATCGGGGCGTGCTCGGGGAAGAGGCGCACCTTGAAGGTGCCCTCGGAGGTTACGAAGGTTGCGGTGGCCATGATTTCCTTCCGTCTCGGCGTGCGGGGATCTCCCACCAACCTTAGCCGCCTCGCTGGGTCTTCCCGGTTTGCCCGATACATGGTGAAGTGGCGGGCACCTTATGCCGATGGTCTAGGGACGCATCCGAGACCTTCCGAGGGAGTTGTTCGCTCTTGTTGCATGCTTCGAGCCATAGTTCGCGTGCCAGCCGCTGGCTGATCGCTTTGCTCGCACTCTCAAGCCTGATCGCACTCGCCGTCCCGGCATCCGCGCTTCCGCGCGGGTCGAAGTTCGGCCCGATGGCTGACGCTCCCGCCGGCTACGACAGCCAAGACACCTGTTCGCCCAACCCCAAACCGGGCGTGGTTGCGTTCTCGAACATGTTGATGAACGCGTTCCCACAAACCGGTTCGTACGGCATCAGCCGTTCGTGCGACGTCGGTGGGACCAGCGAGCACAAGGAAGGGCGCGCATTCGACTGGCGTGCCAACGCAGGCGTCAAGTCCGAGCGGAAAGCGGCCGAGACCGCGCTCGATTGGTTGTTGGCCGAGGACAAGTACGGCAACGATTTCGCGATGGCGCGACGGTTCGGGATCATGTACATCGTATGGAACCGGAGGATCTGGGGCACCTGGGGTGGCTGGTCGGTCTACTGCAAACAGAAGGCGATCGGTTGCGTTAAGCCGGGGACCAAAGAGGTCCGGCATCCACATACGGATCACGTTCACTTCTCGTTCTCGTGGAATGGTGCCAAGAAGCGCACGACCGGGTGGCGCGCCGATCGCTCGCTCGTAGCCGCGATAGGTTCCCCATCGTCCTACAACGGCTACGTCGTCGCAGGTCGCAACGGTGGGATCGCGCCGTTCGGAGTTCCATACCTCGGATCCAAATCGGATAAGTACATGCCACGCCCGGCGGTCGACGTGACCGCAACCCCTTACGGCGACGGCTACTGGTTGCTGTTCGGCAACGGTCAGGTGTCCGCTTTCGGTGAAGCGCGCTACAAGGGCGGCGCCAAGAACAAGCCGGCGGGGAACTTCGTGGCGATGGCGACCCTTCCCGACGGGCGCGGTTACTGGATCGTCAACAAGACGGGCCGAGTATTCGCGTTCGGGCGTGCCGATCACTTTGGGGGCCTGGCCGAAGAGGAGGTCCACATCTCCGGAATCGCAGCCACTCCGACCGGAGCCGGCTACTGGCTCTTCGGCGAGAGCGGACGCTCCTATCCGTTCGGGGATGCTCAGTCTTTGGGCGACGGAGTGGCCGATGAGGTGAGCGGCCGTGTCGTATCGGCTGCCGCCCATGGCTCACTCGGCTATTGGCTGGTCACCGCCACCGGCCGCGTGTTCGCGATCGGTGACGCGCCCGATCACGGTGGCGTTACCGACAAGACCTTCAAGGGAGAGGTCGTGGGGATCGATGCAGCCCCCGACGGCGACGGCTACTGGATCGTTACGAGCCACGGTCGTGTTTACGCTCGGGGCAGTGCAGCATCCATGGGAAGCCTGAGTGGCAGCGCACTATCGCCGCAAACAATGGATTCCCGGCCCGAACGACCCGAGACCCTCCCACTGGGCGACCCTCCGATCGACTGAACGGTTGCTTCGCCCGGGTGAGAGTATCGGTGGATGGCAGGCAAAGATCTGATGACCGTCCACCTCGGCCAGTTCACCCGAGAGTCCGCCAGTGAGATCGCGGGGAAACTCGAAGAGGCCGAGATCGCCTGGTGGTACAAGGAGCCGGGTTTTTTCTCGAGGATCTGGGAGTACGGCGTCCGGATGTTCGTCGATGAGTCCCGCCTGGAAGAAGCCAAGGGGATCGCTGCCGAGGTCGTTCAGCGCCGCGCCGAGGCCATCGAGAAGAGGAAGGGCCGATGACCTGGGAGATCGCCGACGAGGACTTCGACGACCGATGGCGCGCTCTGGAGTCCCCGTATCGGCGCAGGATCGCCTCGCTCGGACACTCCGGGAAGGCGCCTGAAGACCCCGCCGAGGCAGCTTTGGTTCTTGCTTTCGCGCGCCGCCGGCTCCACCCGCTTGAGTTGTGGGGGCCGGTGGTTGCCGGCGTCGTCGCCTATATGGCGATCACTCAGTTGTTTCTCGGCGGCGCCGAGGCGCTGCCCGTCGCCCTGGTGATCATCGGGTTGACCACGTTCTCTCTGTTCCGGCGCGGCAAACTCGAGTCCGCCGTGCTCAAGAACGAAGAGGTAGTTGCCAGCGCGCCACCACCTCAAGTGGAGTCGGCCGACCAACCCGAAGGAGAGGAGCCGAACCCCGTCGAGTGACCTGCAGCCCGTCGAGTGAGCGGCACCGGATTCAATCCCCGGCGCAGCTGGCCGCTTCCTCGACCCCGGTGACGTCGTCGCCGTCATCCTGGTCGTAGTAGTCGTAACCCGGTCCGCCACGGCCGACGTCGTTTCCCTCGATGCCGTCGAACGTGTAGAGGCAGTCTCGTCCCTTGCCGCCCCTGATGAGATCGCCACCCTCGAAGCCCCGGAGGATGTCGGACCCTTCGTTGCCGATCAGGGTGTCGTCACCCTTGTTCCCGTCGAGGATGTCGTGGCCCTTGCCGCCTTCAACCGTGTCCTTGCCCTTTCCGGCGATCAGGGTATCTCGGCCTCTCCCACCCAGGAGGGTGTCGTCTCCTCCATTGCCACGGATGAAGTCGTTACCGCCCTTGCCGCAGATCACATCGGGCCCGGGCGTCCCGCGGAGATCGTCGTCTCCGTTGGTCCCAGTCATGGTGCAGACGGTGCCGGCGGAGACCGTGACGAGGGGGACCGCCACACCGATCGACCCCAGCATCAATAGAACGGCGATACCGGTCTTGCGGATCATGAGGTCCTCCCCAAGTAGTGAGAAAGCGGACGATACGGGACGAAGCCTCTCGTGGTCAATGTAAGGACGGCGCCTCACCGGGAGCCTTCGTGTAGCGATGACAGGGCACCGCGATCGTTCCGTCACCGACCGCCGCGAGGTAGTCGAACGGCCCTTCGTCGGTCCATCCCGCTCGCTCGTAGAAGCCCCGAGCTCGTTGGTTGCCGGCGACCACCGCGAGCCACGCCTTGGGGTGCCCGTTCGCCCTGACTTGCCGCTCGGCCTCGAGCATCAGCGCGTCCGCAACGCCGGTCCCGCGATGTGCGGCGGCCACGTAGACCTGCTCGACCTCATCGCCGACCACCATGATGAATCCCGCGACCGCTCCGTCGATCGCGGCCACGGTGGTGTCGCCGATGCGCTCTGCCGCGCGCGCCAGGAACGATCCGTCGGTGCGGACGTCAACGAGCTCCTGGGGGACGAAGCCGAGATGCCCGTCCCTCCAGCCACTTCGCCAGATCTCGGCAACGTCGGCGGCATCCTCGGGTTTGGCCCTACGAAGCGTCACTCTCGTACTCACGACTCGATACTAGCGATGGCGCTGCCCAATTGAGTCTGGTGGGTCGCCGGGGAATCGAACCCCGAACCTACTGATTAAGAGTTGGTCCGATGCCGGTTTCGTGACCTGCTGTTTTTCCCGAAAACCGTCTCTGACCAGGGAGTTTGTCTTTCGTTGTTACTCGTCATTTGTCGTTGTTTTTCGTCGTCTCGCGGACTTTTTGCGGACTTTTTTGGGTCGCGCAACATCGCGAAAACAAGGAAACCGATCATAGTTCGCGATTCCTTCTCCGGACCTAGAACCGAACAATCTGTAGGTTCCTGCCCGGGACTCATTGGTCCATCTGCTCGAGCCATTTGGCCACGTCTTCGATCCGGTAGCGGAGGTGCTTGCCGACGCGGTAGGCCTTCGGTCCCATGCCCTTGTAGCGCCAGCAGTAGAGCGTGTTGACCGGTACGACGAGGATCCGAGCGACCTCCTCGGTGGAGAGCAATCGGGTCGAAATGTGGAGCGATGACGTGAGCACCTTGGGAGTGCGGTTCGGATCGAGCTCCTTTTTCGTCTTGGCCATCGCCGTTTCCTTCCAGTCGCCGTTAAGCGGCCGGAAGCAGGGCCATAGGGGCCGAGTGACAAGGGTGACCTTTGGGTCATCTCGCAGAGACGCGAGTACCGGAGGGAACCGAGGAACGGAGCGCCCTTGCGGTCGGTACCGGCCCTGCTAGAGAGCCAGCGATCGGCGATGGGAGGCGAGTGATGGGTGAAGAAGGAGCTCGGGCCCAGAACCTGGCGCGTAGGCTCGACTTGCTGATCATGATTCGTTTGCGCCTACGGGCAAGCTCTGATTCGGTAAGGATGGAGCGTTCAGCACGGTCGCCTAGGACAAGCTAGGCCAGACGAGTGGGGGAGGGCTGTTGACGGGCGTAGCCATTGAGAATCCGATCCTCAACTCGCCCTATAGCGAGCCCAAGCGGCACTTCCGCTTCGACGAGAACGGCATCACGAGCGACGTCGACGATTCCCGGCGTGCCTCCACCTACTTCGTGCCTATCGCCCAGCCCAAAAAGAAAGGCGTGCAGCAAGCCCTTGACACCGGATGGACCAAAGAGCGGATGAAGGAGAACGACTTCATCAATCAGGTCCGGAGCGAGGTAAAGATCTGGCGGGACAGCGGGCGCGTGGGCATGACCCGGACTACCCGTCAGCTCGTCGATCACTGGACCGACGAAGAGCGCGAGCGTCGGCTCTTCTTCTGTCAGATCGAGGCTCTCGACACCGCGATCTACCTGACCGAGATCGCTCCCAAGCTCGGGCGGCACGGCGCCGAGCAGACCCTCAAGCTCGCGAACGACGAGCACAACCCTGGGCTGTACCGCATCGCCCTCAAGATGGCTACCGGCAGCGGCAAGACCGTCGTCATGGCGATGCTTATCGCATGGCAGACGCTCAACAAGCTCGCCGACCCGAAAGACAAGCGTTTCTCGGACGCGTTCTTGATAGTGACCCCCGGCATCACGATCAAGGATCGTTTGCGGGTTCTCCTGCCGAACGACCCCGGCAACTACTACAAGGAGCTCGACGTCGTCCCTTCCTTGCTGCGCCCTGAGCTGGGCAAGGCCAAGATCGTCATCACCAACTTCCACGCGTTCATGCGTCGCGAGCGCGGGGGAGCGTCGTCCAAGGTGACCAAGCAGCTCCTGGATACGGGTAAGACCGGCGCGTTCACCGAATCCGAGGGTGAGATGGTCCGGCGGGTCCTCCGAGAGCTTGGAAACAAGAAGAACATCGTCGTCCTGAACGACGAGGCTCACCATTGTTACCGGGCCAAGCCGTCCGAGAAGAAGGAGACAGAGAAGCTCTCCGCCGACCAGAAGCGCGAGGCCAAGCAGAGTGACGAAGACGCGCGCATCTGGATCTCCGGCATCGAGGCCGTCAAGCGCAAGATCGGCGTCAAGATCATCTACGACCTCTCTGCCACGCCGTTCTTCTTACGCGGGTCCGGTTACGGCGAAGGAACGCTGTTCCCGTGGGTGGTATCGGACTTCTCGCTGATCGACGCTATCGAGTCGGGCATCGTCAAGGTGCCTCGCGTCCCCGTTGAGGATGACTCGATGCGGGGAGAGAGCCCTACCTACAGGGACATCTGGGTGCACGTCCGCGATGAGCTCCCGAAGAAGGGTTGGACGCCGGCCAGCGCAGGCAAAGACCCGGTGCTGCCGCACGAGCTTGAGGGTGCCCTGCTCACGCTCTACGGTAACTACGAGAAGCGCTACCAGGCATGGAAAAAGGCGTTTGCTGACCATCCCGACTCGACCCCGCCGGTATTCATCGTGGTCTGCTCGAATACCAGCGTTTCGAAGCTCGTTTTCGATTACATCGTCGGGTGGGAGAAGGCCCGTGCAGACGGCTCGACCGTCCTGATCCCCGGAAAGCTCGACCTCTTCTCGAACGTCGACAGAGACCGCTGGACCGCACGCCCCAACACGATCCTCGTGGATTCCCACCAGCTCGAGTCCGGCGAGGCGATGAGTGACACCTTCAAGAAGCTCGCCGCGACCCAGATCGAGGAGTTCAAGGCCGAGTACAGAGAGCGTTTTCCCGGCCGTGACGTCGAGCAACTGACCGACGAAGATCTTCTCAGAGAGGTGATGAACACCGTCGGCAAGCCGGGCCGCCTCGGTGAGCACGTCCGCTGCGTCGTCTCGGTGGCGATGCTGACCGAGGGCTGGGACGCCAACACCGTCACGCACATCCTCGGGGTACGTGCGTTCTCCACCCAGCTCCTGTGCGAGCAGGTCGTCGGGAGAGGTCTTCGCCGCATCTCGTACGAAGTGAACGAGGAGGGGATGTTCGACCCCGAGTACGCCGAGGTCTACGGGGTGCCGTTCTCCTTCATCCCCGGCGGCGGCAATGGTGAGCCCAAGCCGACCAAGCCCGTGATGCGGGTGAGAGCGCTCGAAGAACGGATCGAGAAGGAGGTCACCTATCCCCGTTTGATGGGCTATCGCTGGGAGATGCCCCCCGACCAGCTTGACGCGACGTTCGACGACACCTCGAAGCTCGCCATCACGACGGAGACTCTGCCGATGAGCACCGAGAGCGCCCCGATCGCCGGCGTCTCCTCGATCGACACGCTGGAGGATCTGAAGAAGCTGAGGATGCGTCAGATCGCCTTCGCCATCGCGAACGACGTGCTCGACCGCTACTTCCGGGATGACGATGGCAACGACCGCCCTTATCTCTTCCCCCAGGTGCTCAGGATCGTCCTCCGGTGGATCGATGAGTGCCTTGTCTGTGCGTCCGATTGCTTCCCGCAACTCTTGAACCTCACCCGCTATCGCTACGACGCTGCCGACAAGATTCACAAGGCGATCGCTCACTCACCCGGTCTCGAACCGCTCCTAAAGCCCCGCCTGCATGGTTACGAGCCCACCGGGAGCTCCCGCTACGTCGACTTCGATACCACCAAGTCGACCTGGCCGACCAGCGAGGACAAGTGCCACGTCAGCCACGTGGTAGGTGACTCAGGATGGGAGCTCAAGGCTGCCCAGGTGCTCGACGGCATGCCGGAGGTCGATGCGTACGTGAAGAACCACGGCCTCGGCTTCACGATTCCTTATGCGATTGACGGCGACGAGCGCTCCTACATCCCCGACTTCATCGTTCGCCTCGACGACGGAACGGTGGGGGATGACGGCAGCCCTCAGTACCTCAACATGGTCCTCGAGGTCTCTGGGCAGAACCTGCGTGACAAGAAGGCAAAGGTCGATACGACGCGTGATCTGTGGATCCCGGCGGTGAACAACCACGGCGCGTTCGGTGAGTGGTTCTTCCTCGAGATTTCGAACCCGCACGATGACCTCGCCGAAACGATCACAGCCAAGATGAAAGAAGCGCGAGCCGATCTGTCTGCGAGATTCGAAGATAGGCGCGCTCTTCAACCGGTGAGCGCAGGAAAGGAAAGCTAGAGCGATGGCGCGACGAACGACGAAGAAGTCCGGTTCTACCCCGGTCGAGACGACCGTCCACAAGGACAAGCGCTCGAACATCCCGACGCAAGAGCTGAGCGACTTCGTCAAAGAGGACGAGGAGTCGCCCAAGAAGATGCTCTACCCGCGCGATACATCACTCGACCCGCAGCTCGTCTGGAAGGGCAAGGACGAACAGGATTCGCAGGACCTCGAAGTTCCTGTGGTCCCCATCTACATCCAAGAGAAGATCAACCCGAAGGTGCTGGTCGAGAACCTCCGCAAGACCGCCAGAGAAGGCGATCTGGAGCCGGAGATGACCCTCTTCGACGATTTCGACGGCATCGAGTTCGACGAGCTCGTCGACTTCTACAAGCACGAGCAGAACTGGGCCAACCGCATGATCCTTGGCGACTCCCTCGCCGTTATGACATCGCTCGCCGAGAAGGAAGGTCTCAAGGGCAAGGTCCAGATGATCTACCTTGACCCGCCCTACGGCATCAAATTCGGATCGAACTGGCAGGTATCAACACGCAAGCGCGACGTCAAGGACGGCAAGGTCGAGGATGTCACGCGCCAACCCGAGCAGGTGAAAGCGTTCCGTGACACCTGGGAGCTGGGCATCCACAGCTATCTCAGTTACATGCGCGACAGACTGGTAGTTGCGCGAGAACTCTTAACAGAGAGCGGCAGCATCTTCGTTCAGATCGGTGACGAGAACGTGCACCTAGTCCGCTCCTTGATGGATGAGGTGTTCGGCAGCGAAAACCTAGTTGTGACGATTCTTGTGAAGAAGAAGGCTGGTCAGCGGAGCGGATACATGGACACGATCAACGACTATTTGCTTTGGTACTCGAAGGCTCCTCGAGGCGACCATGGGGCCGGTCCGAAGTACCACCAGCTTTTCTTGCGTCGACCGTATGACGAGGAGGTCTTGCAGACCTTTAGCCGAGTTGAATTGCCCGATGGCTCAGATGTCCCGCTGTCCGCGGTTCCGCGCCCTGATGGTCAGACGGTTGACTACCGGATACGTCCTTCCGACCTGGTACGCGACGTCCCTGGTGCCGCTCTTTTCACTACGATGGATTTGACCGTCGGCGGTTTTCGGAAGAACCAATCGGTTCCCTTTGGTTGGGACGGCAAGATCTATGAACCAAAGGCGGGTCTTTGCTGGAAACACACTGCTCAGTCACCTGATGATTCACCTCCAGGTATGCAGCGCTTGGCTTGGGCTGATCGGCTGGTAGACACAGGGAAGACGTGGCGATACCGGAGGTATTTCGCGGACTTTCCGTATCAGCGCGTCGAGAATTGGTGGGACTGGATTGGTGGGGCGGTTGATCCCATCTATGTAGTGCAAACCAATACGGAGGTGGTCAAGCGCTGCATCTTGATGACTACAGATCCTGGGGACTTAGTACTTGATCCGACGTGCGGCTCTGGCACCACGGCTTTCGTTGCTGAACAATGGGGTAGACGATGGATCACGATCGACACCTCTCGGGTTGCGCTTGCTCTCGCGCGAACTCGCCTCATGACCGGCCGATTCCCTTACTACCTTCTGGCCGATTCTCCGGACGGCGCGAAGAAGCAGGCTGAGGTTGAGGAACAGATCGCAGCGGACGGGCCGTTCGGAGATGACGTCCGCAAGGGGTTCGTGTACAAGACCGAGCCGCACGTGACCTCGAGTGCGATCGCGAACAACCCTGATATCAAGGAAGGGATGTCGCGCGAGGAGATCGATGCGGCCATCGCACGGCACACCGACAAGGAAGTGCTCTACGACCAGCCGCATGAGGACAAGTCACGCCTGAGGGTGACAGGGCCGTTCACGGTCGAGAATCTCTCACCTCACCGGTCGGTCGAGGCTGCTCCCGGTGGCCCTCAGGAGCAACCAGTCAGCGAATGGAGCGACATCCGCGAGGATGCAGGACAGTTCGAGGACTCGATCATCGACAATCTCCGCAAGGCGGGAGTGGGTAACACGAAGAAGGACGAGAAGCTGGTCTTCGACCGCCTCGCGCCTTACGCCGGGCAGGGCTGGCTCCATGCCGAGGGTGACTACACCGACAAGGATGGAAGCGTTCGTCGGGTGGCGGTGTCGGTTGGACCCGAACACGGAACCGTTGGGAAGACCCAGATTAAGAAGGCAGCGATGGAAGCCGTGAAGGGTGTCGCCTTCGACCTGCTCGTCGTGTGTGGCTTTGCCTTCGATCCCGACGTCAACGAGGAGAGGAAGGAGTACGGAAAGCTCCGCGTCGAGGTCGTCCGCATGAACCCAGACCTGGCGATGGGCGACGAGCTTCTGAAGAAGACCGGGTCCGGAAACCTATTCATGATCTTCGGCGAGCCCGACCTCGTGATCAAAGACGAAGGCGATGGCCAGATCTCGGTTGAGCTCCTGGGCCTTGATGTCTATGACCCAACTACCGGACAGGTGCGCGCCAGTTCGACCGACGACATCGCTTGCTGGTTCATCGACACCGCCTACAACAACGAGGCCTTCTTTGTTCGCCACGCCTACTTCACCGGAGCAGACAAACCCTACGAGAAGCTGAAGCGAGCCCTCAAAGCCGAGATAGATGAAGCCGCCTGGTCGAGCCTCTACTCAACGAAAAGCCGGCCCTTCGGAGCCTGTCGCGAAATGGGCGGAAAGGCTCGCGTTCTGGGCCTCGAACCGGCAGACTTGAGGGGACCCCAAGGAGGTTCCATGGCTCACGGCTTTGTCCCGGTGGAACGAGATCAATCGTTGCTGCTGCCTCCCGATCTC
>WHTI01000119.1 GCA_009377815.1 Actinomycetota bacterium
CTTCTCGACCCCGTTCACCGACGAATAGACCACGACATCTTGCGGATCGGCGATCTCGTCGCGGGTCACGATCCAGGGACCCAGCGGACAGGTTCCATCGAGGCTCTTGCCCTTGATCCACTGTCCCCCGTGCCGGCGCTGCAGGTCACGGGCCGAGAGATCGTTGCCCACGGTATAGCCAAAGACATGCTCGAGGGCGTTCTCCGGAGTGAGATCCCGTCCCCGGGTCCCGATCACCACGGCCAGCTCCGCCTCCCAATCCAGCTTGTCGGTGACACCTGCGTGCGAGGGGACGTCGTCGAAGGGGCCAGTGACGCTGGTCCGGGACTTCGAGAAGAACGCGGGGTGCTCGGGGAGCTCCTCGTCGCTCTGCGCGGCCCCCTCTTCGAAGTGCTTGAGGTAGTTCCATCCGACGCAGAAGACGTTCTCCGGCACGAGTGGCGCGGCCAGCTTCGTGCCTTCCAGCGACACGCGCTCCCCTGCCGCGATGACCTCCTCGATCGTCGTCAGGGCCTCGGCCTCGGCTCCGCCTCGGATCACGGCGTTGATCGACTCGAACGAAGCGCCGAGATCGACGATCTCCCCGCCGTCGACGACGCCGGGGCGGGCGACGCCTCCCACCTCGAAAGTGACGAGCCTCATCCGATCCCGCCCGCGCCTTCGATGATCTCGGCGACCTCGACCGCCGCTCCGTCGCGCTCGTCGGACTCCAGGGCCGCATAGATCACCGCGAGGGCGCGCACCGCCTCGTCGGCGCCGACCTCGACCTTTGCCTCCCCACGGATCGCCAGGGCGAACTCCTCGAGCTGCTCGCAGAACATGTCGGTCGCGGGGAGGTCGACGGTCTCTCGCTCCGATTGCCCGTGCAGCTGGGACTTCAGCGAGCTGTACTTGTCGGCCAGGTGGGATTCGTCCCAGTGGGTGAAATCGAGGTCGTAGAAGAGATTGGCCTTGGTCCCGAGCAGGTTCAGCGCGTAGACGCCGGGCGAGGCCCACCCGCACCCGAGATAGGCGAGCATCCCGGCCTCGAACTCCAACACTGAGATCGTGGCGTCGGGGATCTCGGCATCCGTGTAAAGACGCTTGGTCGTGCAATTGACCTTCTTCACCGGGCCCAGCAGGGCCTGGAGGTTGTCCGCATGGTGCACGCCCAGCTGGATCAACGGGCCGCCCGGGCTCTTCGACTTGTACCAGCGCCAGTTGTCGGGCGTAAGTTCGAGTCCACGCTCGTTGCTGAAGTTCGCCTCGGCGATCGAGACCTCACCCAGCTTGCCCTCGGCAAGCCAGCGCTGCATCACCCTCGCTCCGGACAGTCGACGCGCGCTGTGACCCACCGCGAAGACGTTCCCGCTCGCCTTGACCACCCGCGCGATCGCGGCGGCGTCCTCCATCGTGTTGGCGATGGGCTTGTCGGTGTAGACGGCTTTACCCGCCTCTAACGCTTGCTCGATCACTCCCCTGTGGGTGTCGTTCGGGGTGGTGATCATCACGCCCTCGACCTCCGGGTCGGCGAGGAGGTCCTCGTAGCTCGACGCCGAGCGCGGTATCCCGTATTCCTCCTGGAACGCCTTGCGCTTGTCCTCGCTCCGGCTGAAACAGCTCACGAGATCGATCACGTCTCCGCGCTGAGCACCCCTCGCGAGCACGCGGGCCCACCGGCCGAGACCGACCGAAGCCAGCCGCACTTTGTCCGTCATGACTACCTCCCCTGGTTCTCGTCGCCGATGATGATGTCGAGTTCCGTGATGTTGTTCTTCAGATCCGGATCGGCGAAGAAGCACGCCAGCCGCACCTTGACCCCCTTGTCGGCGAGGGTCGCGTGCGGGGTATTCGGGGCGACGAGGATGCAATCCCCCGCGACGACCGGCGAGACCTTCCCGTCCTCCCAGAAGTGCCCGGCCCCTTCGAGCACGTACATCGCTTCGTAGGACCGGGGATGCAAGTGAGCATTGCGGGTACCGGGGGCCACAGTGACGATGCGCATCGAGAGGTCGACATCGTCGATGCCGGCGAATGGGTCGGCGGACGTCCGACCGGGCAGGTCCCTGAGGCTGAAGGTCTCGGACCGAACGATCATCGGCCGCCACCCCTCAGTCGTTCGATCTCCGCGAGGCGCTCGACGATCGCCCCGGCGACCCGCTCGGCGAAGTCATCAGCGAGGTCGTCCGTCGCCCACCACGGGTCGCCGTACCAACCGTCGTCGGCGACCTCGGTGACGTCGGTCACGAACCCGTAGACCTCGTGTGAGCGCCTCATCGCGTCGAGGTCCTCGGCCCCGGAGGGACGCGTCGCCTCGGTCACCCCCTCGAGCTTCACCAGTGAGGGATCGTGGGCCATGACCGCCATCGTCTCGATGCTTCCGCCGTGGGTCAGCTTCCCTCCCTCACCGGCATAGAGGCGTTGCGCGACGTAACAGGCCTGAGCCATCACGAAGTTCGCCTCGGTCTCGTCCTGAAGCTCGGTCGCGACCGCATCGAGGGATGCGCTGTTCACCTCGTGCCAGTTGACGAACACCACGGTACGCACGCCCATCGTGATCAACTCGCTGCACACATCGCGCAACAGTGCCTCGAACGTTCCGCGTCGCAACGTGATCGTTCCCGGATGCCCCGCGTGGATCGGAGTGACGCCGTACGGGGCGAAGGGAACGAATAGCCCGTCGGTCTTCGCGGCAACCGTCTTCGCCACGAGCTCGGCGGTCATGGTGTCGGTCCCGCACGGCAGGTGCGGTCCATGTTGCTCGACGCTCCCGAAGGGGATGATCGCCAGCGGGTTGCGGGCGATCGCGGCCGCCACTTCCGCGCTCGTCATGTCGTACATCGATGTCACGGGTCAACCTCCCGGGGTAGCTGCGACGTTAAGGGGCGCCTCGCCACCCAGTATCCGGGCCGCTTCCGTAGCGGCTTTGATCCTGAGGTCGCGCTCCGACTCCTCCGAATACCAGGCCATGTGCGGCGTCAGGATCACCCTGTCGAGCACCGTCGCGAAGACCTCCACGTCGGGAGGCTCGGTCTCGAACACGTCGAGGGCCGCGACCGCAGGACGTCCCTGCTCTAACCCCTCCACCAGTGCCGCAGTGTCGATCAGCGATCCGCGCGACGTGTTGACTAACACCGACCCCTCGGACATCAGGGCGATCTCGTCCCGGCCGATCAAGGGGCTCCCGTCCTCCCGCCCCGGCGCATGCAACGTCACGACGTCGGCGGCGAGCGCCTCAGCCAGCGAGCCGAGCCGGATACCGGGGGTCTCGGCGAACGGGTCGTGGCCGAATACTTCGTATCCGACGCCCGCCAGGAGTTCTGCGGAGCGACGACCGATCCGCCCGAGACCGACGACGCCCGCGGTCTGAGCGGACGGCAGGTGCAGTGGGCGCACGTCTCCGATCCCCCACCGTCCACCCTTGACGGTCCCGTCGGCGATCTGCAGGCGGCGCGCCGCCGCCAGGGCCATGGTGAGGGCGTGAACCGCCACTGCTTCGGTCCCGTAGTCGGGGACGTAGGCGACCCACATACCCAGTGCGGCGGCGGCGGCCGCATCGATGGATTCGGTGCCGACGCCGTAGCGGACGATCGCTCCCGCCTCGAGCTGCTTCAACGTCCCGGCGTCGAACCGGGGACCCGAACCCGCCAGGATCACACCGGCGCCGTGAGCGACCTCGATGATCGCCTCGGGCGATCCACCGTCGCCGTGCACGATCTCGGCGCCCAAGGGGGCCAGGATCTCCTCTTCGATGGAGAGATCCCGGTAACGGGTCCCTAGGATGGCGACCTTGACCGTCACACGCTCCTCCCGGGGGGCGTCAATCGCTGTTCTTGATCGTCTGGTAGATCCGTTCCACGGTGGGGAGCGTTGCATCCTCGAGGGCATCGGCCGCCGGGAGAGGCACGTGTGGCGTGGTGATGCGAACGATCGGACCATCGAGGTCGTAGAACAATTCTTCGGCCACGATCGAAGCGATCTCAGCTCCCCACCCGCACAGGCGGGGGTTCTCCTCGACCGTGTACAACCTGCTGGTCGATCGGACGCTGCCGAGGATCGTCTGCGTGTCGAGGGGCACGAGCGAGCGAACGTCGATCACGGTGCAATCGATGCCGTCGGCCGCCAGTCGCTCGGCGGCGTCCAGCGCCCGGGGCACCATCGCCGCCAGGGCCACGATCGTCGCGTCCGAGCCCTCGCGGCGCACCTTGGCCACGCCCAGTTCCTCGACGTGCTCGCCGTCCGGCACATCGCCCTTGGTCGCGTACAGCGATTTGTGCTCGAAGAACATGACGGGATCGTCGTCGCGGATCGATGCCGCCAGCAGCCCCTTGACGTCGGCCGGCGTGGACGGTGCCACCACCTTGAGGCCCGGTACCGCCATCGCCCAGTTCTCGAGGCTCTGGGAGTGCTGCGCGCCGAAGCGGCTTCCGGCCCCGTTGGCCGTTCTGATCACGAGCGGCAGGGTTATCTGGCCGTCGGTCATGTAACGCGTCTTGGCGATCTGATTGGCGATGATGTCCCAGCAGGTCGCGATGAAGTCCGAGAACATGAGTTCGGCGACCGGACGCAGACCGGTCATCGCGGCCCCCATCGCAGCGCCGGTGATGGCCTCTTCCGAGATCGGGGTGTCGCGCACCCGCCGGGGCCCGAACCGTTCGAGCAATCCCGGGGTCGCTTTGAACACACCGCCGGCGGCGGCGATGTCCTCACCGATCATGTAGACGGTGTCGTCGCGCTCCATCTCCTGAGCGAGCCCCGCCGCGACCGCGTCCCGATAACTCAGTTCCGCCATGCGTTGCCTCCATCTGCGAATACCTGGGTCTCGATGGCGCCCACGTCCGGGGCCTGTCCGTCCTTGGCTTCTTGCGTGGCTCGATCCACCGCGGCGAGCTCGCCGCTGTCGATCTCGTCGAGCTCGGGGGCCCCGAAACCGAGCTCCAGCAGTCGCCCGCGGTACAGATCGATCGGGTCGCGCGCCATCCAGCGCTCGACCTCGTCGTCGGGCCGGTACTTGCCGGGATCGGCCCTCGAGTGACCGCCCTTGCGATAGGTCAGAGCCTCGATCAGAGCGGGCCCGTCACCGTCCCGGGCGCGCTCCAGGAACCTCGACGCGCAGCCGTAGAGCTCATCGGGATCGTTCCCGTCTACGAGGACCCGCTCAAGTCCGTAAGCCGATGCGCGATCCGCCGCCGGGCTCGGCACCGCGGTGACGCTGCCGATCGGCGTGTACTCCATATAGAGGTTGTTCTCGCAGACGAACACCACCGGCAGCTTCCACACGACGGCGAGGTTCAAAGCCTCGTGGAACGCTCCGATGTTCGTCGTGCCGTCACCGAAGAAGCAGACCGCGACCTGTCCGGAATCACGTTCCATCGCCGACCACGCCGCGCCGGCTGCGATCGGCATGTGCGCTCCAACGATCGCGTAGGACCCCATGGCGTAGTGCTCAACGCTCGTGAGGTGCATCGATCCACCTTTGCCTCCGAGGATCCCGTTGCTGCGACCGAGCAACTCCGCCATCACTCCGGTCATCGACGCGCCGCGGACGAGCGTATGAGCGTGCCCTCGATAGGTGCAGAAGGTGTAGTCATCGGCGCGCATCGCCTGGCCGAATCCGGCGGCGACCGCCTCCTGGCCGAGGGACAGGTGACTGGTTCCCTTCACGAGGTTCTGCAAGAAGAGGTCGTAAGCCCGTTGCTCGAAGAGACGCAAGGCGACCATCTTGCGGTAGAGCTCGAGGCGGGTGGTGCGATCGAGTTCCGCCGGCGCGTAGCCGGTTACCTCGCTCTGTGCGGGAACCTCAGTTGTCTCTCCGGCCCCCGTCATGCCTCCCCCAAACCATCATCCACGTCGACGTCCTCCGGAACGAGTTCGAGTCCCGAGGCCTCCGCCTGGATCCTCAGGAGCACGGCGAAGTCCTCACCGGTGATACCTCGTCCCAATAGTCCCATCACCAGCTCGCGTACGGCGGCCGTCACCGGGAGGGGGACGTTCAGCTCCTTGCCCGCCGCCATCCCGAGGTCGAAGTCCTTGAGGAGGAGGACCGGCGTGAAGGTCGGGGTCATGTCCAGGGTCACGAATGCGGGGGTCTTGTAGCGGGAGAAGGTCGATCCCATCACGCTGTTGTTGATGAAGTCGAGGAACGCGTGGCGGGAGACCCCACCCTTCTCCGCCAGCACGGTGATCTCGGCCATCGACTGGGCGACGACGCCGAGGAAGAGGTTGTGGCAGATCTTCACCAGGCGGGCCAGCTCCCCATCGCCCACATAGGAGGCGCCCGCTCCGAGCAGATCGAGGTAGGGCGCCGCGGTGTCGAAGGCCGCCTGCGGGCCGGACACCGCGAAGGTGAGACGACCCACCTTGACCACACTCGGGTTACCGCTCACGGGGGCCGCCAGCAGGGCCGTCCCCGTCTTGTCGCAGTAAGCCCGCACCTGAGTGGAGACCTCGGCGGACACGGTGGTCGAGTCGATCAGGATCTTGGGGGCGGTCCCCTCGACGGACAGGACCCCCGAGGGACCGGTCGTCACCTCGAGGAAGTCGTCGTTGCCCCCCACCATGGAGAACACGATGTCCCGGTCGGCGAGGTCGGACGGATGATCGACCAGGGTGGCGCCGAGCGCCTCGAGGGGCTCGGCCTTCGACCGGGTGCGGTTGTAGACCCCGACGTCGCATCCCGCCGCCAGGAGCCGCTCGGTGAGAGCGCTCCCCATGCGTCCGGCCCCGATCCACCCCAGCCGGTGTTTCGTAGTCCCCTCGGGGCCCATCAACCCTCCCTTAGAATTGCGACAGCAAACGATTGCAGTATAGGTCTTGGATCTCCGAGACTGTCAAGCCAGATCAGGGTGAGGAGTGGCTTCCCTCGCTACAATCGTTCGCATAGGACACCCCCGAGGCCGGAAGGGAGCCGCGCGGTGGCATTCACCGCTGTCACGCTCAGAGATGTGGCGAAGCACGCCGGCGTCCACCCGGGGACCGCATCCCGTGCCCTGAACAGCCGCACCAGGGCCCTGGTCAACGAGGCCACCGCCAAGAAGGTCCTCGAGGCCGCCCGCGAGCTGGGCTACCGCCCCAACCCGATCGCCCGGGGCTTGAAGACCAATCGCTCCGAGACGATCGGGGTCCTGATCCCGGACCTCACCAACCCGCTCTTCCCGCCCATCGTCCGGGGGATCGAGGATCGCCTCCGGGAGGAGGGCTACACCGCCCTGCTCGCCAACTCCGACAACGACCCCACCAAGGAACGCCTCCTGTTCGAAACCATGAGCGACCGACAGGTGGAGGGCTTCATCCTGGCCACGGCCGATAGGGAAGATCCCCTCGTCGAGGATGCGCTCGCGGCACGCGTCCCGATCGTCATGGTCAACCGAACGATCGAAACGGCCATCGCGTTCGCGGTCGTCGGTCGGGACCGCGGAGGATCACAGCTCGCGGTCTCGCATCTCGTCGGTCTGGGTCACACCCGGATCGGTCACATCGGAGGACCGGAGCGCTTCTCGACCGGAAAGGCGCGCTACGAAGGGTTCGTCGCCGCGATGGAGGGGGCCGGGCTCGAGGCCGATCGACGCCTGATCGGATTCGGCGAGGCCTTCACCGAAGACGAAGGGGCGCGCGTCTGCCGGGAACTGCTCGCGGCCGACAACTCGATGACCGCGATCGTGGCAGGGAACGACCTGCTGGCGCTCGGCTGCTACGACGTCTTCGCCGAAGAGGGTCTCAGGTGTCCCGAGAACATCAGCGTGATCGGCTACAACGACATGCCGTTCATCGACAAACTGCGTCCTCCCCTGTCGACGATCCGCATCCCCCACTACGAGATCGGTTGGAACGCCGCCGACCTGCTGCTGCTGCGTATCTCCGATCCCGACGCCTCTCCTCGCACCGTGTTCCTCGAGCCTGAGCTCGTGGTCAGGGCGTCAACCGGACCACCACCGCAACCACTTTCCGGGACCGCGCGCTCAGCCGCCGCCGGGAGCGCGACCTAGGCCGCGCGGGAACGCGTGCAGACGTTCCGCTCCTTCCTCGGTGATCCACACCAGCTCACCGGTTTGAACCCCGGCGCTTTCGTCCATCGTGATCACGTTGGGCTGCACCACCACAGTCATGTCCGCTTCGAACGTCATGTCCGGCAGCTCCTCGATCGTCCGGTTCCTGGTGCCGAGGATCGGGGGCAGATAGCCACCCCCGAAGCCGTGGAGGAGATCGTCGTAGATCGTGTAACCGGCATCGTCGATCACGGTTGCCGCTTCCACGACGTCGTGGGGACTGGCTCCCGGTCGAAGCACCTCGAAGATCGCATCGAAGGCGCGGTCGGCCACCGCATGTAGGTCCTCGTAGAGGGGTGTCGGATCGGCCTCGACCGTGAAGGTTCGCAGGACCTGACCCGGATAGTCCCAGAACGCCGCGCTGATCTCCGCGGTCACGGCGTCCCCTGCCTGGAGGGCGCGCGTCGACGGATACTGCGACGGAACGCATAACGACGGCTCGGCCATCGGCGTCGCTCCGAAGTAGTGGATGTGGTTGACCCCGCCGTCGGACAGGTAGGCGGATTCGACCTCGGCGCCCAGCTCCCGCTCGTTCATACCCGGGCGCGCCGTTCGCTGCAGGGCCGCCATCGCGCCGTCGCTCATCCGCGCGCCCACACGCAGGAACTCGATCTCCTCGAGGGACTTGATCATCCGGAGTCTCGTGTAGTCGCGGTCGACCGCCACCAGCTCGGCGGCCGACGACAGCTCCTCGTGCCACCCAACCCCCACCGGACCGAGCGTTGCGACCCGGCGCGCGGAGCGCGCTCGCAGCAACGAGGCCATCGTCTCGGAGGTCGACGGCCCACCCCACCTCACC
>WHTI01000258.1 GCA_009377815.1 Actinomycetota bacterium
CCGCGCCTCTACTCGATCGCAAGACGCTTGGTGGGGAACGATGCGGAGGACATCGTCCAGGAGTCATTGCTCAAGGCGTTCAGGCGGTTCGACCAGCTCGATGACGAGTCCGCCGCTCCGGCGTGGATGGTGAGCATCCTCGTCAACTGTTGTCGTGACCGAGGTCGGGCACGCTCCAGGCAGCCGCTCGAGGTCAATATCGATGACGTTGAGGAATTCTCGCTGTATCGAAAGATCGCCGAAGACGATCCTTTTCCCTACTCCGACTCCTTGCATCTCGACTTCCTGCACCAGTTCGGCAAGGAGGACGTGCGAGAGGTGCTTGGGAGCCTCCCGGATATCTACAGGATCCCGCTCGTCCTCGTTTACATGGATGGGTTCTCCGCGAAAGAGGTGGCGAAGTTATTGGAGCGCCCCCTCGGAACGGTGCTGGCTCAGCTCCATCGAGGGCGGAAGTTGTTCGAGAGCCGCATGTGGACCTACGCGGTCCAGAACGGATTACTGAAGGAAGGGGCCCGATGATCACTTGCTCGGATGCCGTCAGACAACTATGGAGCTTCCTCGATGGCGAGGTAGCGGGGCCTGAACGAACCGCGCTGGAAGAGCACCTCGGTGTTTGCCGGCGTTGCTGTGGGGAGCTGGAGTTCGCCGGAGAACTGAGAGGGTTCCTGCGAGCGCACGCGTCTGAGGAGCTTCCGGCCGAAGCGCGCACTCTCCTGACCTCCTACCTCGACGAACTCTAGGAATCTGAATGGACCGGGACCTGATGCAGTCTGCTGAGATAAGAGAGATGGTTCGTGATGCGTATCGCGCCATCGGCTCCGCCACCAGTTCCGTTGCTTCCCGCCTGTATTCGCGCGAGGACCTCGCCAACGTGCCGCGGTCTGCCGCGTCCAGGGCTCTCGGAGTCGGCAATCACCTGCGCCACGCGGAGATCGTGCCCGGCTCAATCGTCCTCGACGTTGGCTGTGGTGCAGGCATCGACTCGATCATCGCGGCCGGCATCACTGGTCCTCAAGGGCGCGTGATCGCGCTGGACTTCCTTCCCGAGATGCTTTCTCGCACCGCTTCGGCGGCCGTAGAGGCGGGACTCCACAACCTGGAAACACTCGAGGGCGAGATGGAGGCGATCCCGTTGCCAGACGCGAGCGTCGACCACGTGATCGCCAACGGTGTCATCAATCTGTCCCCGAGGAAATCTCGGGCCCTCGCGGAATGCGCCCGTGTGTTGCGAGCCGGTGGTGGTCTGTGCATGTCCGACCTGACGATGCAAGATGAGGAACTGCCCCCCGAGGTGCTCACCCATCCCGCGGCGTGGGCGGGCTGCGTGGCCGGCGTCCTGACGGAGCGCCTCTATCTAGAGAAGCTCGAGAGGGCGGGGTTCGGAGAGATTCGGGTCGTCAGCCGTCAGCCGTTCGGCATCGACGACTGCGCCGAGTATCCGCTGTTCACGCCAGAGCTGATCGCCCTTATGAGAAAGCTGATACCGGTCGAACGGCACGACTCGGTGGCAACGTCAATCGTCATCAAGGCGCGCGTCGCGAGCGAGAAGTCGGCCGGGCCGGAGGGTGCCACGAGCCACGCCGAGGGGGCAAAGGTGGGAGCGATCCATCACTTCGACGCAGGCAACATGGGATGCGCGACTGGGTTGGCGGAGGAGTTCCGGCGCCGCCTCGAGGCGATCGCCCCGGGCGACCTGTTGGAGGTGGTGGCGCGGGATCCCGCAGCTAAAGAGGATCTGCCTTCCCTAACGCGGATGCTCGGGCACGGAGTCAAGTCCGTCGAGTCCCGAAGCGACGGAGGGATTGTCATGACGGTGGAGCGTCGAGCCATCTAGGCGTCTACGATACTTACACCCCGACCCGGATACTGGTGCCCAATGGATAGGCAAGAGAGGAAGGCCCTCGAGTTCCAGGCGCTGCACGCCGGCGATCCGTTCGTCATGCCCAATCCCTGGGATGCGGGCTCGGCCCGCGTGCTGGCCGCGCTCGGCTTCAAGGCTCTAGCCACCACGAGTGCGGGCCTCGCGTTCACCCTCGGACGACTGGATGGGAGCGCGACCTTGGACGAGGTAGTCGCACACGCTGGGGTCATCGACGGGGCCACCGATCTCCCGCTCTCGGTCGATCTGGAGAACGGTTACGGCGCCGACCCGGAGAGCGCGGCACGCGCGATCTTGCTCGTGGCCGAGGCCGGCGCGGTGGGGGGATCGATCGAGGACTACGATCCCGCCGGGCATCTCTACGGGCTCTCCCAGGCCGTCGAACGGGTTGCCGCGGCCGCAGAGATGGCTCACGGCTTTGCCTTTCCGTTCATGGTTACTGCTCGGGCCGAGAATCACATCCGTGGCAATCCCGACCTGGACGACACGATCACCCGTCTCCAGGCATTCGAAAAGGTGGGAGCAGACGTTCTCTATGCGCCGGGCCTGCGGAGTATCCAGGAGAGCGAGACCGTCTGCCAGGCCGTGTCGAAGCCGGTCAACGTGCTCGCGCGTCTTTCCGAACTGTCTGTCGACGAGATGGTTGCTGCCGGGGCTCAGCGGATCAGCGTCGGAGGTGGCTTCGCCTGGGTCGCGATCAATGCCTTGGTCGAGGCTGCGACCGCGATCCGCGATACGGGAGACCTCTCGTCGCTTGCGATAGAGCTCCCCCTTAACGACTGGCTA
>WHTI01000037.1 GCA_009377815.1 Actinomycetota bacterium
CCCTTGATGGTTGAGATCCAGGCCCTGGTCGCCAACAGTGACCTCGCTCAACCTCGCCGCGTTCCTATCGGGCTCGATCCCCGGCGCCTCAGTCTCCTGCTCGGGGTGCTGTCGCTGCACGCGGACGTCGAGCTCCACAAACTCGATGTCTTTGCGGCGGCCGCCGGGGGCCTGGCGGTCAAGGAACCGGCATCGGATCTCGCCATCGCGCTGGCTCTCGTCTCCGCGGCCCGAAAGCGCCCGGTGCCCGCCGAGATGGTCGTCATGGGCGAGGTAGGCCTCGGCGGCGAGGTCAGGCGCGTTCCCGGGATCGAACGCCGGCTGTCCGAGGCCGCACGTCTCGGCTTTGAGAGCGCGATCGTGCCCAACGGCGTCTCACGGGTTCCGAGAGGTATCCGGTGCATCGCCGTTTCCGATGTCCTAGAGGCAACGCGTGAACTCGGCGCCACGCTGCAAGCGGTCGACGCGGGCTAAGTTCCCAGAGGTCCCTCTACTCGGGAAAGTCTGGGAGCCATCACTCGCACACTTCGCTCGCCCGGCCCCCAGACTTTCCCTCGTGTTATCCTTGTGAATCTGTTCGGCCGGGTGTCGGCCGGAGGAATCTCGGTTCAGAGGCGCAGGCGATGCTACGCGCCGGAAGGCAGGAGGTATTTCTACGTGGGCTTCAAAGTAGGGGACAAGGTCGTTTACCCGCACCACGGTGCAGCCGTGATCGAGCGTCTTGAGGACAAGGAGATGTTCGGCGAGAAGCGGGAGTACTTCATCCTCCAGTTGGCCTACGGAGAGTTGACCCTGATGGTCCCGGTGGACTCCACCGAAGAGGTTGGGCTCCGAGATGTCACGCCGGCGAAAGAGATGCCGAAGGTCTTCAAGGTCCTCCAGAAGAACGAGCCCACCCAGAACACCACCAACTGGTCCCGCCGGTTCAAGGCCAACGTCGAGAAGCTCCGCTCGGGTGATATCTACAAGGTCGCCGAGGTCGTTCGTAGCCTCCATCAGCGCGACAAGGAGAAGGGCCTCTCGGCAGGCGAGAAGCGGATGCTCACCAAGGCACGCCAGATCCTGGTGTCGGAGTTGACCTTCTCGAAGAACTGTGACGAGGAAGCCGCCGAGAAGATGCTGGACGAGGTCCTGGGATAACTCCCTCCTCGCAGCCTGCAGCGATCCTCGTCGCGGGCGGCCGCGGAGAGCGTGCCCGGTCCGATGAGGACCACATCCCCAAGCAATTCCGACCCCTCGCGGGCCGAAGCGTTATCGCGTGGTCCTACGACGCCCTGCGCGCGGCCGGTTGCGATCCCGTGGTCGTAGTGGCTCTCGATGAGTTCTACGATCTCGTTCGCACGACCCTCGGAGCGGAAGTGATCCTGGCCCCCGCCGGGCCGGATCGCCAGACCTCCGTGCGCAACGGCCTCGAGAAGATCGATTCGGAGGTCGTGGTGATCCACGATGCGGTCAGGCCCTTCCTGACTAAGGAGATGGTCGGCGCGACCCTCGATGCGCTGGCCGATCACGAGGGGGCGATCATCGCGGCGCCGGTGGACGAGACGATCAAGCGGGTCGAGGGCAGTGAGGTAGCGGGTACCGTCGATCGGAAGGATCTCTGGCGGGCCCAGACCCCTCAGTCATTCCGCTCGAGCGTCATCAAGGACGCACACGCCCGCGCTCTGGCCGACGGTTTCGAGGTCACCGATGACGCGGCACTGCTCGAATCCTATGGAGGGACCGTGGCTGTCGTGCCGGGCGACAATCGCAACCTGAAGATCACCTACGCCGAAGACTTCGCTCTGGCCGAGGCGTTCCTCGCCACCATCGAGGGGTCCGGATGAGGATCGGACAGGGGTTCGACGTGCACGCTTTCGATCTGGAAGGTGATTCGGTCGTTCTCGGGGGGGTCGAGGTCCCTCACGACGCGGGGCTCTCCGGCCATTCCGATGCCGATGTGCTCAGCCATGCGATCGCCGACGCTCTGTTGGGTGCCGCACGCCTCGGCGACCTCGGAAGCAACTTCCCGGCCACCGATGAGTGGAGGGACGCGTCGAGCCTCGACATCCTGACCGAGACGATGCGCCGGGTGGATGAGGCCGGCTACCAGGTGGGGAACGTTGACGCCACCGTGATCGCCGAGCGCCCGCGCCTCTCGTCGCACCGAGACGAGATGATCGCCAACCTCGCTCGAGCGCTCGGGGTTCCCGTCGACGTGATCTCGGTGAAGGCGACCACGACCGACGGTCTTGGTTTCACCGGCCGGGGCGAGGGCATCGCTGCGATGGCCGTGGTCGCTCTGGAGAATAAAGTGCGTCCATGACTATCAAGATCTTCGACTCCATGGCGCGCGACGTCATCCCCTTCGAGACCCGTGAAGAGGGCAAGGTCGCGATGTACTGCTGTGGACCGACCGTTTACAACTACATCCACATCGGTAACGCGCGGACGATGCTGTGGTTCGAGTTCATCCGCCGCTATCTCGACTTCCGCGGCTACGACGTCACCTACGTGATGAACTACACGGACGTCGACGACAAGATCATCGAGCGAGCCAAGATCGAGAAGATCCCGCCCGAAGGCATCACCCAGAAGTACACGCGGGCCTTCGAGGAGGATCTGGCCGCCATGGGCGCGGAGACCCCCGACATCGTGAGCAAGGCGACGGACCACATCGGCGACATGGTGGCTGCCATCGAGGGGCTCGTGGACAAGGGGATCGCCTACGAGTCCGACGGCAACGTCTGGTACTCGGTCGAGGCATTCGAGGGGTACGGGAAGCTGTCGGGTCGCACTCTCGAGGACATGCGCGCCGGAGAGCGGGTTGAGCCGATGCCGGGCAAGCGTCATCCACTCGACTTCTCCCTGTGGAAGACCGCCAAGGATGGCGAGCCTTCGTGGGATTCACCGTGGGGGCCGGGACGCCCCGGATGGCACATCGAGTGCTCGGTGATGTCGACCAAGTACCTCGGGATGGATTTCGACGTCCACGGCGGAGGAACGGATCTGATCTTCCCGCACCACGAGAACGAGATCGCTCAAGCGGAGGGCTTGCTCGGGGGCGAGTTCGTGCGCCACTGGATGCACGCGGGAATGGTGCAGATGGGGACCGAGAAGATGTCGAAGTCACTCGGCAACGTGGTGCTGGCGCACGACGCGATCGAGACTTTCGGCGGACCGGTCCTTCGCTACTGGGCCCTATCCGGTTCGTACCGATCGCAGGTTGCATTCTCCGAGTCGGTCATCGCAGACTCGACCGCAGCTTACGAGCGGTGGTCGACCTTCCTCACCTCCGCGCAACACTCGCTGGGCACCGACATGCCCGAGGCCCCCGATCACCCGAGGCGTCCGATCGGCGAGGCGGTGCCGAAGGGGCCGGGGGCCGAGTTCGTCATCCGGTTCATCGAGTCGATGGATGAGGATTTCAATTCCGCAGGGTCCTTCGCGGCGGTGCATGATCTCGTTCGGGACGCCAACCGGGCACTCGAAGCGACCCATGCGGGGGACGCCGAGGCGCGTACGAGGCTGATCGATCTAACGTCGACGTTCCTGGAGTTGACCAACGTGTTGGGATTCCGCTTCGAGGTCTCCGCAGGCGCATCCGACGCTCTCGTTGCCGGGTTGGTGGAGTTCCTTATCGAGATGCGCGAGAAGGCGCGCGCCGAGAAGGCCTTCGAAAGGGCCGACGCGATCCGAGACAAGCTCACCGAGCTCGGTGTCGTTGCCGAGGACACTCCTTCCGGAACGCGCTGGCGTATCGGTGCCTCGACCTAATCGCCCCGAGAACGATGAAGGTTCGTTCCTCGCGGGACGGCGCCCCGTCCTGGAACTCCTCCGCGCGGGTAGGCCGGCCGAGAAGATCCTCGTTGCCAGCGAACTCGATCCCTCATCCCTGATCGGGGACATACGGAAGCTCGCGAACGCTGCGGCGGTACCGATCCGCACCGTGCCGAAGGTCGAGATAGACAAGATCGTCGGCGGGATGAATCACCAAGGGGTGGTAGCCGTCACGGGTCGTTACCGCTACGTCCCACTTCAGCGTCTGCTCGAACTCGAATCTCCCCAGCTGCTGTTCGTGGACAAGGTCACCGATCCTCACAACCTCGGCTCCCTTCTCCGTTCCGCTGATGGGGCAGGCTTCTCGGGGGTGGTGATCCCGTCGCATCGCTCCGCCGCCGTCACGAGCACCGTGAGGCGCGTCTCCGCGGGAGCGGCCGAAGTCGTGCCCGTTGCGCGCGTGACGAACCTTGGGGGAGCGATCGACCAGGCGAAGGCGGCCGGCATCTGGATACTCGGCCTTGACGAGAAGGCGGTCGAGGACATCTGGACCAGCGAACTCGCGGAGCCACCGGTGGGTCTCGTGCTCGGTGCGGAGGACAAGGGAATCTCGAAAGGCATCCGCGAGCGGTGCGATCAGCTCGTGAAGATCCCCACCTCGGGAAGGCTCGGGTCGCTCAACGTTGCGGTCGCGGGAGCCGTAGCTATGTTTGAAGTTGCGAGACGAGTCGTTCGATAGTCGTTGTATGACGTTCCGGTACCCTGCGAATCACCGCGCGCTCTAGGGATGGATAGATATGTCCGTTTTGGGTAGATCCTTGTCCGATCTCGACGATGAAGACCTCGTCGAGCTGGCTCGGGCGGGCGACGACCGGGCCATAGATGTCCTCCTGAATCGCTACCGCCACTTCGCCCGCGTGAAGGCCCGGACCTACTTCCTCGCCGGAGCCGATCGTGAGGACATCGTTCAGGAGGGGATGATCGGCCTCTTCAAGGCGATCAGGGATTACCGCTCCGACAGAAGTTCGGCCTTCCGGGGATTCGCAGAGCTGTGCATCACGCGCCAGATCATCACGGCGATCAAGACGGCCACGAGGCAGAAGCACGCCCCGCTCAACTCCTACGTCTCGCTCAACAAGCCACTCGGCGATGAGGGCACCGACAGCGTGTCCTACGAAGAGGCGATCGTGGGCACTGAGATCAGCGATCCGGCAGAACTCGTGATCTCTTCTCAAGAGATCGAGCGCATCAGGACTTCGATGGGCGAGGTTCTCTCCGCTCTCGAGGTTGAGGTCCTCCGGCTGTACATGGACGGGAAGTCCTACCTTGAGATCGCCGACATCCTGGGGCGCCACGTGAAGTCGATCGACAACGCGCTCCAAAGGATCAAGAAGAAACTCGAGGAGCATCTCGGCGACCGAACAGAGCGCGAGGCTGGGTAGCCCTAATGATGTCCCCGGACCCTTCCTGGGGATACCCTTTGCAGGATGCTGGAGTAGCTCAGTTGGTAGAGCAGCCGATTTGTAATCGGCAGGTCGCAGGTTCGACTCCTGTCTCCAGCTCGAACTAAAGGCCACACGGACAACGACAACGGAGTCGAGCATTGACCGATGACATGAAGATCCAGCCGCTGGAGGTCCCTCTCGGGCCGGAGCGAGACTCGGCCTGGGAAACCGCTCTGGCGCAACTCGATGAGGCCGCTGAGCTCATGGGTCTGGCCCCTGGCGTTCACGAGATCCTAAGGACCCCGAAACGCGCTCTCATCGTGTCGGTTCCGTTCCGGATGGACGACGGCTCCACGCGGGTCTACGAAGGCACGAGGGTTCACCACAATGTCACGCGCGGACCGGCCAAAGGCGGGCTCCGGTTCCATCCGATGGTGGGACTCGACGAGACCAAAGCCCTCGCGATGTGGATGACGTGGAAGTGCGCGGTTGTAGATATCCCGTTCGGCGGCGCGAAGGGTGGCGTCGCGGTCGATCCTAAGAACCACAGCCGGGCGGAACTTGAGCGGATGACGCGCCGCTACGCCTCGGAGATCCTCCCCTTCATCGGCCCGGAACGCGACATCCCGGCCCCCGACATGAACACCGACGAGGAGATCATGGCGTGGATCATGGACACCTACTCACAGAATCAGGGGTACTCGGTTCCCGGAGTGGTGACCGGCAAGCCGGTTTCGATCGGCGGCTCCAAGGGCCGCGGAGGGGCGACCTCGCGTGGCGTCATGTACATGCTATTCGCCACTCTGAAGCGGCGCGGCCTGGGGATCGAGGAAGTAAGCGTCGCGATCCAGGGCCATGGGAAGGTCGGCGGCTTCCTCGCTCAGCTGTTGCACGACGCGGGCTGCCGGGTCGTAGCGATCTCCGATGTCGAGGGTGGTGTTTACAAGGAGAGGGGACTCGACCCCGAAGCGATCAACCGTCACAAGCGTGAGGCGGGTTCGATCGTCGGATACCCGGGCGCCGATCCGATCACGAACGAGGAACTTCTGGAGGTCGATTGTGACTGCCTGATCCCGGCTGCGATCGAGAGCGTGATCACCGTCAAGAACGCCGACCGCATCAGGGCCCGGGTCGTCTGCGAGGCGGCCAACGGTCCGGTGACCTTCGAGGCCGACCGGATCCTCCAGGAACGGGGGATCTTCGTGGTCCCGGACATCCTCGTCAACGCGGGCGGTGTGACGGTCTCCTATTTCGAGTGGGTGCAGGATATCCAGGCGTACTTCTGGACCGAGGATGAGGTCAACGACCGCCTGCGCCTCATCATGGAGAAGGCCTTCGATGAGGTCTACGAGCTGGCGTTGGCTAAGGACCTCACGATGCGCCAGGCGGCCCACTGGATCGGGGTCGGGCGTGTGGCCGAGGCACATCTGACCCGCGGCCTCTTCCCGTAAATCCGCCGGTAGCGGTCTGGCCCCCGCTAACCTGGGCTCCATGACTGAGAGCAGCGCAAACCCCGCGGAACTGACCGAGCAGGATGTCGACATCCTCGATTTCGAGCGGTCGTGGTGGAAGCACGCCGGGGTCAAGGAACAGGCGATCAAAGAGCGCTTCGACATGTCCGCGACGCGCTATTACCAACTGCTCAATGAGCTGATCGAGCATCCTTCGGCCCTCGCCTACGACCCCATCCTCGTCAAACGTCTCAAGCGACTCCGGACCTACCGGAAGCGTCAGCGTGTAGCCCGGCTGTTGGGCACCGAGTACGTCCCTAACAGCAAGCGCTAGTGGCACTAACCTCGCCGCGGGCGAGGGTGAGGTAACCCATGGGCCGACATTCCGCTCCAGGCAACCTTCCGTTCCTGCGTTCCATCCTTGCGGGGATGTTCCCGTGGTTGGTGGTCGGCGCGATCGTGGCGGGAGCCGTATGGGTTGCGGTCAATGCGGTGGGTGGCGACGAAAGTCAGCCCGAGGTGGCGGTTGCCCCGTCCCCGAGTGAGACCGCCGAGGGACTTCCGGAACCCGTGATCACGCCGACGCCTTCGGAGGAGTCCACCCCTGAGGACGACGAGCCGGTGGACTTCGAAGGGGTGACCGCGCAGGTCTTGAACGCGACCGGAGGCGTCACCGGGGCGGGACAGGAGATGGCCGACCGCCTCGCCCGGCTGGGCCTCGACATCGTCGCTATCGATACCGCGCTCGGCGAGATCGACGTCACGACCATCTATTGGACCGCGTCCAGCGGGAGACCGGTGGCCGAGGCCCTCGCCTCCGAGAACGGTTGGATCGTGGCGAAGAAACCCGACAACCTCTCCTCGAGCGTGGAGATACATGTGCTCGTGGGCAAGGACGAGAGCTAGCTCGCCTCACCCACGAGCACAACGCGCTACTCGACCGTTACCGCCCGCAGTACGTCGACCTTGGAGGCCCTGCGCGCGGGGAACACCGCCGCGCCGACTCCCGCGATCCCCGCGATGATCACGTAGCTGATCAGGGTGAGGTAGGGAATCTCGAGGACGCTGATGCCTTCGTCGGCCAGGGCCATGATCATCGCCCAGCCGAAGAACGCACCGATGACAAGTCCGAGGACCGCTCCGAGGATCGCGACGATCACGGCTTCCCATCGGATCATCCGACGCACTTGACCGCGCGACATGCCGATCGCTCTGAGGAGTCCGATCTCCCTCGTACGTTCGAAGATCGATAGAGCCAGGGTGTTCACGATCCCGATGAAAGCGATGATCAGAGCCAGACCCAGAAGCGCGGTGACCAGTCCGAGGAGCTGGTCGACCGCGGCGGCGGAGCTCTCTAGGAACTCCTCCTGATCTTCGATCTCCACGCTTGGGAAGCCTTCGAGTCCCGCCTCGACCGCAGCCCGGGCGACCGACGGCGAGAGACCGTCGGAGGTCTGGATCAAGAGAAGTTGGATGTTCTGTTCGGTGTAGGCGTCCTGGAAGTCCGGGAGCGCCATGATGTAGTTCCCCGCGAGTGGGTTCCGCTCGTAGATCCCCTTGATCTCTTCCTCACGTGGGGGCGATGCCTGGAAGTGCATCTCGATCGTGTCGCCGACGGTCCACCCCTGCGCTTCTGCCTCCGGCTCGGACACGAGCAGCCCGTCGTCCTCTGCGGCCGCGAGGCTCCCCGCTACCATGTCGAAGTTGAGAACCTCGGCCGCGGCCCCGACGTCAACGCCCTGGATGCCGACGGTCTGTCCCTCGATCCGGGAAGGCCCAGAGCGGAACCCCGCGGCGGCCCCGATCTCGGGGATCTCGTTGGCGGCGTCCTCGACCGCGGCCGGGAAGCCCTCGAAACCCTGCCCCTGGACGATGAGATCGAAGTTCGTCGTGCCCTCGATCAGTTCGGTCTGAGACGCCTTGATCGACGAGGCGAAGATCGTGATGAACCCCACGAGCGCGACACCGATCATCAATGCCGCGGCAGTAGACGAGGTCCGCTTCGGGTTCCGGACCGAGTTGTCGCGCGCCAATCGACCCGGGATCTTCAGGTACCGGGCGAAGGGAGATCCGATGCCGCGGGCGAGGGGGCCGGCGATGACCGGGGCCATGGCGGCAACACCAATGAAGATAAGGAACGCTCCGAGGCCAACGAGGGAAGCGGCGTCATCGCCGCCGCCGAAGAGACCCAGTAGAAGTACGGCGATGCCCAGGATCAGGGCGATCGTCCCCGCGATCAGCCGCCGCCGGCCGGCGGTGACCGGGACGGTGAACCCTTCTCGCATAGCAGCCACCGGCGGGACCTTGGTCGCCCTCCGCGCCGGTGAGATGGAGGCGATAACGGTGACCAAGGTGCCCACGACCATCGGGATGACGATGGCCTTGGGGCCGATGACCAGAGAACCGGTGGGGAGATCGACATCGAAGGCTGCGAGGAGATTCTGCAGCCCGATGGCGACGAGGATCCCTACACCCACGCCGATAGCCGATGCCACCAATCCGGTGATGGTTGCCTCGATGAGGATCGAACTCATCACCTGACGGCGGCTGGCTCCGATCGCCCGCAGGAGCGCGAGCTCTCTCGTTCTCTGGGCGACGATGATCGAGAACGTGTTGGCGATGATGAACGATCCAACGAACAGCGCGATCGCGGCGAACACGAGCAACGCGATGCTGAAGAATCCGAGGCCCTCCTGGATCTGGTCGGTCGTCTCGTTCGTGATCTGGGTACCGGTCGAGACGTCGTACTCGGTGCCGATCGCCGCGACGATGCGATCCTGGAGCTCCCCCTGCGTGACTCCGTCCTCGGCGATCACGTCGATCGTGTCGAGCACACCGACCTTGTCGAATAGCTCTTGCGCCGTCTCAAGTTCGAAAACGGCGAGAGTCGCGCCTGCGAGATTGTCGGCATCACCGAACCCCACGATCCCACTCACGGTGAATTCTCGAACCGGACCCTCGACGATGACACCGACCTGATCGCCGACTTCGAAGTCGAACTCCTCAGCGGTATTGGCATCCATCACCACGTCGGTGGGGGATGTCGGGGGACCACCCTCCCGAAGCTTCACCGGGTTGGTTGGTTCCTCACCCGTCCCGGACCACGAGAAGCCGATCGTGGGCGGGCCCTGAGGGATGATCGCCTCTCCATCCTTGTCGACGAAGGCAGCACTGCCCTCTACCGACCCTTCAGCATCGAGGACCCCGTCTACCGCCCTCACTTCCTCGAGGAGTGATTCGGGAAGGGTCGGTCGTTCGTCGAATTCGAACGATTCGAACTCCTGTGCGCCGCGGATGTTCACATCGACACCTGCATAGACATCGGTGAACAGGTTGGTGAAGGTCGCGTTGAGCGTGTCCGAGAGAACGTAGGTACCGGCAACGAATGAGACGCCGAGCACGATCGAGAGCGCCGTCATCGCGAGACGCAACTTGTGCGTCATCAAGCTCTTGAGAGTTGCCTTGAGCATCTCAGACCTCCAGATGCTTCATGCGCTCGAGGATGCCATCGGGCGTCGGCGCCTCCATCTGGTCGACGATGTGTCCGTCGGCGAGGAACACCACTCGATCCGCGTAGCTGGCGGCCTTGGGATCGTGGGTCACCATCACGATGGTCTGACCCATGTCCTTGACCGAAGCCTTGAGAAACCCAAGGACCTCGGTGGAGGAGTTGCTGTCGAGGTTCCCGGTGGGCTCGTCGGCGAAGACGATCGCAGGGCGGGACATCAAGGCCCTGGCGGCCGCGACCCTCTGCTGCTGGCCGCCCGACAGCTCTGACGGGCGGTGGGAGAGGCGATCTCGCAGACCGATCGTATCGATGACCCGATCGAACCAAGCGTCCTCCGGCTTACGGCCGGCGATGGATAGGGGAAGCATGATGTTGTCCTCCGCGCTCATCGAAGGCAACAGGTTGAAAGCCTGGAACACGAAGCCGACGTTGTCGCGGCGAAGTTCGGTCAGTGCTTTGTCCTTCAGCGACGTGAGGTCTATCCCGTCGATGAAGACCTTGCCTGCGCTCGGCTTGTCGAGGCCGGCCAAGCAATGCATCAGGGTTGACTTGCCGGACCCGGACGGTCCCATGATCGCGGTGAATTCGCCTGCTCGGAAGTCGATATCGACTCCCCGGAGTGCCTGCACGGCCGCCGGCCCCTCGCCGAAGGTCTTTTGCAGACCACTAGCGCTGGCCGCGAAATGTTCCGGTGTCGCCGTCTGTCCTGTGGTCATCCAGGGCTCCCTTCACTCCCGGCGGGGACTGGGGCTCTGTCCGCGCCGGAGCTCATCTAGGTGTATTGCACCCAGTCTTACCGCTCCGGTCTCGCGACGTTGTCGGCGCGACGACATCGGTACTGCGAGGGACTAACCGGCGTGGCGTTCGATGGACAGCTCGAGGGTCAGGTTCAGCGTGCCCGTGATGGGGAGGCCGTCCTCGGGGAGAACCCTGACCTCGAAACGTCCATCGGTCTTCGATACCGCCGAGCGCAGGAGGCCGTTGTCGACCTCGAGGATCGCGTCGGTGGTCGTATCGGCGGAGCCCGTCATCTCGGCGTTGCCCTGCGGCAGAGCGGTCGTCCACACCAAAGGCCCTCCACCCTCGTAGGAGAGCGAGGCGAGCGAACCGGCCTCATCCTCGGCCAGGGCCTTGAGGCGCCCGGTGGTCGCTACCTGCTGGAACACCTGCCCGAGCTGAACCTCCTGGCTGGAGCGCCACGTGTCGTCGACCTCGACCCCTTCCAAAGGGAGCGGTGGCCGATAGGTGCCTATGAAGCCAAGCTCGTCGGGGTCGAGTTCGATCGCAGGCACACCGTCAACATCGACCACGTCTTCGACCTCACCGTTCGATCCGACGACGAGCGTGAACGTTCGATCCGCAGTGCCCGGCGCCGGCAGGCCGTCCTCTTCGATCTCCACGGGATGCATCGTGACTTCGACCTCGTGCCCGTCGGGCCGCTCCTCGAGGATCGTCTCGGTGATCTCGAACACGGCTCGGTACGACCCGGCACCGGCGCCACCGATATCCCATTCTGAGGATGCGTTTACGGTCATCACGTAGACGTGTTCCTCCCCGTCGACGTACCGGTAGGTAAGGTCCACGGCCCCCGGGCTGCACGCGCCCAAGAGGATCAGCATCACCACGAACATCGCAACCCTGCTCTTCACGGGGCGAGTTTAGGCTGGGCCTGTGGAAAATGATCCGCTGCGGCCGTTCGTCGAGGACCCCGAATCATCCGGTCTCTTCTTCGACTTCGACGGGGTCCTCTCCGACATCGTGGAGAAGCCGTCCGATGCCCGACCCGCGGAGCGCGCGAGGGAGGCGCTAGATGCACTCGCCGACCGGTTCAAGCTGGTCGCCGTAGTCTCGGGCCGCGGCGCCGGCGAACTGCTTACCTGGCTGGGCGACGGGATCGAGATCTGGGGCATCCACGGAGCCCAGCGCACCTTCAAGGGCGAGGTTCTCCTCTCGGAGCGGGCGGAGCCGTATTCCGAGTTGATGGAGCGGGTGAGGACCGATGCCGAGCAACGGGTCGCCGAGCTCGGTATCGAGGGTGCGCTGGTCGAGGACAAGGGCGTGATGTTCACGATCCACTACCGGGCAACGCGCGATCGCTCCGAAGCGAAGAGCGTGCTGGAGACGATAGCGGAGGAACTGGCGGCGGGCTACGGCGTGGTGGCATCCCCGCAGAAGATGGCGATCGAGCTTCGCCCGCCCGTCGAGTTCGCCAAGTCCCAGGTGATCCTCCAGCGCGCACGCGAGGCCACTCTCACGGCCGTTGCCTTCATTGGTGACGACGTAGTTGACCTTCCGGGTTTCGACGCCCTCGACACCCTCGAGAACGAGGGCCTGACGACGTTCAAGGTCGCGGTGGATTCCGATGAAACGCCGCCCGAACTCCTGCGCCGGGCGGACCTGATCCTGGCCGGCCCGGCCGCGGTCGTTACCTGGATGGAGACGCTGGCGTCTTCGGTTCCGCTCCGCGGCTGACCTCTTCGAGGTCGTCGAGCTGCGCCTGGATCCAGTCCTGTGGCTTGCTCCTCTCGACGATCTTACGGAGGGCGTCCGAATGCGCCTCGCGTTGATCCGGCGGCATCTCGATGGCCCGCTCGATAGCGGCCGCGGTTTCGTCGGTATCGTAGGGGTCGTCGATAACCACCGCGTGGTCTCCAAGCTCGAAGTAGGAACCGGCGCCCCGCGACAGCACCAGTGCGCCGTTCCTTTCGTTGACCGCCGGTCCCTCTTTCGACACGAGGTTCATACCGTCCATGATCGAGTTCACGAAGAGGACGTCATAGATTCGCAGGGCGCCCAGGGTGCGGTCGTAGTCGTCCTCGAGGAAGAGTCTGATCGCGTCGGGATGTCTGGCGTTCACGCCATCGACCGCGCGCTGGATCTGCTCCGTGTAGTCGCGGTACTCAGGCATGGACTCGCGCGATGGGTAGAGACACGCAACGAAATGGATCGTCTCACTTAGGTCTGGCCTTCGGTCGAGGAGGCGGCCGAAGGCTTCAAATCCACGTACAACGTTCTTCGAGAGTTCGGCACGATCTGCTCTCACGACCAGGGGCCCGTCGGTGTCCTTGCGGAACCGCTTGGTCCATTCAGTGGCTTCGGGGCTGTGCGCGCGCTCCTTCAGTTCGGTTGCGTCGGTCGGTATCGGGTAGGACCGAACCCAAGTTCTCCGGTCGTTGAAGTGCACGATCCCTTCGGTGCGATCGACACGAGCATCGATCGCTTCGCAGCACTGGAAGAACGCCTCGCACCAATCGGGGACGTGGAACCCCAGGAGGTCGGCACCGAGCATCCCCTCGATGATCGAGCGGGGGATGGGGGCCGGGCAGCGATCCAGGCCCTCGGGCCCACAGAAGGAGGAGTGAGTGAAGTGGGAGATCGTGTGGCGGTCGCCCAGTCGTCGCAGATGCCCCGGCGCGGTCGCGAGGTGATAGTCCTGAAAGAGGACCAGCGCGTCGGGGGCCGCAGCCTCGGCAACCTTGCGGGCGAACATCTCGTTCACCGGCTCGTACGCATCGTTCCAGGCCCTCAAAGCATCGTCGCCGAAACGTTCGATGCCGATCTCGTCCCACAGGCAGTGGTTCGCGAACCACAGCATCCGGTTCGAGATGTGGTTGTAGTAGAGGTCGTACGTGTCCTCGTCGATGTCGATGAGCTTCACCGGATAGCCGAGTTGCTCCTCAAGGTCGTCCACGGCTCCGGCCTCGAGCGCGGCTCGGTCGATGTCGGAGGTAGCCGCTGCGATCCACACGGCGTGATCGCCCAGGCGCCTGGCGACGGGGTCGAGTGCTCCCGCCAGTCCTCCGGCTCCCCGCTTGGTCTCGAACCCTCCATCGTCGGACTCGAGGAACGACACGGGCCCGCGATTGGAGACCAGCACGATGTTGACGTCGTTCGAAGTCATCGGATAGACATCGCTCGCTCAAGCCTCCTGAGTAAGTGCCCCGCAATCGATCCCTCCGTACCCTAAGGGTGAGGTCTCATTCGCATTCTCGTCGTACCCGACAAGTTCAAAGGCACTCTTTCCGCCGGGGAGGCGGCCGCTTCGATCGCCGAGGGACTCGAACGGGCTCTCCCCGGCGCGGCCATCGACGTCTATCCCGCGGCCGACGGTGGCGAGGGAACGATCGATGCTCTCGCCTCGATGGCCGGCGCGGAGATCCAAACGATCACGATCGAAGGCCCCGACGGAACCGAGGACGTTGCCCGCGTCCTCTCCGTCGGCGACTACCGGATCGTCGAGGCCTCCGAGGGGACGAGGAGCATCGAGGGCGGCGACCCGTTGGGGACGGATTCCTTCGGGCTCGGCCAGGCGATCGTCACTGCGGCGCGCACCGGGGGTGAGATCCTCGTGGCGATCGGGGGGACCGGTTCGACCGATGGTGGCACGGGGATGGCTCGGGCCCTGGGGTGGCGGTTCGTCGATAGCTCCGGCACGGAGTTGCCCCGCGGAGGAGGCTCGCTGGGTGACCTTCACGCGATCGTGGCGCCGGATGATGAGCTAGCGGTCTCGGTGACCGGGCTGCGCGACGTCGACAGCCCCCTGCACGGACCCCGCGGAGCCGCCCGCATGTTCGGACCTCAGAAGGGAGCGACCCGGAACGAGGTCGCGGTTCTCGAGCGCGGCCTGGAGGTCCTGGCAGAGGTGATCCTCCGCGACCTTGGGATCGAGGTCTCGGACGAGCCGGGAGCAGGCGCCGGCGGGGGTCTAGGTGCGGGGTTGGTCGCGTTCCTCGGTGCACAGCTTGAGCCGGGGTTCGAGCGCGTTGCCGAGCTCACATCCATGGACACTGCGATCGGGACTGCGGATCTCGTCATCACCGGCGAGGGCAGCTTCGATGCGGGAAGCCTCGGGGGCAAGGTCCCCGTCGGTGTGGCTCGCATCGCGGCCGCAGCCGGTACTCGTTGCGCCCTGATCGCCGGGAGGATCGCGGTGACCGCCGAGGAGCTGACCGCGGCAGGATTCGAGACCGCGATCTCGGTGGAGGACGTGGTCGGAAGCGAGGCAGCAGTGACTCAGCCGGATCGCAGCCTCGTGGAAGCAACGGTCGAGCTGATACGCCGCGGGGGATACTGACCAACGTGCCCTTCTCTATCCCGCCGCACCTGAGTACCGGCGAGAGGCTCCGCCGCTGGGGGATCGCGGCGTGGTCCCTGATCGGGATCCTCATCCTGATGGCCGTGGCCTTCTGGCTGCTGCTCAAGATCCGCGTGATCTTCCCGCCGCTCGTCCTCGCCCTCCTTCTGATCTACATCCTGAATCCGCCGATCTCGTGGCTGGAGCGCAGGGGCACGCCGCGCGCGGTGGCCGCGATCGGGGTCTACACCATCTGTGTTGCGATCGCGGTCGGACTCGGGTTCTTGCTGTTCCCGTTCTTCTCGTCGCAGATCGACCAGTTCTCGGAGGACTGGCCGGCCTTCCGGGAGGAGATCGTCATCTTCACGGAGGACACGGCAGCCTCGCTCGAGGATCGTTTCGGTTTCGAGATCGACACCTCGGGTGTCTCATGTCTGCTCGGCGACGTGCAGCGCGCCGACGGTCGCGACTGCGACCAAGTCGCCGAGAGCCTCCGCGAGGCGATCACCGGCAACACCGGGCGATTAACCCACCTCGGCCTCTCGGTGCTCGAGGCTCTCCTGATATTCATCCTTGCGCCGTTGATCGCGCTCTACCTCCTGATCGACCTGCCGCAGTTGAAGCGTGACCTCGTGAATCTGTTCCCCGAGAGGATGCGACCGGAAGCGACGGATCTCGGACAGAAACTGGCGCGGGCGGTGGGGGGTTTCTTCCGGGGGCAGTTGTTCGTCGCCTTCACCGTGGGGGTGTTGTCGGCCGTGGGCTTCCGGATCATCGGCCTGAAATTCTGGCTGGTGATCGGCGCGATCGCAGGCTTCTTCAACCTGATCCCGCTGATCGGTCCCTACATCGGTGGGGCCCTCGGTTTCCTCGTCGGTGTCGTAACGGGAGGGATGTCGCTGGGACTGAAGGCGGCCCTCGTCGAGTTGATCGTGCAGCAACTCGACAATCACGTGATCAGCCCCCAGGTGATGAAACGGACCGTTCAGATCCATCCCGCGACCGTGGTCCTTGCCCTCCTGGCGGGAGGCACGCTGGCCGGCTTCTGGGGTGTCCTTCTTGGGGTTCCCGCGGTCGCGGTCGGAAAGATCTTGCTTGGGCACCTGTGGGCCACGCGTGTACTTGGAGAAGAGGTAACGCCGTTTCGCAGGGGAGCCCCTCCCGCAGAGGCGCGACCCCCCGATGTTGTGGAGGGCGAAACCTAGTTCGCGAGGATGTCCCTCATCGGAGGTCTCACGATCAGCGGGCGGCCCGAAGGCAGGGGAGCGGGACCATCGGCCCCCGGGATGTACTGCACGAGTTCCTCGGGCAACGCGTCCCGGAACGCAACCTTGCCGTTCCTTTCTAACTTGGTGAAGAACGCATGCATGATCTCGTGTGACATCCGACCGAGCTCGTAGGTATCGCGGTTGCGATGCGCCCTCATCCCGAGGTCGACCTGTCCAAGCCGGTCGAGAGAGAACGTCTCCACGAAGTCGATCAGTAACCCGATCTCGACCGCGTATCCGGTGAAGAAGGGCAGCTGTAGGAGCGCGTCCCGTCGACCCGCGTACTCTCCGGACAGAGGCTGGATCAGGCCGGCGAGTTGGGGATAGAGAAGGTGAAGAAGGGGCCTGACCACCAGCTCGGTGACGCGACCTCCGGACGCGACGGGCTCTGGTACGCCTTCGATCCTTCTCCGGTAGAAGCCCTTGGTCATCTGGATGTCCTCATCGATGAAAAAGGGGTTCAAAAGGTTGGTTACGAAACACGCGTTGAAGTTCGTGACGTCGGAATCCAGCCACACGACGATGTCTCCCTCGGCCACCGCGAGGCTCTTCCACAACGCTTCTCCCTTGCCGGGGTGGTTGCCGCGATGCGGGAGGATCTCGGCCGCCCGATGAACCGTCGCTCCGGTCGAGCGAGCGACGCGGATGGAGTCATCCGACGATCCCGAATCCACGACCAGGAGCTGGTCGACGATGCCGCTCTCCTCAAGGAGTTCCTCTCGGATGATCGAGCAGATGGTCCCGATCGTGGGTTCCTCGTTCAAAGTAGGAAGACACACGGTCACGGACAGTCCGCTGGATCGTTTGCTGGCGGCCAGCTCAGAACGGGTCAGAAGGGACGAATCGAACGTCTTCTCCCGGAACCAGCGGTCGACGGCGGGATGGTCGTGGGTGGGCTGCACCTCACGAGCCTAGGGCACCCCCAGGCCTAAGAACACGGTTCAAGGATGGTTAGGACTATGCCGATTACCTGTACGAGTAGAGAAGTTCACTCACTTGGGACTCTCGGTGATGAGAAACGGGAAAGTAGGTTGTACGCATGGCTCGAATCTTGATAGCGGAAGATGACTCTGACATCAGGAGGATAGTCACTCATGTCCTGGTGGAAGCTGGTCATGATGTGTCCGCGGTCAAAGATGGAGAGTCGGTCGTCGAGCGTCTCACGTGGGCGCCACCCGATCTCCTGATCCTCGACATCATGATGCCCGGACAAGATGGCTATTCCGTTCTGGAGGAGATGCGTTCCCAGGAGGTAGCAAAGGAGACCAAGGTCCTGGTGCTCACCGCGAAAAACCGCGAGGCGGACGTCGAACGCAGTTACCGATTGGGCGCCTCCTTCCACATGACCAAACCGTTCGAACCCGATGAACTCGTAGAGGCAACCCGCAGGGTACTCAACACCTCCGATCAAGACCTCGAGGCCCTCCAGGAGCAGGAGGCCGACAAAGCTCGGCTCCTGAGCCAGATCGAGTCGGTCTTCGGCGACTGATCCTCGCGGCCGGACATCCCCTGTCGGCCTGTAACCTTCACTGACGTGAGACGTCAGAAGGACACCGGTGACGGGGCCGAGCGCGAGCTCGTCTCCTCCGAGCTGATCGAGCGCTGTAAGAGCGGCGACGAGGAGGCCTGGAGAGAGATCGTCGAAGCCACCCACCGGGATGTGTACACGTTGTGCCTTCGGATCCTCGGGAATCCGGCCGACGCGCAAGAGGCGACACAAGACGTCTTCTTGAAGGTCTGGCGGAATCTCTCGAGCTTCAGAGGCGACTCGATGTTCAGCACGTGGCTGTATCGGGTGGCGAGCAATACCGCTATCTCGAAGCACCGAAAGCGGAAACGTCAGCGACTGAACGAAGCTGGCGTGGACGATGAGGTACTTGCGCAGGTTCCGGCATCGGGCTCGGTTGAGTCGGCCGCCGGAGCGAAGATCGAAGTTGAACGGCTGGAAGAGGCGCTTGCGCTTCTCCCGGATGGCCTCCGGGAAGCCGTGGTGCTCAGGGACGTGTACGGACTGAACATCGCCGAGATCTCAGCCGAACAGAAGATCTCGGAGACTGCGGCGAAGGTGCGAGTGCACCGGGGCCGAAAGAGATTGAAAGAGATCATGTTTCCGGAGGACTCCGGGACCGAGACGGGGGAACGTTGATGAGGTGCGAAGAGGTCAGGGAGGTTCTCCCTGCACATGTGAAGGACGGCTCGGACGACCTCACGGTCCGCCGGCACCTCGCGCGTTGCCCCGAGTGCAAGGCGGAACTGGCTCGGTACGAATCCTTGATGGGTGGGCTCCGCACTCTCCAGATGAGATCGGTCGATGTTCCGGCCGGGCTCTTCGATCAACTGCTGGCCATCCCGGAACGCTCCTCGAGGCTCGATTCCGCCCGGCACCATGTTGCTCGCCACCGGAAGGTCTATGTCGGCGGTGGGATAGCAGCGGTTGCCATCGCCGGAGCCGCCGGGGCAGCACTGTGGCGCAGCAAGGCCAGACGCCCCCTTACGGCCTAGCCGTCCCCGGCACCAACGTCTGCGACAATCGGCGGATGAATCAGAGACTGCTCGATGAGCTGAACGAGTTGATCCGGATCCCGTCGATCTCCTCCGGTGGTGGAGACCTCGCCGATCTGATGCGAGCCGCCGAGTGGCTCAGCGCAAAGGTCACCGGCGCCGGTGGAACCGCGGAGATCGTGACCACCGCAGGAAACCCACTGGTGGTCGGGTCACTCGACGCAGACGTACCCGACGCACCGACCGTGATGATCTACGGTCATTACGACGTCCAGTCGGCCGATCCGGTCGAGGACTGGACCAGCCCCCCGTTCGAGCCCACGATCAGAGATGGCCGTCTCTACGCGCGCGGGGCCTCCGATGACAAGGGCAACTTCTACCCACTGATGTTCGTGGCTTGTGAGCTTGCCTCCGAGGGCAAGCTGCCGGTCAACGTTCGGATCATCGTGGAAGGCGAGGAAGAGGTCGGCTCGCAGAACATCATCGACTTCATCCTGGCCGACGAGCAGGGGGCCGACTGCTGCATCATCTTCGACTCGATCATGATCGACGCCGACACGCCGGCGATCACGCTCGCCGGGCGAGGGATGGTCCTGATCGAGTTGGATGTCGTGACGGGGACACGCAACCTGCACTCCGGTCTCTACGGCGGCAGCGCGATGAATGCGGTTCACGTTCTGAACCATCTCCTCGATCAGGTGAAGCCCGGACCCGATGGCCGCGTCCGGCCGGAGCTGCGGGACGGCTTGAGAGAACCCACCCAGGAGGAGCTGGATGCGTGGTCCAAGCTCCCCCCGGGCGAGGGCGTCATCACGGACGAGGGCGGGACGCCCGTCTGGAGTGGTTCCGGAGACGAGTACTACATCCAGAACTGGGCCGATGCCTCTCTCGACATCCACGGGATCGCGGGAGGCGATGCGGCCCAGGTGCGCACGATCATCCCGGTGACGGCCAACGCGAAGTTCAGTATCCGCTTGGCCCCCGATCAGCATGCCCGCGCCATCGCGGACACCCTCGTCGAACTGCTGGAGGCGGCAGTCCCCGAGGGGGCCGAGGTCAAGATCAACGTCCATTCCATGACCGATCCGGCGATGTTCGATCCGAACTCGGATGCGATGAACATCGCGAAGGACGCGTTCGAGAGGGCGTGCGGCACGCGGCCGGTCCTGACGAGGATCGGTGGAACCCTTCCGATCCTCGTGGCGCTGGCAGAGCGGAAGATCCCTACGATCGTGAGCGGGTTCGCCCTTGCCGAGGACGCGATCCATGCGCCCAACGAGTCCTACTGGCTCAAGGGATTGGAGTTAGGGGAGAAGACCGCGCGCGAGCTGTACGCCGGACTCGCCAACCTGTCGCACGGGTGACGGTTCCCGGAGGGGTGAGGCACTAGACTTGCAAGGATCTAGGGCGGTAGCTCAGTCTGGTCAGAGCGCTGGTCTCCAAAACCAGTGGCCGGGGGTTCGAATCCCTCCCGCCCTGCAAAAATCCGGTCCGGTGCCACGCCGACCGCAGATATCGAGACGTGCTAATCTTGGCAACTCCCCGGCGGATTTGACCCCTCTGAAGCGCGTCCGGGAAGTCCGGTTTGAAGCCGGTGGGTCGAGGGCCTAGCCACCAGGCCTGGCTGCAAGAAAGGGTTTCCGTGAACAGGCAGTACAAGCGAGCGATGCAGAAGCAGGAGTCCGCTCAGAAGAAGGCTCCGCAGGTGAAGCCTCCCGGTGCTCCCGGTAAGCGTGAGCGCACCAAGCCGCGCCAGTTCATCAGAGAGGTCATCCAGGAACTGAAAAAGGTGGCATGGCCGACCCGCCAAGAGGTCGTTGCCTATTCGATCGTTGTGGTCGTCGCCACCGTTGTGATCGCAACCCTCATCTTCGGGATGGACTTCGTCTTCACGAAGGCAGTCCTGGCCCTGTTTGGAGTTGAAACATGAGCGAGACGCACACCGAGGAAGAGCTCGATCCAACTACCCCGGCTCCCGAAGCGGACGTCAGTCCCGGGACCGAAGAGGATGTTGCCGAGCCCGAGGCGGAAGCGACTCCCGTCCCCGAGGTCGAAGGCGAAGGGACCCCGGACACCGAGACGGTTGTCGATGACGACGTGTCCGAGCCCGCCGTCGAGGCGGAGGCCACCGCCGAGGCAGCCGAGGCCCCTCCCGCGGACGCAGAGGCAGCCGAGGAAGAGGACGACGACGAGGAAGTGTTCGTCTTCGACGAGGGATCGATCCCCCCGACCGAGCGTCCGGGTGACTGGTTCGTGATCCACACCTACGCGGGTTATGAGAACAAGGTCAAGGCCAACCTGATGTCCCGAATCTCTTCCATGAACGTCGAGGACCGCATCTTCGAGGTCGTCATCCCGATGGAAGACGTGATGGAGATCAAGCAGGGCAAGAAGCAGGTCGTCCAGAAGAAGGTGTTCCCGGGCTACCTGCTATGCCGCATGTACCTCGACGACGATTCCTGGTACGTGGTGCGGAACACGCCGGGCGTCACTGGGTTCGTCGGATCGGGTGCGAAGCCGACCCCGCTGTCGGATCGCGAGATCAACAAGATCCTGCAGGTGAAGCCCGAGGACAAGAAGAAGCTTCGTCCCCGCCTCGAGTTCGAGGAGCAGGAGTCGGTCCGGGTCATCTCGGGTCCGTTCGCCAACTTCACCGGGACGATCTCCGAGATCAACGTCGACCAGTCGAAGCTCAAGGTGCTCGTCAACATCTTCGGCCGAGAGACCCCCGTCGAACTAGGCTTCGATCAAGTAGCAAAGCTGTAAGAATCACCAAGGTCGGGGACGCCTCCAGGAGGTCCCGGCCCGTTACACAGAAGCGGATCGTCTCGACGATCCGCAGAACGAAGGAGGTAAGCGAAGGTCGCTTGCCGTTCGTACTTCGCTAGCAAGAGGAGTAGCAGATGTCACAGCCTTCGGGCGGTAAGCGCAAGAAGGTCGCGCAGGTACTCAAGCTGCAGATCCCCGCGGGACAGGCAACCCCCGCACCTCCGGTAGGTCCCGCTCTGGGACAGGCTGGTATCAACATCATGGAGTTCTGCAAGCAGTACAACGCGGCCACCCAGCAGCAGACCGGCACCATCGTGCCCGTCGAGATCACGGTCTACGAGGACCGCTCGTTCTCGTTCATCACCAAGACCCCGCCCGCCGCGGTCCTCCTTCGTCAGAAGGCCGGCATCGACAAGGGTTCGGGCGAGCCCAACAAGACCAAGGTCGGTTCGGTCACGAAGTCTCAGGTCCGTGAGATCGCCGAGATCAAGATGCCGGACCTCAACGCCAACGATGTCGAAGCCGCGATGAAGATCGTCGAGGGAACGGCTCGTTCGATGGGCATCACGGTCAACTAACTACTCGAAGTTGTGGGAGGCGAGCCTCGCTCGCTGCTAACCACAGAAGGGAACGTGAGACTCATGGCACACGGAAAGCGTTTCAAGGAAGCGATCGAGAAGGTCGACCGCGACCACCTCTACGGCCCTCGCGAGGCATTGACGATCCTCAAGTCGCTCCCGTCGGCGAAGTTCGACGAGACCGTCGAGGTCTCGATCCGCCTCGGGGTGGATCCCCGCAAGGCCGACCAGATGGTGCGTGGCTCACTCTCTCTCCCCAAGGGAACCGGCAAGACCATGCGGGTCGCCGTGTTCGCCAAGGGCGAGAAGGCCACCCAGGCTCGTGAGGCCGGCGCCGATGAGGTTGGTGACGAGGATCTCGCCACCAAGATCCAGGGCGGCTGGACCGATTTCGATGCCACGGTTGCCACGCCCGACATGATGCCGGTCGTCGGTAAGTTGGGACGCGTGCTCGGCCCCCGCGGCCTGATGCCGAACCCGAAGTCCGGAACGGTCACCGATGACGTCGCCAAGGCGGTCCGTGACATCAAGGGCGGCATGGTCGAGTACCGCACCGACAAGAGCGGGAACCTCCACATGATCCTCGGCAAGAAGTCCTTCGACGAGACCGACCTGGTCGAGAACTACGCCGCGGTCCTGGACGAGGTCGTCCGGGCGAAGCCGTCGTCCTCCAAGGGCAGGTACCTCAAGAGCATCACGCTGTCTTCCACGATGGGCCCCGGCATCCGGATCGATCCACTGAGG
>WHTI01000338.1 GCA_009377815.1 Actinomycetota bacterium
ACGAGGCCACGGCGCGAGCGGGGGCCAGGCCAACGTGCAGGACCCCGACCTCGAGACCGAAGACATCGACAGCGTCATCGACTACATCGCCAAGCTGTCGTGGGTGGCGAAGAACGTCAACGCTTCCGGCCGCAGGATCTCCACCGACCCCGTTCTCGGCGCGATCGGCGGGAGCTACGGCGGCGGCTATCAGACGATGTCGGCGCTCGACGAGATCGCCGAGGATGGCCGAACGCGCTTCGATGCGCTGGCCCCCGAGATCACGTGGTTCGACCTCAACGAGAGCCTCGCACCCCGAGCGGTGCCCCGGACGGTCTGGACCTCGGCCCTGTTCGCCGCCGGCGCCGCGATGGTGCCTCAGTACATCCAGGAGGCGTTCGCGTGGGGTGCGGCCACCGGCCAGTGGCCCGACGGCACGGTTCTCGGCACGCCGACCGAAGGTGTCCCCGATCTTGCGAGCGAGTTCGCCCGCCACGCGCCGCGCTTCTTCTCCGACCAGGGGATCAAGCTGAACATCCCGGTGCTCCAGCGGCAGGGGATCTCGGACAACCTCTTCAACCTGAACCAGGGTCTCCACATCTTCCGCGACGCGCTCACCAAGAAGGCGAGGAAGCGGAGCCTCTTCGTCGGGTACAACGGCGGGCACGCGCTGCCCAACGCCGTCCCGGTGGGAACCGCCGGCGGCAGCGATGCATGCTCCGGCGACTGGACCGCGCTGCGCATCGCATTCTTCAAGCGGGTCTTCGCCGGCAAGAACCCGTCCTCGCTGCTCCCGGGTCGCTACAACTTCACGAACGTTGATGGAGCGAAGTGCTTCAACTTCAACTCGACCAAGAAGCTCCGGGTCGATGTCGACGAGGATCTGGAGGTCGGTGGCGGCAACTCGATCCCCATAACCATCGGGGCCGGCGCTCCCATCAACCTGCCGCTGACCGCGGGGCCCATCACCGTCGCCGGCATCCCCAAGCTCAACGGCGTGATCGACACGGTCGTGCCGGACTCCAGGGTCTTCTTCGGCCTCAGCATGGGAACGACCCCCGCGGATGCCCAGGTGATCCAGAACAACCTGATGCCGCTGCGGCGAACGCTCCCGGGTACCGGTTCACGGTTCTCGATCGAGTTGCCCGGTGTTGCGGTCGAGGTGCCCGAGGGACAGACGCTCTATCTGACCATCACGCCGGTCTCGGACATGTACGCGGCGCACGGTAGCCGCGCACCGGGTGCAGCCGTGCTGACCGGATTGAAGCTGTTCCTCCCGACGCTCTAGGGAAGATCCGCCACATCCACGGCTAGAGGCCTTAGCTGAACGGCTTCACGGTCATGGAGAAGATGGCCACAACGAGGATCAGCATGTTGAGGCGAACGATCCCGCGGAACCGGTTGGTCACAGCCGGTATCTCCGGAGCCTCGGGCCCCTTCTCCTGAACGATCGTGCGGAGCTTCCCGGTCAGGGGGCCTAGGACCGCAGCTCCGATCCCCGTGGTGACGAGGAGACGTCTCTCAAGATCCCGAGGTAGTCGTCACCGAGGTTGCTCAGTGAGTTCGGATCGCTCGCGGGGTCCAGTCCCTGGTAGGCCTCGACGGTGATGTTTCCAAGGGCTCTGTACTCCTCGGGACGGGCTTCCCGGATCTCCATCTATCTGATGATCGCGAGAACCGCGCCGGTCTCGACCGAGTTGCCGGCTTCGACCTTGAGCTCCTCCACCGTGCCGTTGGTGTGCGACAGGATCGAGTTCTCCATCTTCATCGCTTCGAGCACG
>WHTI01000385.1 GCA_009377815.1 Actinomycetota bacterium
CGGTCGATCTCACTCCACGTGCCTTGGGACGACCCCGTCGACCCCGATGGCCTGCGGGGCTACGCCGCAGACCGGTCCATCGGGTTCGACGCCATGAACTCGAACACGTTCCAGGACAATCCCTCGACTACCGCCGATGGCAAGGTGTCCTACAAGTTCGGGAGTCTCGCCAACTCCGACCCGGCGGTGCGTGAGATCGCAATCGAACACAACCAATATGTCATCGATCTCGGGGTTCGTCTCGGTTCGCGGGCGCTCACCGTTTGGCTTGCCGACGGCATGAATCATCCGGGCCAGGCCGACCACAGGACCCAGTTCGAACGGGTCGCCGACGGGTTACGGACGATCCATGATCATCTGCCCGACGACTGGCAGATGTACACCGAGCACAAACCATACGAGCCAGCCTTCTATGCCACGGTCAACTTCGATTGGGGGTCGTCCCTGCTTCTGGCCCAGGCGGCCGGCCCCAAGACGTCGTGTCTGGTCGATCTGGGACATCATCTCCCCAATGCCAACATCGAGCAGATAGTGAGCCGGCTGGCGATGGTCGGTCGACTTGGCGGATTCCATTTCAACGACTCGAAGTACGGCGACGACGATCTGACCACGGGCTCGATACAGCCCTTCCAGCTATTCCTCATCTTCTGTGAGCTGATCCGAGTCGGTGACGGGCGTCTTCCCCCACTCGCCTACATGATCGACCAGAGCCACAACATCAAGGACCCTCTCGAAGACCTCATCCAGTCGACCGAAGCCGTTTCCATCGCCTACGCCCAGGCTCTTATCGCCGATCGTGCCGCATTGCACCAAGCACAGGATGACAACGACGCCGCCCTCGCCCAGGAGACGCTGCAAGTGGCGTTCCGTACCGATGTGCGGCCGCTGGTGGCCGAGGCTCGCCGACTCGCCGGCGGTGCCATCGCCCCCCTGGAGGCGTATCGGGCGGTCGGCTACCGCGCCGCCATGATCGAACGGCGAGGACTGGCTTCGGTCGCCACAGGGTTGTGACGCCTCCAGCCAGGGTGCTTGCCGTCGACCTCGGCGCAACCTCGGTCCGGGTGGCGGCGGTCGAACTCGACGCACCGAAACCCGAGGTGGAGGTGCTTCACAGATGGCACCACTCACCGATGGCGGCTTCCGATGGGTCTCTGCGCTGGGATTGGCCGCGGATCGTGACCGAGGTGGAGAGAGGGCTCGATCTCGGAATCGCAGCCGGCCCGGTGGCCTCGATCGGGGTCGACGGATGGGGGGTGGACTACGGGCTGATCGACCGGGATGGGCACCTGGTGGGTCTGCCGTATTCGTACCGGGACCCGCGCACCGAAGGCTGGCAATCCACGGCCGAGGCAATAGGTGTCGAGCACCTCTATCAGGTGACGGGCATCCAGCTCATGGCCTTCAACACAATCTTTCAGCTC
>WHTI01000132.1 GCA_009377815.1 Actinomycetota bacterium
GCTGAGACGATGGCTCTCGAACCCTGATGCTCGGATGCCCGGCGTTGACTACGGCATCCTTTCAGACCGAATAGATCGGCAGAAGATGAGCGTGCCGGAGCTGCGCTGGGCGCGTGATCTGGGTCGCATCCACGCGTTCCTTGAGGCATGGGATCGATGAACCGCACCTGCTTCGGGCGAACAAGTGGGGGAAGGCGATCACCGTCGAGCCTCCCTGAATTCGACCGCAAAGGCCGTAGACCTCGGGTAAGTGCGAGGGAATGTGTGGGGTGTCAAGGCTAAGAAATGCAAGTGATCCCGCTCATCGGGTAACGGCCCGGGCAGGTGAGAGGAGGACGCCGGCTCGGTTAGCCTCGGTTGCATGCAGTCCCTGCCGGTTCGACGCCTCGAACTGCCCACCCCCTACGCGGTAGGTCCGGTCAACGTCTACCTGATCGAGGCCGAGCCGGTCACCTTGATCGACTGCGGGGTCAACACCCCCGAGGCGCAGAACGCACTGCTCCTCGGACTCAATGCGGCCGGCTACTTCCCGCAATCGATCGAACGCATCCTGATCACTCATGGACACCCCGATCACTACGGCCTGGTCCACATCATCCAGGAGCTGTCGGGAGCGACGGTCTTCTTCCCCGAGAAGGAGATCGCCCGCGTGAGAGACCAGCAGATGGTGTTCGAGGTGGGCCGCCTCCTGGTCGAGGCCGGGATGCCGCTCGACCTCCTCTTCAAGATGGACCAGGCGCGCAAGAAAGATCGCACGCGCCCCGGGTTGGATCACGATCGGGTCGTGCCCGTGAAGGACGGCGACTCGTTCCCGTTCCGGTGGTACGGGGATAACGACACGGCCGAGGAGTTCTCGCTGGAGACCCATCTCATGCCGGGGCACACCGGCGGGCACGTCGTCTACATCGATCCCGAGACCCGGACCATGTTCGCGGGCGACCAGCTCCTCCCAGACACCTCGCCGAACCCGCTGCTCGAGCCGTCGCTCGACGAGCCGGGGGAGAGGCGTCGCTCGCTCAAGGAGTACATCGCCTCGCTCGAATCGATGTCCGAGATGGGGCTCGAGCTCGTCTACCCCGGCCACGGCGACCCCGTCTCGACCCCGGGTGCCTTGATCGAGCGAACGCTGGAGCATCACCGCAAACGCAAGAAGCGAGTGGCGGAAGCGCTCGAGGACGACGCCAAGACCCCCTACGAGCTGGCCGGCGAGATGTATCCCCGGGTCAAGGGCTACGACATCTTCCTGGCCGTCTCCGAGGTCGTCGCCCATCTCGATCTCGTGGTGGAGGACGGGGATGCGGCCGTAGAGGGCAAGGACGGGGTCACCTACTATCGGCGGGCCGCCGGCTCCTGAGTGGTAGGGCTCCGTTTGCTGGGGTAAAGTATTTGCTAACTATTGCAAGCAGGAGGCTTTCTTGTGAACATAGTGGTTTGTGTGAAGCACATACCGGACCCGAACCTGCCGGCCGAGATGGACGGCAAGACGCTCAAGCGTGAGGGCGTCCAGGGGGTCATGGATCCGGGGGACGAGTTCGGTGTTGAGGCGGGACTCCAGATCAAGGAGCGGCTAGCGACTGGGGACGGGGAGTCAGGCGAGGGCGAGGTAACGCTCGTATCGATGGGACCGGCAGCCGCGATGGAAGCTGTTCGCAGAGGCCTTTCGATGGGGGCCGACAAGGGCGTCCTGGTCTCGGATGACGTCTTGAAGGGCTCCGATGCCCTGGCGACGGCGAAGGTTCTCTCCGCCGCGATCCAGAAGAACGGCGCCTTCGATCTCGTTATCGCCGGCGTTGAGTCGACCGATGGTTACACCGGAACGTTGCCCGGCACGCTGGCCGAGTTTCTCGGTGTGCCACACGTTTCGACGGTCAAGGAGATCGTGTCCGCCGACGGCGGCACGCTGAAGGTCAACCGTCAGACCGCCGACGGCTACCACGTGGTCGAGGTCGGGCTGCCGGCCGTCATCTCGGTAACCGCTGGTGTGAACGAGCCTCGCTACGCATCCTTCAAGGGGATCATGGCGGCCAAGAAGAAGCCGGTCGAACAACTGTCGCTGTCCGACCTCGATCTCTCGGGCGACGATGTCGCGGTGAAGCAAGAGGTCACAGAACTCAGCAAGGCCGAAGAACGTGAAGGCGGAGAGATCATCGAGGACGACGGAAGCGCGGCAGCGAAGATCGCCGACTTCCTCAAGGAAGCGAAGGTCATCTGATGGCGAAGGTATGGGTTTTCGCAGAAACGACTCCCGAGGGCGAGGTCGATCCGGCTGCGCTCGAGATCCTGACCAAGGCGCGCGAGATCGGCGACGCCGAAGCGGTCGTCCTCGGTCCGGGTGCAACCAAGGCGGCCGAGAAGCTTGGTGAGTTCGGCGCCGCGACGGTTTACGCGAGCGACGATGAGGTCTACGGCGACTACGTCGCCCAGCCGGCGACGCATGCGCTCCACTCGTTGATCGAGGAGCACAGTCCGGACCTCGTGCTATTCGCGATGGCGTACGACTCGCGCGATGTCGCGGGCCGATTGTCGGCGAAGCTGGGTTCGACCCTGATGAGTAACGCGACTGACCTGATCGACGAGAACACGGCTCGCACCGCGGTCTTCGGTGGAGCGACGCTCGTCGACGTGAAGCTCGAGGGAAGCCCCAAGCTGGTCATCTTCCGGCCGAAGTCGTTCGAGGCCGCTCCTTCCGGAGGCTCGGCCGACGTTGTCGAGGTGAGCGTCGACATCCCGGACGACCTCAAGAAGGCGAAGAGGGTCGAGCGCCACATCGAGGAGGCGACCGGCCCCCGGCTGGATCAAGCACCCGTGGTCATCTCCGGCGGCCGCGGCCTTCAGGAGCCCGGCAACTTCGAACTCTTGGACCAGCTTGCGGCCGCGATCGGTAATGCGGCGGTCGGAGGAACCCGTGCCGTTGTAGACGCCGGTTGGGTGCCCTACAGCTACCAGATCGGACAGACCGGGATCACGGTCAAGCCGAGCGTGTACCTGGCGATCGGGATCTCCGGAGCGACCCAGCACATCGTCGGCATGAAGGGTGCGAAGAAGATCATCGCGATCAACAAGGACGAGGAGGCGCCGATCTTCCAGCTCGCCGACCTCGGGATCGTCGGCGACGCGCTGAAGATCCTTCCGCAGTTGATCGAAGAGGTGAAGACCCGCAAGGGCTGATCCCTCGGACATATCGTCCTAGGCAGACTAGGTTTGGGTTCTATGGCCGATCGATTCCGGAGATTCTTCAAACGAAGCGGTGGCACCCCCGAGCTGGGAGCCCTAACGCGCTTCGCTCAGGAGCGGAAAGGCGTAGAAGGGTTTATCGAGCCCCGCACCGCCACCCAGCCCACGACCCTGTTGCTGGTCGATCGGGAAGGGGACCATGCTCGTGCCCCCGTGCGGGAGCCGCGCGATGCGGTCCGCTTCTGCGAGAAGCTGGGGATACCGGTATACGACGCCGCCATCATCGGTTATCCGAAGCGCATGAAGGAATTCAACGCCCGCAGTGAGGGTAAGGGAACCCAGAACGACGCCGCTTTCGATCAGGCATTCGAAGAGATCCAGCGCCGTTTCAAGGAGGATCCAGGGTCAACCTCGAAGGGATAGGGCATGGGTGTCCCATGAGAACCCGTGTCTTGGTTGTCTTCGCGCTCGTCCTTCTGTCCGAACTGGTCTTTGGGTCGGCCGGCGCGCAGACGGTGCCCTGGCTCGAGTCCCCGCCGGGGCAGATCCTGGTGGTCGACAACAATCTCCAGGAGGCGTTCTCCGCCGATGACGTCAACGACCCCGCCGACGTCGATAACTTCGTGACGCGCTTGCTCACCCGGGTGGACTACGTCCCCGATGTCGTCATGCTCCAGGAGGTGGTTCGCGCGAGCGCCGAGGGAGTCGCGACGCGGATGTCCGAGCAGACCGGTTACCCGTTCAGTGTCGTGGTGGGCCCGGACGAAACCGTCTACCCGCCGGGCCACGAGGATCGCGAGGATCAGGTGGTGCGGGAGACCGCGATCCTGATCAACACGGCAACCATGACCGCAACCGGCCCGCAAGGTTTCATCGACACGAGTTACTCGGCCGAGGATGGGATTCCGGGGCAGCGCGCGCGGACCAAGCAGCAGGCTTACAGCGGTCTGATCGAACAACAGACCGGCGAGGCGTACGCGGCGATGAGCATCCACTACCTACCGACCCAGAACTGGTTCGACGACAACCAGGTCGCGTGGCAATACAAGGCGCAATGGTCGGATGAACTAGCGGTGTTCCTCGAAGCCACGTTCCCGGAGGACGCGACGCGCCTGCTGGTGGGGGACTTCAACAACCGCCGATGTCGGACCCGGGACGAGACTAGAGAGTGCGAAACCATGCCCTTCTGGCCGGTCGTCACCTCGACCCACGGCTACACCGACGCGTTGTATTCCGCGGGGGCCGAAGCCGAGATCGGGACGCTGAAGCGCATCGACTACATCTTCGGCCGGACCGCGTTCGCCGCGGCCGCCTCCGATCTCGCCTATACCGAGGAGGACAAGGCCGATCCGGCCACCTTCTACTCCGACCATCGATTCCTGTGGGGTCTGACCACCTCGCCCTGATTGCCTCGGACCCCCCTTATCCTGGGTCCATGCACTATCTCGATCACGCCGCCACTACGCCCGTCCTCCCCGAGGTCAAGGACCTGATGCTCGCCTACCTGGGGGACGATTTCGGCAACCCCTCGTCGGTCCACTCCTTCGGGCGGAAGGCCAGGGAGGCGGTCGAGGTCGCACGCGAGCGCTTCGCTCAGGCGGTGGGGACGAGCCCGGCCGAGATCATCTTCACCGGCGGAGGGACGGAAGCGGACAACCTCGCCCTCAAAGGGGCCGCCGAGAAACTCGCGGGCAACGGCCGCCACCTCATCGTGTCTGCATTCGAGCATCACGGTGTCCTGGACTCGGCTCACTATCTCGAGCGCCACGGATTCGAGGTCACGATCTGTCCGGTGGAGCGTTCCGGCCATGTCGATCCCGCTCGGCTGGCGGGTCTCGTCCGGTCCGGCACCACGCTCGTGTCGGTCATGACGGTGAACAACGAGATCGGGACGATCCAGGACCTCGGAATGATCTCTGCCGCGGTTAAATCGGCCAACCCTCACACCCTCGTTCACACCGACGCGGTTCAGGCGCTCGGCAACATCCCGATCGATCTCCACGCGTGGAACGTTGACCTCGCGGCGTTCTCGGGCCACAAGATCGGCGGGCCCAAGGGAGTCGGGGCATGTTTCATCCGCGCCGGCGTTCCGGTCGAGGCCGTGATCCACGGCGGGGGCCACGAGAAGGGGCTTCGTTCCGGCACCTTGAACGTCCCCGGTATCGCCGCCCTCGGCCTCGCCGCGGAGGTCGCGGCTAAGGAGGTTTACGAGAAGAACGAGCGGCTCGGCGCGATGAAGGCCCGCCTGCTCGACGGTGTCACGCGCATCGTCCCCGACGTCGTTATCAATGGGAGTCTCGAGGACCGCGTCGCCGGCAATCTCAACATCTGTATCCCCGGGACCGAGGGCGAAACGCTCCTCCTTCTCCTGGACCAGGCGGGCTTCGCCTGCTCCTCGGGCTCGGCGTGCCAGTCCGGCGCCCTCGACCCGTCGCACGTTCTCCTCGCGATCGGAACGCCCCGAGAACTGGCGCAGGGAAGCCTGCGGTTCTCCCTCGGTCGCGCGTCCACCGACGAGGATGTCGACGCCTTGCTGGCCTCCCTACCCGAGATCGTCCGGCGCGCCCGGAAGGTCGCGTGATGAAGAAAGCAGTCGTTGCCTCGGGGTCTGGGGGTGCAGGCGGCCTCGGACGCCGAAGCCCCCGGCGGCCGAAGGCCGTAATAGCGATGTCGGGTGGCGTGGACTCCTCGGTCGCCGCCGCGCTTTTGAAAGAGGACGGCTACGACGTCACCGGCATCATGCTTAAGCTCTGGAAGGGCGACGACATCAACAACGCCTCGGGTTGTTGCAGCCTGTCGGCGGCCGACGACGCGCGGCGCGTTGCCGATGTCCTCGACATCCCGTTCTACGTGCACAATTTCGCCGACCGCTTCGAAGAGACCGTCATCGACGACTTCCGTACCGACTACCTCTCCGGTCGAACTCCTAATCCTTGCGTCAGGTGTAACCAGTGGATCAAGTTCGGCACCTTGCTCGACCGAGCGCGAGCGCTGGGCGCGGACGTCCTCGCGACCGGTCACTACGCCCGCGTGGAGGACCGCGGCGGTCACCGGGTGCTGAAGCGTGGGGTCGATCGGAACAAGGACCAGTCGTACGTGCTGTGGATGTTGTCCCAAAGCGATCTGGAGCATGTGCACTTCCCGGTGGGCCCGCTCGAGAAGACCGAGACCCGCACGATCGCGGAGTCCCTCGGGCTGCGAACCGCGCGGAAGCCCGATTCCCAGGAGATCTGCTTCGTCCGCGACGGTGACTTCGGTCGCTACGTCGATGAGCACATCTCGGATGCCGCTCATCCGGGCCCGATCGTCGGGACCGACGGCGACCTCATCGGGGAGCACCGGGGCTTCGGCCACTACACGGTTGGCCAGCGCAAGGGACTCGGCATCTCACTCGGCGCCCCGGTGTTCGTGACCTCGATCGATCCGTCGACCAACACCATCACCGTCGGCGATCGCGATGACCTGGGGGTCGGAGCGATGAGGACGGCGGAGATGAGCTTCACAGCCGCGGCTCCCACGTCTGAGATCAGAACCCTGGTGCAGTACCGAGCCCACGGCGAGGGTCATCCGGCGGTTCTCGACGGAGATCTGGTCGTGTTCGATACACCGGTCGAGGCAGTCGCCCCGGGACAGTCGGCCGCGTTCTACTCCGAGCGAGAGCCGGATCTGCTGCTGGGGGGCGGGATCATCTCAGAGACCGCGCCGGCTGCGGCCCGTGTCTGATCCGAACAAGCTGATCCAGGAGGAGTTCGACCGGGCCGCCACACTGTTCGCCGAGCGAACCAAGGGTCGTTTCGACACTATGGACGCGGTCGGCTTCTCCCGCGTAGCACCGGGGGCAACGGTCCTCGAGGTGGGAGCCGGGACCGCTAACTTCCTGTCGCTCTTCGAGGAGATCGCGGGCTGCCTGATCGCCGTCGATCTGACCCACGGGATGCTGGCGACCGCGCGCTCGAACCACCCGGATGTGCGAGCGGTCCAGGGCGATGGCCGCCGGATCCCCGTTGCGTCCCGCACGGTAGATCTGGTAGCGACTGCCCAGGCCCTTCACCACATCCATGAACCGGTCCCGGTCCTCACAGAGATGGGCCGCATCGCCAGGGACACCGGTCACGTCCTGATGATCGATCAGGTCGCCTCCGAACGGCTCGAGGAAGCTCTCGCCATGAACGAACTCGAGTTGATCCGAGATCCTTCGCACGCGATCTCCCGACCCCCGTCGGCCCTGCGGGTCGTGGTCCAGAAGGCGGGCCTGGAGATCGTGGACGAGCGCCTCTGGGAGGGCCGCAACGTGTTCTCGCAATGGATGTGGCCGGGGGAGTTCCCCGAGGACCGGATCGAGCGGGTCAGGAAGTCCGTAGAGGAGCATGGAGCGGAGACCGGGATGGACTTCCGGAGGGAAGATGGAGACTGGAGCTTCAGACGACGCCGGATGATGATCCTCGCCCGGCGTGGGGGTTAGGGGGTGCCGATGAAGTTCCCGGAATCAGCCATCGAGCTGTTGTCATCCGGCGTGATCGTCCACATGGCGACCGTGGATGTCGATGGAAAGCCTCACGTGACCTGCGCGTGGGCCGATGTCGACGCCGACGAACTGCGCATCGCGACGATGTTCGACCAACGGAAACTGAGGAATCTGCGCCGGGACCCGCGGGTCACGATCTCGGCGACATCGAACGTAACGAACGACTTCGGGTTGCGCGAGTAC
>WHTI01000129.1 GCA_009377815.1 Actinomycetota bacterium
AGCGATCGCTGGATCCCCGCGTCGCTCGATCTCAAGATTGCGCTCGACAACTCGCGCAAGGACCAGACCTACAACACTCCCGCGCTCGCGACCTTGTTCCTGATGGCCGAGCAGATCGATTGGTTCCGCGCGAACGGGGGCCTGGACTGGGCCGCCGGTCGCTCGAAGGAATCGTCCGATGCTCTGTATGCCTGGGCCGGTTCGCACGATCACGCGACCCCGTTCGTGGCGATCCCCGAGCAGCGCAGCACGGTGGTCGGAACGATCGACTTCGACGACGCGGTCGACGCGGCCGCGGTGGCCAAGGTGCTTCGTGCCAACGGCATCCTCGACACCGAGCCCTATCGGAAGCTCGGCCGGAACCAACTCCGGATCGCTTGCTACCCGGCGATCGAGCCCGACGATGTCCGCACTTTGACGAGAGCGATCGACTACGTCATCGAGGCCCTCTAAGGGCCGTCGAAGCGAAGCAAGCAGGGGGGCCCAGAAGGCGCGAAGTCCCTGGTCAGCGGCTTGCGGTCGAACGTACGTTCGTATATGCTGACAAGATGGACATCGAACGATTGCTGGCTCATCTGGAAGTGGCCATCGAGGAAACCGAGAAGGCGAATTCGGGACTTGAGCCGGAGCTGATCAACGAGCCGGACTCCAAGACCTGCACTGAGCTCTACGCGAAGTTGAACCGGCTCTCCGCCTTTGGAGTTACCGCCTTCGCTCACAAGCACGATGCCGCCGATCTCGCACGGGTGACCGGGACCTCGATGGGCAAGGCGAAAGACATGGCGGCCACGAGTGAGGTGCTCGGATCCTCGGGACCGCTCGATGCGGCATTGCGCCGCGGCGAGGTGTCCTTGGATCAGGCCACCGAGATCGCCAAGGCCGAGGTATCCGCTCCCGGGTCGGCCAAGGAACTCCTCAAGGTCGCCAAGAAAGAGTCGTTCCACGTGCTCAAGGACGAGGCCCGCAGGACCAAGCTCGAAGCCGAGCAGCACCGGGGTCTGGCGGAGCGGCAACGGGAAGCCAAGACCGCCTCACACCGCACCGGTGAGCTCGGCATGGCCCAGATCCACCTCGCCTTCCAGCCCCACATCGGGACCCCGATCATGGCCAAGGCCGAGGCCGAGGCCGAACGCCTCGCCCGCGCCGCCAGGAAGGCCGGCGTGAAGGAGGACTTCGACAAGCACCTCGCCGATGCCTACGCCAACCTGCTCTTGGGCTCCGGCAAGGGACGGGCCAAGCGCCCCGAACTGGTCGTGCTGGTGAGCCACGAGGTTGCCACGCGCGGATGGACCGACGTCAAGAAGGGTGAGATGTGCAAGATCCCCGGCGTCGGACCGGTCGCTCCCGAGATCGCCAAGGAGATCGGCCGGGACGCTTTCCTGAACGGCGTGTTCTTCGACGGCAAGGACCTCCGCCACTTCAAGCGTTGGGGACGCTCCACCCCGGTCGAGATCAGCGTCGCCCTGGAGTTGGGCAAGGCTCCTGACTTCAAGGGCGTCAGGTGCGTCGACTGCGGCAACCGCTTCCGGCCCCAGTTCGATCACATCGAACCGGTCGCCGCGCAGGGACCGACCGCACACTTCAACTTCGACCCGCGCTGCGACCCCTGCCACAAGGCCAAGACCGCCCGCGACCGCCGAGCGGGAAAGCTGAAACCGAAGGGTCCTCCTAAACAGAGGCCCAAGGCGAAACGCACCCGCCGCACCGAGAAGTCGAAAGCGCAGGCGCCCTAGGGCCCCCTGAGTCCACGCCCCCTAGTAGCATCCCCTCATGAAAGTGCTTGTTACTGAACGTCTATCGGGTGCCGGGCTCGAGCGCATGCGTGAGCATGTCGAGGTCGACGAGCGCCTTGGGTTGTCTCCCGAGGAGCTCCGCGATGCGATCGGGGCCTACGACGCGCTGATCGTGCGCTCCGCCACCCAGGTCGATGCGAGCGTGTTCGAGCGCGCCGAGAACCTGAAGGTCGTCGGCCGGGCGGGGATCGGCCTCGACAACGTCGATGTCGAGGCCGCCACCAAGCTCGGGATCCTCGTCGTCAACGCGCCTCAATCGAACATCCTCTCGGCAGCCGAGCACACGATGGCCCTGCTCCTCGCTCAAGCGAGGAACATCCCCCAGGCGCACACCTCCCTCACGGCGGGGAAGTGGGAGCGCGAGAAGTGGGGCGGGGTCGAGCTCCACGGGAAAACGCTCGGGATCGTCGGGCTCGGCAAGGTCGGGACACTGGTGGCTCAGCGCGCCAGTGCGTTCGGGATGAGGCTCGTGGCGTACGACCCCTACGTTTCTTCGGCACGCGCCGCTCAGATGGGCGTGATCATGCTGGAAGACGTCGCGGCGGTATGCCGGAGATCAGATTTCCTTACGATCCATCTCCCGCGCACACCGGAAACGATAGGGATCGTCGGTAAGAAGGAACTGGAGGACGCCCAACCCGGTATCCGGATCGTGAACACCGCGCGCGGCGGCCTCATTGACGAGAACGCATTGATCGAGGGATTGAAGGATGGCCGTATCGCCGGAGCTGCGATCGACGTCTTCGAGAAGGAGCCGGTGACCGAGCATCCCTTGTTCGGCCTGCCCGGCGTCGTCGTGACACCTCATCTCGGCGCCAGTACGCAGGAGGCCCAAGACAAAGCCGGCCTTGCGATCGCCGAGCAGGTGCTGCTCGCGCTCCGGGGCGAGTTCGTTCCGTTCGCCGTCAACCTCGACGTCGGTACCGACATCCCGGATGCGGTGCGTCCGTACCTGAAGCTCGCCGAGAAGCTCGGCCGGCTTGCGGTTGCATTAGCGGGAAGCGGTATCGAGGGACTGAGGTTCGAGTACCACGGGCAGATCGCGGAGCACGACACGCGTGCCCTGACCCTGTACGGACTCATGGGCGCCTTCTCCAAAGTGGTCCACGAACCGGTCACGTTCGTGAACGCTCCGCTCCTCGCGCGGGAGCGTGGGATATCGGTCGAGGAGTCGAAGTCGAGTCAATCGCTCGACTACGTGAACCTCGTCGAGGTTCGGGCGCAGTGCCAGGGCGAGACGGTCTCGGTCGGGGGAGTGCTGGTCGGCAAGAAGGACACCGAACGTCTTGTGCGGGTCTATGGCTACGAGTTCGACATGTCGTTCGCCCCGACGCTGGCGTTCTTCCGCTATGAGGACCGTCCCGGCATCATCGGGATCGTCGGTACGCTGCTGGGCGAGGCAGGCGTCAACATCGCCACGATGGAGGTCAGCCGGCAGACCGAAGGGGGCCAGGCCCTCATGGGGCTGGCCGTCGACTCGCCGATACCTCAAGATGTGTTGGACGACATCAAGAAACGAGCCCGGCTAGAGGACGCCAGGCTCGTGGTCATGACGGAAACCCGAGCAGCCGGCTAGAAAAAGCGGCAAGAAAAGCAAGGAGGGTCTATGCCGATCCAAGCGGTCGACGTGATCTGGATGAACGGAGAGATGGTCGCGTGGGAAAAAGCCACCGTCCACGTACTCTCCCACGCCCTCCACTACGGGACCGGTGTGTTCGAAGGCATCCGCTGCTACGAAACGCCTAAGGGCCCCGCCGTCTTCCGGCTCGAGGATCACATGAAGCGCCTGGAGAACTCGGCGCGGATCTTCATGATGGACCTTCCGTACTCGCCGGATGAACTGATCGCCGCGACGCACGAGACGATCAAGGCCAACGGGCTGCAGAGCTGCTACGTCCGTCCGATCGCATTCCGGGGTTACGGAGAGATCGGCGTCAATCCCGAAGCGAACCCGATCGAGGTTGTGGTGGCCGTGTGGCCCTGGGGCGCGTACCTCGGAGATGAGGCGCTGGAGCACGGCGTGCGCATGACCATCTCGTCGTGGCGGCGGCACGACCCGAACATCATCCCGCCGGCCGCGAAGGTCACCGGCGCGTACATCAACTCGGTGGCTGCGAAGCAAGAGGCCATCCACAAGGGCTTCGACGAGGCGATCATGTTGAACACGCAGGGCTACGTGGCCGAGGCGACCGGAGAGAACATCTTCCTGGTCAAGGACGGCGAGATCACCACGCCGGAGTTGTCGGCCGGTGCGTTGAGCGGCATCACGCGGAACTCGGTGATGACGCTGGCCGCGGATCTCGGCAACCCCGTGAAGGAAACGATGATCTCTCGGTCCGACCTCTACACCGCCGACGAGATCTTCTGCTGCGGTACCGCGGCCGAGGTGACGCCGGTGCGCGAGATCGATGGGCGCGTGATCGGTAAGCCCGGTCCGGTGACGATGGAGATCCAGCAGAAGTTCTTCGATGCGGTCAAGGGCGTCGACGAGAAGTACGCGCACTGGCTCGACATCGTTTCCTGATCTGCGTGTCCTGATCTAGGAAGACGCCTTCACGCGATCCAGCCCGCAGAAGGGGAACAGGGACTTGTGATCGTCGAGCCGGAACAGGTGCGCCGGGGCGCAGAGTGAAACCGTGACCGGCGCGCCGATGTGAAGGTCGGGCCGGGGACCCAGCAACCTGACTTCTACGACGTTTCCGTCTTCGAACTCGGCTCGGACCAGTTGATCGTGCCCGTAGAACTCAACGGCCACGATGGTCGCCGTTCCCTCACTATCCTTCGCTACCGTGACAGATTCGGGTCGCACCATGATCTCAACCGGTCCGTCCGCGAGTCCCGGCGCGGGGATCAGCCCCAGCTGCGTGACCACCTTCCCGCTGTCGACCGTACCGGTGAGGAAGTTGGCTTCACCCACCATCGCCGCGATCGACCGGGTGGCCGGCGCGCCGTACACCTCGTGCGGAGTGCCGACCTGGAGGATCTTCCCGTTGTCCATGACCGCCAGTACGTCGGCCATCGAGAGCGCCTCCTCCTGGTCGTGCGTGACGAAGACGGCGGTGACCTTGGCCTCCTTCAGTACCTCGCGCACCTCGGCGCGCACCCGCGCTCGCAGGGTTGCGTCGAGGTTGGAGAAGGGCTCGTCCAACAGGATCACCTCGGGGCCCGGCGCAAGGGCGCGGGCGAGAGCAACGCGCTGCTGCTGGCCTCCGGACAGTTCGTGAGGCATACGACGTTCAAGTCCCGTGAGGTGAACCATCTCGAGGACCTCGCGCACCCTCTCGTCGGGTCCATCGGCCAACCCGAAGGCGACGTTGTGCCACACGTCGAGATGCGGGAACAAGGCCCAGTCCTGGAAGACCATCCCGATCCTCCGGCCCTCCGGCGCGACCCACGTGTTGGGACCGGCGACTCGGCGCTCGCCGACCCAGACCTCTCCTGCTGACGGCCGCTCGAAGCCCGCCATCACGCGCAGCGCCGTCGTCTTACCGCACCCACTGGGACCCAACAGGGCGAGGAGGTCTCCCTCCTGAACCTGCAGGTTGAAACCATCGAGGGCAACGGCGTCGTCGAAGCGCCGAGATACGCCTTCGCATCTCAGCACCGTGCCGCCGGCACCGGTCATCATTCCGCCTTCACCTCGATCTCCTGAACCTCCAGCTGGGCGACTTCAACCCTACGAACGAGCAGATACAAGGGGATCGCACAGATCACGATGAGCATGAGTGCGGGTGCCGCCGCCTTCGAGTACACGCCGGCGGAGGCCCCGGTCCACACTCGGGTAGCCAGAGTTTCGAATCCCGTTGGTCTCAGGAGAAGCGTAGCCGGAAGTTCCTTCATCGCGGTCAAGAAGACCAAGGCACCACCGACCAGCAAGCCCCTCGATATCAACGGGGCAACGATCGCGGTGAAGACTTTGAGTCGGCGACGACCTAAGGCTCGCCCGGCCTCTTCGATCCTCGGGCCCAACTGCATCAGCGCGCCTCGCAAGGGTTCGCTCGCCTGCGGAAGGAAGAGGACCACGTAGGCAACGATGACCAGAGGCAACGACTGATAGAGGGCCGGGGTGAAGTTCGCGGCGAAGAACACGAAGGACAGCGCCACGACCAACCCGGGGAGTGCGTAGCCCGAGTAGGACAACTTCTCGGCCGTGGATACCAGACCACCCCGATGACGAGCCGAAAGCATTGCGATCGGGATCCCCGCTATCACTGCCAGTACCGCGGCACCGGCCGATACGAGGATCGAACCTCCCGCCGCTTGCCACATCACCGATACTTCGGTGCCGACCCGGATCCCTCGCACCAACCAGAACAGGATCACGGATATCGGCATGACGAAGGCGATCAGCGTGATGGTGGTGCAGAAGGCGAGCGCGGGCCACTTCCATCGGCCCAGCGCGATCGGCGTTACGGGACGTCTGGTCCCGGCCCCGGAGCGATAGTAGCGGGCGCGCCCTCGAGCGCGCCGCTCCATCACCAGCACGATCAACGCCAGACCCACCAGCATCAGGGAAAGGATCGCCGCGGGGGTTCGATCGAAGGCCCCTTTGTACTGCAAGTAGATGGCTTGAGTGAAGGCGGGGAATCGCATCAGGGACACGGCACCGAAGTCATGCAACGTGTAGAGGGCAACGAGCAGTCCACCGGCAGCGATGGAGGGTTTGAGCAGCGGCAGGGTCACCCTCCGGAAGGTCGTCCACGCGCCGTGCCCCAGACTGCGCGATGCCTCCTCGAGCGAGGGATCGAGTCCCCTGATCCCCGCGGCCACCAATAAGAAGATGTAGGGGTACGTGAACAGGGTCAGGGCGAGGAATGCACCCGGATACCCCGTGATGTCGGGCAGGCTCGTGATGCCGATCCGCTCGAGGACTCCGGCCAGCATGCCTCCCTGGCCCAGGGATCCAAGGAGCGCGAACGCCCCCACGTAGCTCGGGATCACCAGCGGGAGTGCGACCAGCACCGCCCAGATCCTTCGGAACGGAAGATCGGTGCGGGTGGTGAGCCACGCTAGAGGGAGTCCGATCGCAACACCAGCGAGCGTCACGGCAAGGGCGAGTCCTGCGCTCCGCAGCCCGAGCCACACGGTCCTCATGCGAAGGATGAGATCCCAGCTGCTCGAGTCCGCTTCGGCGGCCCTCACGATCAGGTAGGCGAGAGGGAGCAGCATGACCGCACAGACGAGCAGTGCAGCAGCCATCAAGAAGCGTGGGTAGCCGGCGTACTTCGAACTCCTTTCCTGTGGCGCCCGCTCGCGCTGCGACCGCAGACCAGGGGGAACCGTGTCTGCGGTCGCAGTCAAGCCGAACACCCCTTCATCACAAGAGGCCCACCTCCGCGAGCAGGCGAAGGGCGGGCTCCAAAGTCCCACCGAGATCGGACAGATCGACATCGGGAGACTGGACCTCGGTCAGCGGCACGAGATCCTCACCTGGCTCGAATTCGGGGTTGACCGGGTACTCAAAGGTGTCCTCGGAGAAGTAGGTCTGACCCGCTTCCCCGGTGAGGTAGTCCACGAACTCGAGAGCGGTATCGCCGGCCCCCGAGGTCGCGAGCACGCCCACTCCCGCGGAGTTGACCAGGGCTCCCGGGTCTCCACCCGTGAAGAAATGGTTGGCGACGGGGATGTCCCCATCCTCGGCCGCGACCTCGTAGATGTAGTAGTGGTTCACGAAGCCGGCATCGATCTCGCCCGCCGCGACCCCACGAACCGTCGAGGAGTTGTCTTCGTAGATCTTGGGTTCGTTCGCGACGAGGCCCTCGAGGAATTCCAGCGTGGCGTCTTCTCCTTCAGTGATGATCATCGCGGCGACGAACGCTTGGAAGGACGAGTTGGTCGGAGGGAAGCCGAAGCGCCCCTTCCATTCGGGATCGGTGAAGCCAAGGATCGAGTCCGGTAGGTCACCATCGCTCAACGCGTCCGTGTTGTAGGCCGCGACCCGCGCTCGACCGGACGTGCCGACCCAAAGTCCTTCCGGTGACACGAACCGGGGATCGACGCGGGAGAGGAGGTCATCGGGCAGTTCGGAGAACAGACCGGCTCCGGCGACGGCTCCAAGCGATCCGGCGTCCTGAGACAGGAACACGTCGGCGGGGGATGAGTCGCCTTCCTCCAGGATCGTGGCCGCGAGCTCGGCAGAGTCCCCGTATCGCACGTCGAGTTCGATGCCCGTATCCGCTTCGAACGTCTCGAACAGCGCCCCCACGAATTCCTCGTCGCGTCCCGAGTAAACGGTCAGGGACGTTTC
>WHTI01000054.1 GCA_009377815.1 Actinomycetota bacterium
AGATCAAGTCGATGGAGGACCTCGGGCTGCCGGAGGTGCTGAAGGAGTTCACGCGCCTGCGTCGCGGCCTCGTACTGGTCACCGGGGTCACCGGATCGGGTAAGTCGACCACGCTCGCATCGCTCATCGACACGATCAACAGGACGCGTACCGACCACATCATGACCATCGAAGATCCGATCGAGTTCCTCCACAGCCACAAGAGGTCGGTCGTTAATCAGCGAGAGATCGGTGCCGACACGCACGGCTTCGCCAAGGCGCTCCGACACGTGCTGCGCCAGGACCCCGACGTCATCCTCGTCGGTGAGTTGAGGGACCTCGAGACGATCCAGACCGCCTTGACGGCGGCGGAGACGGGCCACCTCGTCTTTGCGACGTTGCACACCCGGGATGCTCCCGGCTCGGTGGACAGGATCATCGACGTGTTCCCGCCCCACCAGCAGAACCAGATCCGCATCCAGCTCTCGGCAACGCTCGTTGGGGTCGTGTCGCAGCAACTGGTACCCAAGTTGAGTGGCGGCCGGATCGTCGGGGCCGAGATCCTCGTAGTTACCGACGGCGTTAGGAACCTGATCCGGGAGGGGAAGACCCACCAGATCTACACCTCCATGCAATCCGGTGGGAAGCACGGGATGCAGATCATGGATGCCCACCTCGGCGAGATGGTCAAGTCGGGCGTCATCTCTTACGAGATTGGTCTCGACAGATGTCACCACGCCGAGGAATTCAAGCGACTGGCAGGAAAGGCCTGAGATGGCTGAATCGTACGCATACACGGTAAGGACCCGTCAGGGGAAGATCGTCACGGGCGCGATGGACGCCGAGGGCGAGTCGGTCGTCGCCTCGCGCCTCCGGGCCAAGGGTCTCATCCCGGTTCAGATCAACAAGGCCGCCAAGGTCTCCGCCAAGACCGAGCTCCATATCCTTCCCCAGAAGGTCAAGCTGCGCGATATGGCCGTGTTCTCCCGGCAGTTCGCGACGATGATCAACTCGGGGCTGTCGCTTCTGCGAACCCTGAACATCCTCGGCGAACAGACCGAGAACCCGATGCTCGCCAGGCACATCCTGCTGGTTCGAGACGACGTCGAGCGCGGTTCGAGCCTGTCTGCGGCGATGTCTAAGTGGCCGAAGGTGTTCAACCCTCTGTTCATCTCGATGGTGAAGGCGGGGGAGACCGGGGGCCAGCTCGACACGGTGCTCGAGAGGGTCGCCGCCGGCTTCGAGACCGACTACAAGCTCAGGCAGAAGGTCAAGTCGGCGATGACCTATCCGGTCGTTGTGGCCGCGATCGCCGTGTTGCTGGTGTTGGTGATGCTGGTGTTCGTCGTACCGACGTTCGCCAACATGTTCACCGGACTCGGTGGCACCTTGCCGTTGCCGACCCAGATCCTGATGACCCTGAGCGAGAAATCGAAGATACTGATCCCGCTCGGCACCGTCCTCGCGGTCGGAGGCTTCTTCGCCTACAAGCGCGCCAAGGAATCGAGTGCCGATGCCAGATTGGTGTTCGACAAGATCAAGCTGAAGACTCCCGTCTTCGGGGACCTCTTCCGCAAGGTGGCGATCTCTCGCTTCGCCCGCACCCTGGCGCTGCTCCTCAGGGCCGGCGTTCCCGTGCTCCAGGCGTTCGACATCGTGGCGGAGTCCACCGGCAACGAGGTGCTGGCTCGTGCCGCCCAGGACGTCAAGGAGAACGTCAGACGTGGGGAGTCGATGGCCGGGCCGCTGGCCCACCACGAGGTCTTCCCTCCGATGGTCGTGCAGATGATCTCGGTAGGGGAGGACACGGGCCAGGTCGACGTCATGCTCGACAAGGTCGCCCAGTTCTACGACCAGGAGGTCGAGTCGACGACCGAGTCGCTGACCTCGCTGATCGAGCCCGTGATGATCGCGGTCCTCGGCGGCATCGTCGGATCGATGATCATCGCCCTCTACATGCCGATGTTCAAGATCTTCGATCTCATCGAGTAGCCATAGTTCGCTCGTCGCGTGGGAGCCCCCTTCCGGGGGCTCCCACGGCGCGCTCCGACCAGACCTTAGGGTGGTGGTTTTGCGCCCTTTGTCTTTTGCGAGGGCTCCAGATTCCTTCTCAAGTTCCCTCTGCGTTTATCCGATGACCCTCGTGAGGCGGAAAGGTTCCGGCTCACCCAGGTGGACGACACCAGAAGGAGGCCCACCATGATGTCGAAGTTCCGAGCATCACGGGAGCGGGATGAGCGCGGATTCACCCTCATCGAGCTCCTGGTAGTGATCCTGATCATCGCGATCCTCGCGGCGATCGCCATTCCCGTCTTCCTCAACCAGAGGGAAAAGGGTTGGGTTTCGCAGACCGAGTCTGCACTGAAGAACGCAGCCACGGCCGCCGAGTCGTATGCGACCGGCAACCAGGGTAAGTACACCGGACTCACGCTTACCCTGCTCGAGGGAGAGGGCTTCAAGAAGGCCACGGATGTCACCATGGTTGATGCGGATGTGACGGTGAGCGCCGACGGTACGGCCTACTGCATCGACGCAGGCCATGCCAGCCTTGGTACCACCACCTACGGCATCTCGAGCGACACCGGAGCTCCGGCTTTGGGAACGTGCGCCACTGGAGCATTCACCGCGGCGGCCCCGTAAGCACCAGAACGCGAATCACAGAGGGGGGCGGGCAACCGCCCCCTCTTCTATTTGGCTTCAAGTCCGGGTCGAGATGTGACGAAGAAAGATTCAGGACAGTCGGCCCTTCGGGCCGTCGACCGGAACGAAAGGCGCAGGGGCAGGGGACATGATCGGATCACTCAGGAGTAACCGGCACGGCAGCGAGGGCGGCTTCTCGCTCATCGAGTTGTTGGTCGTGATCATGATCCTCGGCATCCTCATGGCGATCGCGATCCCGCAGTTCCTTGGGGCCAAAGACCAGGGCAACGACAGCCAGCCCCAAGCGGCCCTGAGAGCCGCTCTGTCGGCCGAGCGCACCTACTACGTTGACTTCCAGACCTACACGACCGATGTGGACAAGCTGCGCGGGATCGAGCCCAACGTGGTGTGGGACAGCACCGACGCCAAGATCGGGGGCGTGATGGCGGCCACGAACGCGACCGGGAATGGAGTTGTTCTGGTTTCGACAAGCGCGTCCGGCAACCTCTTCTGCATCATGAACCTGGCCACCGACGTCAGCCTGGGCGGCCAGACCCAAGCCGGGACCTACTACGGCTCGACCACCGCATCGACGCCCCCCACCAGCGTGACCACGGACCAGTGCGGGAGCGCCATCGACAGCTACAGCCGCGACGCATCCATCGGGTGGGACACAGACTGACATTTCGGACCTCTTCAGAGGCCCGAAACAGGTGCTCCGGGCGCTCAACGCCGGTGCCCGGAATGCCGATAACCACCGTAGGACAACCCTTAGCACTGGACGGACGAGTTTGAAGCACTTCACCCACAAGATCCGATCGACCCGAGGCGAGCGAGAGATCGCTCGTCGTCGCGCGGGCGGGGAAGCCGGCGTGACGCTGATCGAGCTGATGATCGCCCTCACGATCTTCGCCGTCGTGTCGTCCGGAGTCGCGATCGCGATGGGAAGCGCACTCGGGCTCACGAGGAACAACCGGAACCGTTCGGTCGCGGCGAACCTTGCGGCCACGGAGATGGATATCGTCCGTTCCACCAAGTTCGAGTCTCTCCCCCTGACCGACGTCGAGACTAAGAAGACGATCACCGACGTTGAGTACACGATCCTCAGGCAGACCGCATGGGTCAGCAAGGACGGGACCAGTGGGGTCTGCAGTCCACCCGAGGGAACCGCACTCGCGTTCCTAAGGGTGTTCGTGACCGTGACGTGGCCCGACATGGCCGGGGTTGAGCCCGTCGAATCGGAGACGATCCTGGCGCCGCCCATCGGTGCCTACAACTCGGACCTCGGTCACCTGGCCGTCATGGTCAGGGACCGTGACGCGACTCCTCTCGACGGCGTGCTCGTAACCGCCGAAGGGCCTGGCGGCACCTTCACGGAAACCACCGTCGAAGGATGCGCGTTCTTCGTGGGCCTCGCCCCGGGTCAGTTCGATGTGTCGCTCAGCACGACCGGCTTCGTCGACGATCAGAACGACCCGAACCCGACCCAGCCGCTCGTGATCACAGCCGGCTCGATCACCTCGGGGGAGTTCGTTTACGACCGTAACTCGACGTTGAACCTTTCGCTGGTGGGTATCGCCAACTACGGCGTACCGAACGGCATCGGAGCTCGGGTCGCCAACACGGGCTTGGCCCTGGGAGACGTTCCTTTCTCCAGCACCGGAGGGAGCGGATCCTCGGCCTGTTCGGCCCCCGCGACCACGTTGTACTCGAGCGGGGATGCGACCGTAAGCCAGCAGTACCCCACCTACACATTCGGGACGCCGTCCCAGACCATCGCCGGCGTGAACTCATCTTCTGGGGCGAACGCTCGATTCCTTGTCAGGTTCGACCTTCCGACGGCTCCGGCCGGATGCACGGTAGGTACCGCCACGCTCAACGTCTACGACCGCGGCCCAAGTTCCTCGAGCCGCACGATCGATGCCTATCAGGCGAACGCGTCCTGGAGCGACACTTCCGTGACCTGGAACAACCAGCCGGCGACCACGGGGCTCTCGGTATCGGCGAGTTCGCCGGCGAGCGCCGGGTGGATGAGCTGGGGTGTCGGCTCGCTCGTCCAGGCGCAGTATGCGGGCAGCAACAACGGCTTCCTGCTGAAGGACTCGGTCGAGAACGACGCCAACCAGTTCAACCAGTTCGACGTGCAGGAGCTGGCCAATGATCCGACCCTGGTGATCACCTGGGCGAGCACGTCCGCGTGCGCGACCCCGGTGACAGTAGGGGCGACCAACGATGCCCGCGTCCGTCAGTCCTCGGGGAACAGCAACTACGGCTCGGAATCGACGATGAGGGTTCGCTCCCAGAGCAGCAGCCGCAACGAGCGCACCTTCATCAAGTTCAACCTTCCCAGCGACCCCGATGGTTGCCAGTTCGCCGGCGCCGAATTACGTCTCTTCCAAGTCTCCGGCGACTCGGGACGCACCATCCGCGTGTACCGCTCGAGCGCGAGTTGGTCGGAGTCGTCGATCACCTGGAACAACCAGCCGGCGGCGACCGGTTCTCCGATTTCGACCCCATCCTTCGGATCATCGAGCGTGTGGATGACGTGGGATGTCACCTCGTTGGTGAACACCATGATGTCGGGATCGAACGACGGCTTCATGCTTCGCGATTCCTCCGAGAGCTCCTCCTCCACCAGAGAACAGGTGTATCGATCGAGTGAGAACTCCTCGTCGACGCCGCAGTTGGTGCTCACCTACACCGACAGTCCCGTCCTGCCGCTCAGCCAGAGCGTCGTGGCCGCACCGCTGTTTCCGTACTTGAACGGCTATCAGGCCTGGGGGGGGACGTGCCACGACGCCGACCCGCAGGGTGTCGATCCCGGGACGGGGATCGCCTACTACCCGGGAGCTCAGCGTGAGGACGCGATCGTCTCGAACCCGAACCAGACCACGACCGCAACGGTGACCCTGAAGAGTATCGATGTGAGGGTGCAGCTGACGGACGGCTCGCCGGTGGATGGTGCCACAGTGGTTGCGTTCCACGATCCAGATACGGGATGTACCAGTGGGCAGACGCTCAACCTCGGCTCGACCGGGAGCGACGGTCAGGTCCACGTCGCGCTTCCCTACGGTGTCTGGCGGTTCGAGGTCGCCTCGAGGTCGCCGGCGACCTCCTGGCCCATCGCGATGCTCGATCCCACGACCGCGAACCCGCAGACGACCACGGCGACGGTGAACCCATGAGATCCGCGCTCGCCAGATTCCGCGCTTCCCAGACCGAAGAGAACCAGCGCGGTTACAGCCTCGTCGAGATGCTGGTGGTCGTGCTCATCCTGTCGCTGGTTCTGGCCGTGCTCTACCGGGGGCTCGACGGTATGCAGCTCGCCACGCAGGGCTCCAAAGAGCGGTTGATCAATCTCGAAGAGGCCCGCGTGATGATGGCCACGGTCACGAAGGATCTCCGGACCGCGGCCAAGCTTGATTCCGGTTCCTCGCCCTTCGTTCTGGCCGACGAACGAGAGATGATCTTCTACGCCAACCTCGGGAGCACGTCGGGTCCCAGCAAGGTCCGGATCTACGTCGACGCCCAGAACCGTCTGATCGAACAGATTACCGTGGCCGACGCCGGGAGTGCCCCCAACTACACGTACACGGGGACCCCGGTGAACAAGGCGGTCAGTAGCTACGTGGTCGCCGAGGTTCCGATCTTCAAGTACCAGTACTTCAACAACGACACCCTTACGTTCACGGATCTGACCGCACTACCGCTCTCTGAAGCGGACCGCGCCAAGGTCCAGTCCGTCGAGATCACCATCTCCATGCAGCAGCCGAGTGGGATCAACACCCCGGAAGCGACCCTCGTCAACCGCGTCCGGCTGTCGAACGTCTACTACAACCCGTCGACGGAGGGAAGCTGATGAGGATCCCCAGAGGCATCCACGGTGATGAGCGGGGGATCGCGCTCGTAACCGTCATCGTGATCTCCGTGATCCTGATGACGTTGGTGGCGGCATCGACCGGGTTCGCTCTGAGCTCGCTCAACACCTCCCGGCGAGACCAGGACTGGAACGCGGCCCTCCCGGCGGCCGAAGCTGGGATCGATGACTATCTCTACAGGTTGAGCCGGGACTCGAGCTACTGGCAGTACGACGTCGATAACCCCCCGCCCGACGGCAACCTCGCGTTCGGGCAGTGGGTGAATGTCCCCGGCGGCGCCCGCAGTGAGTTCCGGTACTACGTGGACGCCAGCTTGATGTCCACGCAGGGGATCGTGAAGGTCAGATCCTCGGGGAGGGTCAACGGTGTGGTCCGTACCGTGGAGGCTTTGTTCCGGCGCAGGGGATTCCTGGACTACCTCTACTTCACCGAGTACGAGACGATCGATCCGATCTCGTACAGCGGAAATCCCTACACGCCGGCGCAGGCAGAAGCGAACTGTGCCCGCCATTACTACGACAGTCCGTCGCGGAACTCGAACTGCTCCGACATCTACTTCATCGGGGTCGACAACATCAAAGGTCCGCTCCACACGAATGACGCTCTTCTGCTCAGCGGCTCGCCCAGCTTCCAGGGCGAGACGAGCACATCGTGGGATGGGACCTGCCCCGCCGGGGCCTCCAACTGCACATCGAGCATCAATCGCTACCGGGGGACCGCCACTCCGAACTTCGCCAACACCGGCGACCCGGCGTGGGCGCCACCACTTACGATGCCGCCGACGAATGCCGCGATCAAGAACTATGCCGATCCCGCGGCTGGCGGCGCCGGATGCCTGTTCACGGGTCCCACGCGGATCGTCTTCAATCCGAACGCGACGATGACGGTCACCAGCCCCTACACGAAGGTCAGTAACTGCGAGGTTGGATCCAATAAGCCTCTGCCGTCGAATGGAGTCATCTTCGTGCAGTCGGTTCCCACCTCTCCGAGTGATCCGAACTGGCGATCTTCCTGTTCGGTGAGCTCCGGCAACCCACTCGGGTACCCGATCACAAGTGATAGCAACAGCGCCCAGTACGGCTGCTTCGACGGCGACGCGTTCGTCTCAGGGACCCTTGATGGCGAGATCACGGTGGCATCACAGGACTCGATCATCATCACGGGAAACACGACCTACCAGGGGGGGACCACCGGAAACGATATCCTCGGCCTGATCGCGGACAACTACGTCGAGATCTACCACCCGGTGAGTGGCTCGGGCAACAACCAATCGGGTTCGTTGACCAACCCCACGATCCATGCAGCGATCCTGACCGTGAAGCACTCGTTCCGGGTTCAGAACCACAATCGTGGGAACGTGCTCGGGACTCTCACGCTGTTCGGGGCCATCGGACAGCTCTACCGGGGGCCGGTCGGGACCTTCAACGGCGTTTCCACCCAGACCGGCTACGCCAAGGACTACACCTACGACCAGAAGCTGAAATACACCACCCCACCCCACTTCCTCGACCCCGTGGCCTCCGCCTGGGGGATCAAGACGTGGGCCGAGTGTGCCCCAGGGGACCCGCCCGGCTCCTCGACGTGCGGAACGGGGTAGGGCCAGATACCGCTAAGGAATCTCTTCCAGTGGTCGATGACTACCTTGACCACTAAAGTCCGAAAGTGTTCACTGATGTGGCCCACGGAGCCATATGAGGCGAGCACGAGGGATCCAGGGGGTCGTTACACCTGCATCGCTTAACCAGAACCGGCTCCGTGCCGAGCGTTGATTGAAAGGTGAAGAAGATGTCGCAGACGCATCACGAGGCACCGCTACTCACTGTGGGTGAGGTAGCCGGGATCATGCGTGTGTCGAACATGACCGTTTACCGGCTGATCAAGTCCGGTCAACTCCCGGCCATCAGGGTCGGGAAGAACTACCGGATCCGCCGCGGCGACATCGAGAGATACCTCAACGATCGCACGGTGCGCGTAGAGAAAGAGAACTAGGCGTGCAGATCGGCGCCGCCCCCCTCGTCGGGCTCGACGTAGGAACTAGCGCTCTGCGAGCTGCGCGGGTTTCCTCCTCACGTGGTGGTTCTCAATTGGCGGCTTTCGCCCAGATCCCCCTTCCGGTCGGAGCGGTGGTCGATGGGCAGATCCAGGATCACGAGGTCGTGTCCGATGCCATCTCCCGCCTCTGGAAGCGATCCAAGCTGGGATCGGACAAGGTAGTTGTTGGGCTCGCGAATCATCGCGTGGTCGTCCGGCAGGTTGAGCTGCCGTACCTCGAGGAGAAAGAACTCCGAGACTCGATCCGCTTCCAGGCCGCCGATCACGTTCCGATGCCGGCCGACGAAGCCGAGTTCGACTTCGACATCCTCGGAGAGTTCACCAACGATGACGGCGACCGGATGATGAACGTCCTTCTGGTTGCAGCCGCGACCGAGATGGTCGAAGGGTTCGTTGACACCGTGCAGTCCGCCGGGCTAGATGTCGCAGGCGTGGATCTCAGCCCCTTCGCGGTAGCGCGTGCGATCAGTCCCGAAGCCCGGGGCGAGGTCGGAGGGGCCGGAGCGCAAGCGATCGTCGACGTGGGAGCGGGAGTCACGGACATCTTGATCCACGTGGGCGGCGAGCCCCGTTTCGTCAGGATCCTATTGATCGGCGGGGATGGGATCACCAGCGCCCTCGCGCGCGAACTCGATCTCAGCCTCGAACAGGCCGAAGCCTTGAAGTTCGATCTCAGCAAAGGCGTGTCCGACGCGGATGCCTACGACATCGTTGCGCGCGAGGTCGACGTCCTCGTCGAAGAGATCCGGGGCTCGATCGACTACTACACCACCCGAGAAAAGGGTGAAGAGGTGTCCTCGGTCCTCTTGACGGGTGGCGGGTCGCTCTCCCAGGGGCTGCTTCAGAAGCTCGAGCTCGGTCTCCAGACCAAGGTCGAATTAGCAGCCCCGCTCGCCGGGGTGCGCACCAAGCTCACTTCCGAGATCCAGAAGCAGGTCGAACCGGTCGTCGGCACGGCCATGGGTCTTTCGATGTGGGAGGCACGTCGATGAGCAGCATCATGGCGGGTACCGACCTCCTCCCAAAGACTTATGGCCTCAAACGCCGCCAGAACCGAACCGTGTCTCTCGTGGCTTTGCTTGGCATCGGCCTCTTGGCGCTCGTTGTCCTGTGGTGGGTCAGCCTCGGCAGCAAGGTCAATTCCGAAGAGCAGCGGCTCGCTGAGGTCCAGGCGTTCAATGCTGATCTTCAGGCCCAATCCGCCGAGCTCCAGGAGTTTGCGGCGCTCGAGACCGAGGTCATCGCCAAGACCGGCGCCCTTCAGACCGTGATGGCCGGCGATATCTATTGGCCGACCGTCCTCACTCAGGTGTCGGCTCTGATCCCGGATCAGGTCTGGATCACCACCCTGAGCGGGTCTGCTGGGACGACCGAGGGGGCGACCCCGGTCGGGACCGAGGGGGCCGCCGTCAGGATCGCCGACGAGACCCCCACGGGCCGGATCCAGTTCGCGGGCCAGGCGACCTCGATGGAAGCGGTAGCCGGGTGGATCGCGAGGCTGGATTCGAGCGATGCGTTCGGCTCGATCTGGCTGAATAGCGCGACTGCCCCAACCGGGACCACAGGAGACGTGCAGACGTTCCAATTCGATAGCACCCTTGAGTTAGGTGTGGAAGCCCTCAGCCAGAGATACCAGGGGCCGCTCTGATGAAGATGAGAACCCGTCTGATCGTGGTCGGTGCGGGCCTGGTTCTCCTCGCCCTGCTCATGTACGTGTTCCTGATCAGGCCGAGGCAGGCCGACCTGGCAGATACCCAGACCCAGATAGCGACCGAAGAGAACACCACTCAGGCTCTTCAGCTCGAGCTGGCCAGACTGCAGGCCTTGGAGGAAAACGCTCCAGAGCTGAATGCCCAGCTCAAAAAGGTGCGGGGGCTCGTTCCTCGCAAGGCCTCGGTAGAGAGATTCATCCGCCAGATCCAGCGCGTCGCCGACGAAGCAGGTGTCGAGTTCGTCGACATCGGCCCAGAGGTAGCCAAACCTCCCCCCGAGGGGGCCGCGGTGGCGGAGGTGCGGATGACCGTGGGCGTCGGCGGGGATTTCTTCTCCGTGCAGGACTTCGTGAGACGGTTCTACGACCTCGAACGTGCGGTAAGGATCGACATCCTTGGGCTGGCTGCAAGCGAGGACATCACCGGTGAGCGGACCTTGACGCTGACCGCGACGGCCCGGATCTTCTTCGAACTTCCGCCGGGGAGCGTGGCAGTTCCCGAAGCGGACGGCACGATCACGCCCGGAACCGAAGCAACACCCCCTCCGGGTGGCGACGGTACAACTCCGCCCCCGGCTTCATAGGAGATAACGATGGCCAACGATGGGATCAAGAAGGACCTCGACAAGAAACAGATCATCACGGTCGTGGCCCTCTTCGCTGTGCTGCTCGCCGTCCTGTACTTCTTCGTCCTGAGCGGGGGAGGCGACGATCCGGCAGATCTTGGGGCGGTCCCCGTGACTGAGGCAACCCCGACTCCCGGCGCGATCGAGAGCCCGGATCCATCGGAGACCTCCGATCCCGAGGAGAGCCCCGATCCAAGTGACCCTCCGACCAACAGGTCGCGTGATCCATTCGAACCTCCGCCTGGAGCGGTAGACGAGTCGGGCAATCCATTCGCGGGGGTCCAACCGGAACCGACCCCAACTCCCGAGGAAACGCCGAATCCCGAAGAAACGCCGACACCTGAACCGACCCCGACCCCTTCTCCCTAGGCGCGACACGGTTCGCGCGCCTTTGGATGCGATGATTGCTCGATGGGACGACTGCGCTATCTGACCGCCGGTGAGTCACACGGCCCCGCCCTCGTGGCGATCCTCGAGGGCCTGCCGGCCGGCGTACCCGTTTCCAAGAAGGCGATCGCCGATGAACTCGCTCGCCGCCGCATGGGGCACGGCCGCGGCCCGCGGATGAAGATCGAGGCCGACGAACTCGAGATCCTTTCCGGAGTTCGAGGTTCGCGGACGCTCGGCAGCCCCGTTGCTCTGATCGTGAGGAACTCCGAGTACGAGCAGAAGTGGGCGCATGTGATGCCGATCGAGGGGGACCCCGGCGGTCGATCGCTGACCCGGCCCCGACCCGGACATGCCGACCTCGTGGGGATGCTCAAGTACGACTTCGACGATGCCCGCGACGTCCTCGAGCGCGCCAGTGCACGAGAGACCGCAGCCAGGGTGGCCATCGCCACAGTGGCTCGCTCGCTGCTGAGCGTGCTTGGGATCGAGATCATGTCGCACGTCGTTCGGATCGGAGAGGCTGCGGTTCCGGACGGATCACCCCGGCCCGCCCCGTCCGATCGCGAGACGCTGGACTCGTCGCCCGTCCGTTGCTTCGACGAGGCGACCGGTGCGGCGATGGTCGAGGGGATCGACCAAGCTCAAGCCGAGGGGGACTCGCTCGGTGGGATCGTTGAGATCCTGGCGTTCGGGCTGCCCCCGGGTCTGGGGTCACACGTTCATTGGGATCGCAAGCTCGACGGCCGCCTCGCGGCGGAACTCATGGCGGTCCACGCGATCAAGGGCGTTGAGATCGGGGACGGCTTCGCGTCTGCAGCCCGCCGCGGCACGGTTGCCCACGATGAGATCGAGGCCGACGGATCCCGTGCCACCAACCGGGCAGGAGGCACCGAAGGCGGCATGACCGTCGGGGGAACCTTGCGTCTACGTGCGGCGATGAAGCCCCTGTCGACCCTAAAAAAGCGACTCAAGACCCTGGACATGGAGACCCGTGAGCCGGCCGAGGCATTCCAGGAGCGCACCGACGCGTGCGCGGTGCCGGCTGCCGGGGTCGTTTGTGAAGCAGTGGTGGCTCTCGTGCTGGCCGATGCCGTGCTCGAGAAGTTCGGCGGCGACACGATGGATGAGCTCAAGGCGTCCTTCGATATCTACCTGAAGCGCGTGTCCGAGCGCCTTCGTTCGCCGTCACCAGAGTGATAGTTCTCGTCGGTTTCATGGGGGCGGGCAAGTCGACCGTCGGCCGCCTCCTCGCCGAGAAGCTTGGGGGCCGGTTCGTCGATGTCGATGAGCGCATCGCGCAGACCTCCGGCCGTTCCATCCGGGAGATGTTTGAGGCTGAGGGCGAAGAGGTCTTCCGCCGGGGGGAGGTCGAAGCGATCGCAGCGTTGCTGACCGATCGCCCGGGCGTCTTGGCCCTGGGAGGAGGGGCGCTCGGCGACGAGATCACCAGGGCTGCTCTCAGCGCCTCTGAAGCGACGGTGGTCCACCTCGATGTCTCCGTGGATGAAGCGATGGCACGCATCGGAGACGACGCGGAGCGACCGATGCTCGCGCGCTCGGACCTCGCGACGCTGGCCGCTGATCGTCGTGTGGTGTATCTGGGAGCTGCCGATCTCTCAATAGCGGTGGATGGACGCGATGCGTTCGACATCGCCCGATCGATCACGCAGTTGACGGAGATCCCACGGGTAGACGCGATGGTGGCGGGGGTTAAGCGTCCCGTCTACGTGGGGTCCGGGAGCTGCACGGTTATCGCCAGCCTGCCCGTGGCCAGGGAGGCAGAGAAGGTCTTCGTGGTCAGTCATCCCACCCTGGAGACACTTGCGGCGCGCGTTTCCCGGTCGGTGCCCAACGCTGAGCTCCTGATGGTTCCCGAGGGAGAGACCTCCAAGACCCTCGGGGGCGCCGCCGCGCTGTACGAGCGTCTCTCGGCCGCGGCGGCCCACCGGCACGATCTCATCATCGGGGTCGGCGGAGGAGTCGTTACCGACCTGGCTGCCTTCGTCGCGTCGACCTACAACCGAGGTATGCCGGTCGTGCATACCCCAACGACGCTCCTCGGGATGGTCGACGCGGCCATCGGAGGTAAGACCGGGGTGAACCTGCCCGCGGGCAAGAACCTCGTGGGTACGTTCCATCAGCCGTCGGCCGTCGTCTGCGACACCTCGTTCCTATCAACGCTCCCGGCCCCCGAGTTCACGGCCGGGCTGGCCGAGGTTGCCAAGTATGGATTCATCTCCGAGCCGAGGATCCTCGACATCTTGGAGCGGGGGGTAACGGCGGTGCACGAGAACATCGAGGACATCGTTCTTACCTCGGCACGGATCAAGTGCAACGTGGTCGCTCATGACGAGCGCGAGTCGGGACCGAGGGAGACCCTCAACTACGGCCATACCTTCGCTCATGCCATCGAGGTGACCAGCGGATACGGCTCGATCCGCCACGGTGAAGCGGTGTCGCTCGGTATGATGGCGGCTGCCCATCTGGCTGCCGTGCTCGGTCGCCTCGACGAGACCTCCGTGGATCGACACAGGGGTGTGCTCGAGGCGGTGGGCCTACCGGTTCGAGCGTTCCTGGACATCGACGAACTCGATCGGGCCTGGGTGCGAGACAAGAAGTACAGGGGGGGAGTGAGGTTCGTTCTTCTCTCTCGCCTGGGACACGCAGAAACCGGCATCGTTGCCCCCCGGGGCGCGGTAAAAGAGGCTCTCGAGAGGCTGGCAGCATGAAGGCAGCGCGATGAAAGTGATGGTCGTGCACGGCCCCAACCTGAACCTGTTGGGTTCGCGCGAGGTCGACATCTACGGGGATCAAACCTTGGAGGACATCAACGCCCTGGTAACCGCGGCGGCTGCCGACCTCGGTGTCGAGGTTGAGTTCCATCAGACCCAGCGAGAGGGCGAGATCATCGAGCTACTCCAAGCTGGCTCCGGACGGGTCGATGGCGTGTTGCTCAACCCGGCTGCGTACTCGCACACGAGCAGAGCGATCGCCGACACGATCCGGGCGGTCGACTACCCGGTCGTCGAGGTACATCTCTCGAACATCCATGCACGCGAGGAATGGCGGCGGGCCTCGGTTACGGCGGAGGAAGCCGTTGGAGTCGTGACCGGGTTCGGGGCCGGTTCTTACGTTGTCGGTTTGCAGGCCCTCAAGCGCACACTGGAGGCATGATGGACCACGAAGGACGGATCCAACGCGTCGTAGCGAAACTGGACGACCTCGAGCTCGACGCTCTACTGATCACGAACCTGACCAACGTTCGCTACCTCACCGGCTTCTCGGGGAGCAACGGCCAGGTCGTGGTCTCCCGCTCCGGGGCGACCTTCCTCTCCGATCCCCGTTACCGCGCTCGCTCAGCATCTCTGGTGACCGGCGCGGACATCACCATCTACGGATCGCAGCTCAAGGACGAGCTTCCCGGCCTCATCGCATCACTCGACGTCGGCAAGCTCGGGGTTGAGGCAGCGTCGCTGACCGTCGCCGAACGGGACGACCTCGTTGAGATGCTCGAGGGCGTGGAGCTGGTGACGACCAAGAATGCGCTTGAGGACTTCCGCCGGGTCAAGGAGCCCTCGGAAGTCGAGAAGATCCGGGAAGCCGTCCGGCTCGCGGACGACGCCTATGAGTTGATCAGGGATCGCCTGGTCCCCGGGGTTACCGAACGCAAGATCGCTCTGGATCTCGAGGTGGCGATGCGCGAGGCAGGGGCCGATGACGTCTCGTTCGAGCCGATCGTCGGTTCCGGGGATCTCTCGGCTCACATCCACCACACCGCCTCAGCACGTGAGTTCGAGAAGGGCGATCTCGTCCTCATGGACTTCGGGGCACGCGTTGACGGTTACTGCTCCGACATCACCAGGACCGTCGTGATCGGCCCGGCGACCGACGAGCAGAAGCACATCTATAGCGTTGTGCTGGCCACCCAGGCAGCCGGGATCGCGGCGGCGACCGTCGGCGCGGTTTGCCGCGAGGTGGACGCCACGGCCCGGAAGGTCATCGACGATGCGGGCTACGGCGAAACCTTTGCTCACGGACTCGGACACGGCGTGGGCCTCGACATCCACGAGGCACCGAGGTTCGCGAAGATATCGGAGGACACCCTCCTCGAGGGAGATGTCGTCACGGTCGAGCCGGGGATCTACGTCTCGGACCTCGGCGGGATCAGGATCGAGGACGATGTCCTCGTGACGAAGGAAGGCCCGGTGGTCCTGAACAACGCGCCTAAGGACCGATTGATAGAGCTGTGAAGCTGAAGTGATCCAAGTCAGGAGCAACGAGTGATCTCCACGAACGACATGCGACCGGGCCAGACCCTCGAGATCGAGGGTGCCCTGTTCACCATCACCTACTACCAGCACGTAAAGCCCGGGAAGGGCCAGGCCTTCGTCAAGACGAAGCTGAAGAACGTCAAGACCGGAGCCGTGACGGACCGGACGTTCCGCGCCGACGAGAAGGTGAGCTTGGCGGTCCTCGACAAGCGCGAGATGCAGTACCTCTATCCCGACGACGCAGGGCTTGTGTTCATGGACAACGAGAGCTACGAACAACTCCATGTCGACCCCGAGCTCTTGGGCGGCGCGGCGAAGTTCCTCAAAGACGGGATGATCGCGATGGTCCCTGTGTACGAGGGGTCTGCGGTCGGGGCCGAACTTCCATCGACGGTGAAGCTACAGATCACCGAAACTGAGCCGGGACTCAAGGGAGACCGCGTCTCGGGCGCGCTGAAGCCCGCCACCTTGGAAACCGGCGCGGTCGTACAGGTCCCTCTTTTCATCGAGCAGGGCGAGAGCATCAAGGTCGACACGCGCACCGGCGAGTACATCTCACGAGGGTGAAGGCAGGCGCCGGGGCCCACGGCACGAGCAAGTACAGGAGGGCGGCGAGGCGCCTCGCGTTGGATGTGCTCTACGAAGCCGAGATCCGGGACTCGCTTCCTCTCGAGGCCTTCGATGGTCGTTCACCCGAGGGGTGGGTCATCCCGACGACCGGTGACGATGATGCGGCCGCGGCCGATGAGCATGTGCCGGTTCCCGACGTCAAGGCCTACGCTCGTGTGCTGATCGCCGGGGTTCAGGGGAACCAGGCCAAACTCGACGCTCTGATCGCCCGCTACGCGGATCGGTGGGCGGTGGAGCGCATGCCGATCGTCGATCGGAATCTCCTCCGGATCGCCATCTTCGAGCTGACGGGAGAGACGGACGTTCCTCTGGCAGTGGCGATAAACGAGGCGGTTGAGCTAGCCAAGTCGTTATCCACGGATGATTCGGGGAGATTCATAAACGGGCTTCTTGGAAGGATCGTGGAGGAAGAAGGACTTCGGTCCACGGATGGCTAATCGGAGGTTCACCGTAGAGCCATGAGCGACCACGCGCCGACCTCACCCGTTCGATATCTACCCGACCCTGAGGTGCGGGAGTTCCGGATCCGGATCGTGCACTTCGGTCTCCAGGCACAGTGGCTGGCGCTGCTTGTCCTTGGTGCCTCATCGGTCCTCGCGCGGGGCATGGGAGAGGACATCCAGCCCGAGGCAGAACTCATCATCGGGGCAGCCCTCACGGTTCTCGTGACCGTTCTGCCGTGGCGGCGCATAGTCGGGACCCGGTTGGAGATACCGGTTCTGGCCGCGTGGTCTATCGGCCTCTTGATCGTCGTCACGATGGCGATCGACTCGGCGGGGGGTGGTCGATCGAACATCTTCGTCGTCTACGGATTGACGGTAGTCCTTTCCTCCGCTCTGTTCTCGCTGACGATGCAGACCGTGATGCTGATGGTGACCTATGCGTTCTACATCGGCGTGCTGTGGCGCCACGACTTCAACGTCGATTCTCCGGACCTCGTTCTCCGACTCGGATCCCTGGCGGTCCTGATGTTCCTCGCGGGGCACCTCTCGTGGGAGCTCATCCGACAGAAGGAGGCGCACCTGGCGGCCAATAGCGAGCTGGTGCGCAGGGCAGAAGTCCTTGCAGCCGTAGCGCGGGCGGCCCGCGAGATGACCCTTCGATCTTCCAGCGAGGTTCTGGACGTCGTGGTCGACACCGCCATCGAGCTGGGCTTCGCAACGGCGGACCTATCCCTGTTCTCGGATGATGGGTCTACCTACACCATGGCTCATGTGCGGGGATGGCCGGAGGTTCTGGTGCGCGCCGATCGACCCTCGACCGAGGGGATGACCGGCCGGGTGGTGGCCACCGGCAAGACCCTCGCGGTCGCGGACTATTCGAGTTTCGATGCGTCCGTCGAGGACTTCGCGGGCGTGGGGGTCGGTGCCTTGATCTCGACGCCGATCTACGCGGAGGGGAAGATGGTGGGCGTCCTGAGCGCGGCGCGCTGGGAAACGGGCGAACCATCCGAAGAGGAGATCGAGGTGTTCGAGCTTCTGGCGTCACTGGCCGGACGCGCTCTGGAGGGTGCCCGCCGATTCGCCATCGAACGGGAATCGGTGGCCCGGCTCGAGGAACTCGATCGCATGAAGTCCGACTTCATCACGACGGTGTCACACGAGCTGAGGACCCCCCTGACGGCCATCCAGGGGATGGGCCGCACGCTGGTTGACCGCTGGGACGATCTCGACGACGAGGTCCGTCGCGAGCTCATCGGGCGACTGACCGCCAATGCCGACTCTCTACATCGGATCATCGTGACGCTGCTCGACTTCTCGCGCATCGAGGCGGGGCGGTTGGACACGCAACCCGTCGCGATCGATCTCAAGCAACTCGTCCACGACGTCACCGACCGGCTCGAGGGATTGTTCGTCACGCATCCACTGGCGACCTCGGTCGACTCCGGAACGACCGTGTGGGCGGACCCGGTGCTGTTGGAGCGGGTGCTCGAGAACCTCCTCGCTAACGCGATCCAGCACACGCCGCCCGGCACGAGAGTGGCGCTGGCGGCAGCGCCCGAGGCCGCCGGGATCCGGATCTCCGTCTCGGATACGGGTCCGGGGATCGCGCCGGCCGACCTCGAGCGGATCGGGGAGAGGTTCTTCCGCGGCGGGGACCCGAACACGCGCCCGTCGGG
>WHTI01000387.1 GCA_009377815.1 Actinomycetota bacterium
CGAGGCTCTGCGACGTCGAGGATATGCACGATCCGGACGTCGTCCCCAGGCGCGACGAGTTCTATCTCGACGTCTTCGATCAATGGGCTCTCGAGTATCAGAGAGCGCAACTCCTCCTTGTCGATCGTGAGCACGCCGTTGCGGAAAGAGGTCCGATCCCCGAAAGTAACCTCGGTCACCTCGTACGAAGCAAGCTGGAAGCTGCCGTCGGTGGTCTCCCTCATCGGTCTGCTCCCCGCAGGAGACCCACCCCGAACGTGCTCGTCGCGGCCAAGATGTGCCTGATGGTGATGTTCAACGGCCCCGCCGCATCATCACCGAGCTCCATGATCTTGGTTCCGCCGATCACCCTCGAGACGGGCTTGAGCTCGGCGATCTCTTCGAAGTTGCCGGTGCTCACGATCGCGTCGGCCTCGGACACGAAGTCCACGAAACCGGACTCTCCAGGGGTCGACGACATCTCCATCAGCATGAGGACTGTTCTTATCCCGTGTTTCTCCAACTCCTTGCAGCCGAGCATCACATCGACCATTGGATGCCCGCCACCCAGATGGTTGAGCACCACCCCGTCGGCGCCCAAGTACCGAGCGACTCCGGCGGCGGTGGTAGCGATCGTCTGCTTGGACCGGACATTGTCGCCGTTGGAACAGAGAAGCATGCCTCGGAAATCGATGTCCTCCCCGTGCCTCCGGTACATCTCCTTGATCACCGGGTGATTCTGCATGAGATAGGTGATATCCCTCTTGCATCCGCCAAGGGATGACATCGACACGAGCGCCCCATCCAGTACCTCGGCGGGATTGACGAACAGCGGGAGATGCGCAGCCGCGGTCATCGCGCCTGCCCTGGGAAGAACCTCGCCGTAGAAACGGGGTCCCTGCACCTGGTACATGTAGATCATCTTGGGCAGCCCCTCAGCCTTGCCGCCCGGCCGCTCATACACGTCAACCCAGTCCGGTGCGAGATCCTTGGTCGTTTCTGCCAGGTACACGGCAGTCCTAAGAGCGGCCGCGCGCATCTCGTTCTTGAACTTCATGACCTCGGGACTTCCCTCGAAGACGTTGTGGAGCGACTCATCACCGCCGTCTTCGAAGGAAAGAACATCAGAGGGTTTGAATGAGAGAACCACATGGCGCAACGCCGAAAACGTCGAGTACCCGGCGCCATCCCCCGACATATCGAGGATGGCCTCACGCCAGTACGTGGGCTCGGTTGGGAGTACCCCCACGGTCTGGGTGATGGCGATACCACTCATGCGGTTAGTGACGCCGGTCCCGACGGGGTGCAACGGGCCGACGATCCCGGGGAAATCCACCCCGGGATCTGAGATGCGGACACGAGGCTCTGCGACGTCGAGGATATGCACGATCCGGACGTCGTCCCCAGGCGCGACGAGTTCTATC
>WHTI01000249.1 GCA_009377815.1 Actinomycetota bacterium
CAGCCTCGAGTCGGGTGGCCGTGACGCACTCGTCGACGAGTTCTATGTGCGCGCCCGCGGGGTTGGCACCGGGACCAGGTCGCTGGAGGCCGTGCTGGCCGAATTGGCCGGGGAGGGGATCGGGATGGTGTTCCTCGAAACAGAGGGGTCCAACTTCGGTGCCCGGCGCTTCTACGCCCGGTCCGGGTTCGTCGAGGAGCATTCGGTGCGGATGCGACTAGACCTCAGCCAGTATCGTCCCTCGATGTGACCCGTGTCCTCATCTCCGGTATGGGCGGAAGACTCGCCACCTCGATCGTCGCCGCCATCGAATCCAGCGACGACCTCTCCGTTGCCGGGGGTTACAACCCCCACCGGCCCGAGTACTCGAACCACGACGTGCCCGCCGAAGTCGTCCTCGAGGTCACCCGACCCGATGTGGTCCTCGACAACGTGCGACGCTGGCACGATCGTGGCCTCCCCTGTGTGGTTGGGACCTCGGGTTTCACCTCGGACCGGGTGGACGAGGTCCGTGCGTTCTGGGGGGACGACGACCCGGGCTGTCTCATCGTTCCCAACTTCTCGGTCGGGGCCGTGCTCATGATGCAGTTCGCCGAGAGTGCCGCGCCATGGTTCGGTGATGTCGAGATCGTGGAGCGACATCATGCCGACAAGCCCGATGCGCCATCGGGTACGTCACTCGCCACCGCCGAGCGGATCGCCGATCGGGGCGGGGCATCGGCCGACGCCGGTGATTTCCCGGCCCGGGGTCTTGCCCACAGGGGGATCTCCATCCACTCCATGCGTCACGCCGGTGTGGTCGCCGAACAGGAGGTCCTCTTCTCCTCGAAGGGAGAGACTCTCCGTATCGAGCACGTCTCGGGTGACTATCGGTCGTTCCACCATGGCGCCCTCCTCGCCCTCAGGGCCGTACCCGAGATGGCAGGGGTGCACGTCGGTCTCGACGTCCTTCTCCAACACCCTGAGACCTAGACCTAACGAGCGAACCTCAGACCGCCGAGACTTCCGTCGCTGGTGAACGCTGGTGTGGTGGGAGCGGTCTGAGCTTCGATCGGGTGACCTGTCCGGGGGGTGGGGGACGCGGGGTGCGTCCCCCACATTGCGCGTGGGTCCTCGTCATTACTGTCCTGGGTGTGTGAAACATCAGGAGGTGTAACGATGAGGTCGGTGAGCAGTCTATTGGCCGAGCGGGTGACGCTGCGGTTGTCGTCGGTGGACCGGATCTTCGTGGCTGGCTATGTGCCGCAGCTGCAGACGGAGGGTCAGGTGGTGCGGTTCTTGTTGAACCGGGGCTATCGGATCCCGTCGCCGGCCGGGCTGGGTCACAACCACGAGCGGGTCATCGCCGAAATCGACGCGTTCGTTGCCGACAATGATCTGCCGTTGGTGACCTTCGCCAAGCGACAACGGAAGGAGGATGTTGCCCGACCGTTCCTGGCCGGCGCTAAAGCTGAGGACCGGGAAGGGGTGGTGTTGGTCGGCAAGGCTCAGGAACGTGTGATGGGCTGGCGCGGTTTCAAGGACGGCAAGGACCCGCGCGGCCAGAATGGTCACCCCCATTTTGTGTATCGCCGTCAGGCCCTGTTCGTGAACCACTACTACTTCTATGTGTGGGATCGCGACTGGGGGCCGGCGTTCTTCAAGTTCTGCCCCTATGCCCCGTATCCGATGTGGGTGTGGTGCAACGGCCATGAATGGGCCAAAGCCCAGCTCGGCCGGGCAGGTGTCGGCTTCGAGGCGCTCGACAACGGCTTCCGTTCTGTGGAGGATCCCGACGCCGCCCAGGCTGTGTGCGACAGGTTGGGCGCCGATCATCTCCGCCGGTTCCTCACCAAGTGGATCCGGCTGTTGCCGAGCCCCTTCATCGAGGATGACGCCGAGACGGGCTGCCGTTATGACTGGTCGGTTCGCCAGGTCGAGCTGTCCGACACAGCGGTGTTCGACCGTCCCGCGTCGGGGCGGGCCTGGTTCGAAGCCGCCATCCGGGACCATCTCGATCTTGGGCGGCCCGAACGGGTGTCGCTGATCTTCGACCGCCTGATCCGGCGGCGGGGAAAGCGGCCCACCCCGGGTCGGTTCGCCACCGAGGTGATCACCCCCGATGTCGACCCCCACATCCAGATCCGCTACCGGGCATCCAAGGTCAAAGCCTACTTCAAAGAACAACGCGCCCTGCGAGTGGAGACCACCATCAATGACCCCTACGACTTCGGCATCGGACGCCGACTGACCCCCGAGAACTGGCAGGCACTGTGCGCACGCGGCAACGATGTGAACGCCCGGTTCCTCGCCGCCCTCGGCGAAGGCCAGCCCGAGCCGCCCGATGCGACCACCCTCTCTGAGGTGGTCCTGCCATCACAGACTGCTGATGGCCTCCGAGCCCCAGGCATGCGGTTCGGAGATCCCCGGGTCATGGCCCTGTTGGCCTCCGTGGCAGCGTGTGGGCACGCCTTCGACGGCATCACCAACGCGGCGCTGCGGACACGCATGACCGGACTCTGGCAGCCCGCCTACAGCTCCGCCCAGGCCACCTACGACCTCGGGCGGCTCCGCCGTAATGGGATGCTGGCCCGAGACCCCGGCGCCAACCGATACCACGTCACCGAACACGGTCGAAGAATCGCCACCCTGTTCACCCGCGTCGGTGCCCGAATCGTCGTGCCGACCCTCACCCAACTCCAAGACCCCACTCGACCACCACGAGGATCACCCGCCCGCCTCGTCGCCGCTTCACGGGCCTACGACCAAGAACTCGACAAACTCCTCAAACGAGAGAACCTCGCCGCCTGACAAACTTCGCCGAAGTGTTCAGAAGTCTCCGACCTAGCGCCGCTAG
>WHTI01000378.1 GCA_009377815.1 Actinomycetota bacterium
CGGCAAGCAGCGCGGCGGCTTCTACACCTACGACGAGGCTCCCCTCGATCCCGGTATCGAAGGCGCGGGAACGGTGCACCACGTTGCGTGGGGATCGCCGACGGACGAGCACAAGGAATGGCGGGCACGCGTCGCCGAGGCGGGCTCGCACGTCACGCCGGTGATCGACCGCTTCTACTTCAAGTCGATCTACTTCCGTGAACCGTCGGGTGTGCTGTTCGAGATCGCAACCCTCGGCCCGGGCTTCACGGTCGACGAACCGCTCGAGAGCCTTGGCGAGAAGATCGCACTCCCTCCGGACTACGAGCACCTGCGCGACAAGCTCGAGAAGGCACTCACCCCATTGCCGAACCCGCGTGCGGAGGCGCGCGCCGGATGAGCGCCTCGAGTTCGCGCGCGGAGTTCTGCCCCCACTTCCAGAAGGCGATCGAGGTGGTCGGGAAGCGATGGAGCGGAACGATCCTGCGGGCGTTGATGGAGGGCCCGCGCCGCTTCTCGCAGATCAGAGCGCACGTGACCGACATCTCCGATCGTGCCTTGTCGATGCGCCTCAAGGAACTCGAGGCCGAGGGTCTCGTGATGCGGCGGGTCGAGCCGACCACACCGGTGAGCGTTTCCTACGAGCTCACCGACAAGGGAGGCTCGCTCGAGCGCGCGATCGCCGAGGTGGAACGCTGGGCCGAGGAATGGGTGGCGCCCGCAGCCCCCGAACCCAAAGACCACGATCGCGCCCGAGCAAAGGGTGCATGATCTCTCGGTGACCGGCTACCTCACGATCCCCGAGCTGTTCGAACAGACGCTCGAGCGCTCGGCCGACAAGACCTGGCTCTACTTCGAGGACTCGGCTTACACCTACGGCGATGCCCAGGACCGCATCGTCGCGATCGGGTCGGCGCTGGCCGACCTCGGTGTCGGGCGCGAGACCCGCATCGTCGCAACCGCAGGGAACTCGCCCGAGTATCTGCTGGGATGGCTCGCAGTCGTCCGCCTCGGTGCAACGTTCGTGCCGGTGAACCCCAAGAGCACGTCCGGTGAGCTTGCCGGTCTGATCGGCCAGGTCGAACCACCCGTCGTCATCACCGACGAGGATCTTCGGGCCACGGTCGACGCCGCGCTGGGTGAGGTGAACTCGAAGGCACAGGTCGTACTAGCCGGAGATCTGTTCAAGGCACCATCGGTCGATGCCCCTCCACCTGCAGCACGGGAAGGTGACGTCGCGGTGATGATCCCCACCTCCGGCACCACCGGGCGCTCGAAACTCGTGATGCAGACGCAGCGCGCCTACGCGATGGCGGGGGAGGGCTTCCCGTGGTGGATGGGGTTGAACGAAGACGACATCCTGATGACCTCGCTGCCGCTGTTCCACATCAATGCCCCGGCATATTCGACCCTGGGCTCGATCGCTGCGGGGGCCGGTCTCGTTGTATTGCCGAGGTTCTCCGCGAGCACCTTCATCGATTC
>WHTI01000219.1 GCA_009377815.1 Actinomycetota bacterium
CGAGAGTCCGGGTGCGGCTCCGGCCGGCGAAATGAGTGCGGTGATGATGCCCAGCGAAGTGATAGTTGCGAGCAACCTGAAACGAGTCACGATCCCTCCCCAGTCGCGAAAGCTCCGACAGGGTTAGGACTTCACGAACTCGACCGCGATGCCCTTGTGCAGTTGCACAGAGTTGGTACTAGATCAACCGGCTGGAACCCGATCGCCGAGGATCGTGGGCGGCGGTCACGACTCCGTCGTAGGTGACCGAGGCCGCCTGGACCCCACCGAAGTACATGTGCGGTGCGTCGTAGGGGCGCGGGGTGTAACCGAGTTCCCCACCAGGGAGACCGGGCTCGAAGCAGAGCACGTTCCCTTCCTCGCGTGGGTCTAGATGAGCACGGGGATAAGCGACCGCTTCCTCGAGGCTCAGCCCATCTACCGCGAGGGCCAGGAACGTCTGCGCGATCGCGCTTACGATCCGATCCGCCCCCGGGCTACCCAACGCGACCACGGTGTCGTTCCCGGTCACGATCGTCGGAGCCATGTTCGAGTGAGTACGGGAGCCGGGCGGGAGTGAGTGAACGCCGAGCGGGTTGAGCTCCTCCTCGCCCAAGGTGTTGTTCATGAGGATGCCGTTGATCACGAGTCCTGCTCCGTAGCCGTTCGATTCGGTCAGTGAACACGCATAACCGTCGGCGTCGGCCGAGGACGAGTGCGTGGTCGAAGGAGATCGCATACTCCGTTTCAGCTCGGTCATCGCTTCTTCGAGCGCCCCGGCGATGTCCCCGGGGTCGTCGTAGCGTTCGTGCCGGTATCCCGTCGATGCCCTCTGCGCCTCGACGATCGCCGAGAGTCGCGCGGTCGGATCGCTCAGTTCGGTTTCACCCAGCAGAGCCAGCATGTGCGTAAGCACGGCACCACCCACGGCTGGAGGTGGGTTCGACTCGACCTTCCAGTCGAATGCTTCGGTCGAGATCGGTTGCCGGATTTCGGCCGAGTACGAACTGAGGTCGTCGATGGTGATGAAGCCCTCTTCGGTCGTCAGTTCTTCGATCATCGCGGCGCCGAGTTCGCCCTCGTAGAAGACCTCCGGCCCCCTCTCGGCGATCATCTCGAGGCTATCCGCCAGCGCGGCCTGGATCATCGGTTGGTTCTCCACCAAGAGGTGTCCGTCGTGTAGGAACAGCGCTCGTGACGACTCGAAGGTCGACCAGATCTCTTTCCAGGTGACCGAGAGGTAGTAGGCCGAGGTCTTCGGGAATGGGACGCTGTTGCGCGCCGCTTCGATCGACGGCTGGAAGAGAGCGGCCCATTCGATCGCCCCGTGTCGCTCCCACGCCTTGTGGACCGCGGCGAGGATCCCCGGGACCGCAACCGACCCGGCGCCGATCCCGGTGTACATCCCGTCGGAGTAGTCGGGGATGAAGGTCCGGGTGAGTCCTTGCCCCGGCTCATCCGGCTGGGTGAGGGGCATCGCATTGTTTCCGTCGATGACCTCAACGTCACCACCCGGAGTGCGCACGACGATGAATCCCGAACCGGCGGTCGATGCGAAGAACGGCTCGGCAACCCATGCCATGACGGCCGCGGCGAGGCACGCGTCGACCGCATTGCCTCCGTCGCGCGCGATCGCTTCGGCCGCCTCGGCGCCGAGTCCATTGCCCGCAGCGATCGCCAGCCGGGGGGTATGCGGAGTTGGGCCCATAGGCCAGAGGGTAGCCCGTGTCGCTTTTAGACTGGTCGCTGGCTCACGAGAGGAGACGGGTGGCGCAGGGCGAGGTCTTCGAAACGATAGGGAAGCGCGAGGTCGCCGCAACCCAGGCTCAGGTTCTTGCCACGATCCGGAACGCATCTACGTGGCCGGTCTGGCAGCCCGAGATCGAAACCGCCGAGGGTCCGGAGAGATTGGGGGCCGGGGACGCGGTTCTCGGCACCGCCGACATGCTCGGCTTCGTGGTTCACGGCCACTCGACCGTGGTTGCGGTGGATGAGAGCTCGTTCGACGAGGACGTCATCGTCGGGGTCCGGATGCACATCAGGTTCGAGGTTACCGAACGGGATGGTGTCACCACGGTCACGCACAACCTCTCGTCGGTGATGCCGCGCGGGCCGATGGGACGGCTGCTGAGTTTCTTCCTACGCAGGAGATTGGTGCGGATGCAGAAGACCGCGCTCAGTCAACTTGCGGATCAGGTTGCCGCGCCGTCTCTCTGAACCATCTCGGCCATGACGTTCATCAGATCTCGGAGCGACAGGATCCCAACGGGCTCGTCCATCTCCATCACGAGGAGATGACGGAAGCCACCCTCGACCATCGCGTCAACCGCTTGGAGGACGTCCCATCCGGGCGATCCGCTCACGACATCGCGAGTCATAACGTCGTTGACCTTGGCCTCGTCCACCTGGTCGCCGGCCGCGATCGAGTGGAGGATGTCGCGCTCCGTGACGATCCCGGCGACCTTCTCTTTCTCGACCACCACCGCGCAGCCGACCCCTCGCTCGGACATGACTTTGGCGGCGCTCCTGAGCGTGTGCTCCGGGGCAACGGTGACTAGATGCCTGATCGCGACGTCTCTGAGTAGTTTCATGACGCTCGATACTCACCGACCCTGAGGGTTCGCGCAACACGCACCCCATCGGCTAGCGTGCCCCCATGATCATCGGAGTCCACGTACCCGACGAAGATCCCTTGGCAGAGGCCGCATCCGTGGGGGCTGAGTGCATCCAGCTCTTCGTAGGCCCGCCTCAGTCGTGGAAGAAACCTCCTCCCCGTGAGGACGCCGAGGTCCTGCTGAACGCTTCGATCCCGGTCTACGTCCACGCCCCTTATCTGATCAACGTGGCGAGCCCTAACAACCGGGTCCGGATCCCCTCCCGCAAGATCCTGAAGCAGACCCTGGAGGCGGCCGAGGTGATCGGAGCGACAGCCCTGATCGTTCACGCGGGCCACTCCGAGGACGGCATCGAGCACGGTTTCATACGCTGGCGCAAGGCGCTCGAGGAGGTTCAAGGTTCGAGCGTGCCGATCCTGATCGAGAACACCGCCGGCGGTGACAACGCCATGGGCCGTCACGTCGACACGCTGGCCAAGCTCTGGGACGAGATCGGCGACCTCGATCCCGGCTTCTGTTTCGACACCTGCCATGCACACGCCGGCGGCGAAGACCTCTCGGATGTCGTCCCCCGCATCATCGAGGCCGTCGGCAAGATCGACCTGGTTCATTGCAACGACTCGAGGGACAAGGCCGGAACGGGGGCCGACCGCCACACGAACTTCGCCACCGGCAACATCGACGAAGAGGTTCTCCTCGACATGGTCCGCGCGGCAAAGTCCGAGGTGGTCATCTGCGAAACCCCGTGGCCGGGCATCGCCGACGACGTCGAGATCCTGCGCACCAAGCTCTAGCGCCTTTTCTTCCACGTCAGTCGGGGCGGGCTCAACCGATCATTGCAACAGCTCGGCGAGTTTCTCCGCTGGAGTGTAGGCGCCCAGGGTCTTGCGGGGTCGACCGTTGAGACCGTCGGCGGCAGCTTGGATCTGCTTTGACGTGATCTTCGAAAGGTCGGTCCC
>WHTI01000405.1 GCA_009377815.1 Actinomycetota bacterium
CCTGGGCGTTCCAACCCTTCTTCCGCTGGTTCAGGAAGACGGGGATAGCGATCGCCGCCAGGATGGCGATGATCAGGATCACGACGAGGAGCTCGATGAGGGTGAAACCGCCCTCACGGCGCTCCTTCGCCTCGTGGAACTTCAGGAACATGTAGTTCCTCCTTTTCTAGGTCCCCCAGCAGACCGCCTGTAGGGACACCGACGATGGATCGCATCGCCTGCGCCTGAGGACTCCCCCCTCCCAGAGGTTGCCTTCAGAGCAGGTAGCCCGGCTGACCCTCGAGAGGGCCCCGTGGCTTTGCGCCCCCACCTCACGATGGGTTTGCCTTTTGCTGCGCTAAGCACTTCCGGTCTGCCTCCCTAGTATCGGGACGCAGCCCGCAAGTCTTTAACAACCGTAGCCGGAGAAATGGACGGAATAAAGAGTTTTACGTAGACCGTGGCGCGGTCATCCTGGGATTGATTCCCAGAACGATCCCCCGTCGATACGCCGCGACCCGAGAAGAAGGCCCCCGGAGGGCGCTCCTCTCTCGGATCGATCCCCGGCCTACTTGATCAGGTCGAAGATCTTGAACATCGGCATGTAGAGGGCGATCACCATGCCGCCGACGATCGCGCCGAGGACGGCGATCATGATGGGCTCCAGCAGCGCGGTCAACGACTCCGTGGTCGACTCGACCTCCTGGTCGTAGAAGTCCGCCACCTTGTCGAGCATCGAGTCGAGCGCTCCGGTGTCCTCGCCGACGGCGATCATCTGAACGACCATGGGCGGGAAGACGGCATGGTTCGCCAGAGGGCCGGACATGCTCTCTCCGGTCCGGACCGCTTCCTTCACGTCGAGGGCGGCGCGGGACAGGACCTCGTTGCCCGTCGTGTCGGCGACGATGTCGAGGGCCTGCAGGATGGGAACGCCGGCACGCAGGAGCAGGGCAAGCGTCCGTGTGAAGCGAGAGACGCCGACCTTCGTGAACAGGTCGCCGAACACTGGGATCTTGAGCTTGAGCTTGTCGGCGCGGTACCTGAAGCTCGCGTTCGATCGACGCAGGCGCTTGTAGACGATCGTTCCCACGATGAAGCCGATGACGAGGACGGGGATGATGACCTTGGCCTGGCTCGAAAGCGTCACGAGGACCTGGGTGGGAAGCGGGAGCTCTCCCCCGAGCCCCTCGAACATCCCGGCGAAGTTCGGAACGATGAACAACAGCATCGCGCTCAGTAGGATCACTGCGATACCCGCGACGACTACCGGATAGGTCATGGCCGACTTGATCTTCTGTCGCAGCTTGTAGTC
>WHTI01000419.1 GCA_009377815.1 Actinomycetota bacterium
GCCGGGCTGCGGCCACCCGTTTGAACCCGGGGGTAACCGAGTGGGCGACCTTCCTGGCCAAGGACAGCGAGCCGAGTGCCGCATCAGCCGAGCGGACGCAGACTCACCCCCCACGCCCCCCGGCCGTTCGTCGCATAGAGTTATCGCCTTGGCACCGGTCGGATCGGTGGCTCTATCGCGGTGTCGCCGGCGGGGCGAGGGCACGCTCCAGTGATGTGAACATGTCGAGGACGGCGGGTGCTTCGAAGATGCGGTAGCGCTGCTTTCCGACATCTCTCTGTGTGAGGATCTCGGCGTCGAGGAGCCGATTGATGGCACCTCCGGCGGCAACGTCGGAGCGGTTGATGAGTCCCGCGGCCGATTCCACGGTGATGAGGGGGACTCCGGGGAGCACCTTGATGAGCAGGTCCAAGGCCGACCCCTTCCGGATCGTCCCGAGGCTTGCTCGCCATTGGTCGACCAACTCGTCGATCCTGGAGGCGTAGGCCTGTGCGTCGCTGCATGCCCGGAGGGTGGCCGCGGCCAAGGTCCGCAACCAGGTGTGGGCGGCGGTTGACCGCTCGGGGCTGTCGGCAGGATGCTGATGCCGAAAAGCGGTCAGGCCAGAGATGTAGTCATCGGACCAGGTGGCGAGAACGAGGCTGATGGGCGGCACGACCGTGGGGGAGAGGCGTCGGCGGCGGAGGATGAGGTGGATCAGCGCCCGTCCGGTGCGGCCGTTCCCGTCGGCGAAGGGGTGGATGGGCGGGTAATCTCCCGCATTCGATTATTCACTTGATAAGTTGAAGTATTTGTGGCAGGATAAGAACGTAAGCGGAAGCGGAAGCTAGGAGGCTCTATATGACACGCACCATCGACTGCCCTTGTGGGCACAATCTGCAAGGCGCCAACGACGAGGAACTCGTCAAGCTGGCCGGCCAGCACATCGAGGAACACCACCCCGACATGGAACGGACCGACGAACAGCTCCGTGCCCGGGTCGCTGCGGACGCTCGCGACGCCTGAGGTCGACCTTCGTCGAGCAGCCACCATGGCGCCCTCGGCGATCCTCGCCTTTCGAAGCATCTGACTCGTCTTCCGACCGAAACGAATTAGGGCCTCCTCGATTTAGGCCTGGGCATCGGTTGTCCCCGAACTGGTGGCTGCTTGGCGGGCGCGTGCCCTGGTGGTTCGGATTCGGATCCAGAGGGTCAGGATCAGCGTCACCACGAAA
>WHTI01000069.1 GCA_009377815.1 Actinomycetota bacterium
CGCCCTCCAGGAGGTCGCGGCGATCAGGAAGCCCGAGACCGGGACGGTGACGAGCAAGGCGGTGGACCAGGTGAGCTCGGTGATCCCGAGGACCCGGCCCCTGCGCTCGTAGGGGACGCGGTCGCCGAACCATCCCTGCATAGGGACGTCGAAGGCCGGTTTGGCGAGTCCGACCAGCACGATCCCGATCCCGGCGACCCAGAGGCCCGGTGCCGCCGCGGTGATCGCGGTCCCGACGGCGACCGCTCCGACCGACCACATCATCATCGAGCGTCGACCGATCGTTTCGGCCGTGCGTGCGGCGAGTGGAGCGGCGATGCCCCCGAAGTTCCGCACCGCGATGAGCACCGAGAGCGTTGCTACCGACACGCCTAGTCCGCGGGAGATCGCGGGGAGGAACGGATAGACGATCCGCAGGCCCGCGTTGGCGGCCGTCCGGGCGATCAATACGGCGATCAGAGCGCGTCTGATCTGGACCGGCAGGGCTCGCGACATCCGAGCAGTCTAGATGTGGAACCAGACGACGCCCATCGGGGGCAGCGTCACGACCGCGGAGTGGTCGAGCCCATGCCAGGGAAGCGGCTCGGCGGTGACCCCGCCCATGTTCCCGTGGTTGGTTCCTCCGTACAGTCCTGCATCGCTGTTGAGCACCTCTTCGTACTCGCCGGAGCGCGGGAGGCCCATGCGGTAGCTCTCGCGGGGGACCGGGGAGAAGTTGCACGCGCACACTAGATGGTGCTCGCCCGATGCGCCGGTCCGGAAGAACGTAAGGACGTTGTTGTCGGCATCGTTGGGATCGATCCACCGGAACCCGTCGGGATCGACGTCCCTCTCCCAGAGTTCGGGAAGGCTCTTGTAGACATCGTTGAGATCGCGCACGAGGCGTTGGACCCCCTGGTGCTCCTCGTAGTCGAGGAGGTGCCAGTCGAGGCTTTGGTCGTGGTTCCACTCGCGGCTCTGTGCGAACTCCGACCCCATGAAGATGAGTTGTTTGCCGGGGTGCGCCCACATGTAGGCGTAGAACGCCCGCAGGTTGGCCAGTGCCTGCCACCGGTCGCCGGGCATCTTGCCGATGAGCGAGCCCTTCCCATGTACGACCTCATCGTGGCTGATCGGCAGGATGAAGTTCTCTGAGAACGCGTACCAGAGGCTGAAGGTCAGCTGGTTGTGATGGAAGCGCCGGTACACCGGGTCTTTGGTGAAGTACTCGAGGGTGTCGTGCATCCACCCCATGTTCCATTTGAAGTCGAAGCCGAGCCCTCCGGTGTGCACCGGCCGGCTTACGCCCGGCCACGAGGTCGATTCCTCCGCCGCGGTGATCGCTCCGGGGCATTCCTTGCCGACGACCGTGCTCAGTTCCTTGAGGAACTCGATCGCCTCGATGTTCTCGCGCCCACCGAAGGCGTTGGGGACCCAATCGCCTTCCTCGCGTGAGTAGTCGAGGTACAGCATGGAGGCGACCGCGTCGACTCGCAGACCATCGACGTGCAACTCCTCGATCCAGTAGAGGGCGTTGGCGATGAGGAAGTTCCGCACTTCATTGCGGCCGTAGTTGAAGATCAGGGTTCCCCAGTCGGGATGCTCGCCCTTGCGAGGATCGGCGTGTTCGTAGAGCGGAGTGCCGTCGAAGCGGGCGAGGGCCCAGTCGTCCTTGGGGAAGTGCGCGGGGACCCAGTCGATCAGGACGCCGATGCCTTCGTGGTGCAGGACATCGATCATCGCCTTGAAGTCATCGGGGTCGCCGTAACGCGCGGTCGGGGCGAAGTAGTTGGAGACCTGGTAGCCCCACGAGCCGGTGAAGGGATGTTCCGCGAGTGGCATGAACTCGACGTGGGTGAAGCCCATCTCCCGGCAGTACTCGGCGAGCTGAACCCCCGCGTCGCGGTAGCTGAGGACGTCACCCTCCGGTGAGCGCCGCCACGAGCCGAGATGGACCTCGTAGGCCGCCATCGGTCGGTTGTGGTGATCGAGAGCGTTACGACGGGCCATCCAGTCCGAGTCGGTCCACTCGTGCTTGGACTCGTAGACGATGCAGTCGTTCCGAGGCGGGTTCTCGGTGGCGAAGGCGAGGGGATCGGTCTTCAACACCAGGCGCCCGTCGGCGCCGACGATCTCGAACTTGTAGCGGGCCCCCGCTTCGATGTCCGGGACGAACAGCTCCCAGATCCCCGACGACCCCATCATCCGCATCGGATGGAGGCGCCCGTCCCACGAGTTGAAGGAGCCGACGACCCTTACGCCCCGGGCGTTCGGCGCCCACACGGCGAAGCTCACGCCCTTGATGCCGTGCTCGGACCGGACGTGGGCGCCGAGCTTCTCCCAGATCCGGTGGTGACGTCCTTCGCCGACGAGATGGAGATCGAGTTCGCCAAGGGTCGGCATGAACGCATAGGGATCTCGGATCGGGAAGGTCGCGCCGTCCGGGTAGGTGACCTCGAGTTGGTAGTCGTCCACCGATCGGTCGACGATCCCCTCGAAGAAGCCGGAGGCGTGGATCTGATCGAGCTTGGCCGTCAGATCGCCTCCGACCCGCACCTCAACCGAGGTCGCCTCCGGTCTCCACGCGCGGATCACGACACCCTTCTTGGTGTCGTGCTTGCCGAGGACCGCGTGTGGGTCCTTCAGTTCACCCCGAACGAGGGTCTCGATGACCGCCGGGTCCAACTTGCTCACCTGATCTCACTCCTATCGAGGACCTGATGGAGACCTCTCAGGGGGATCCGGACCCAATCGGGTCGGTGACCGCGCTCGTAGGCGAGTTCGTAGAGCGCCTTGTCGATCTCGAAGACATCGAGCATCACTCCGACGTGGTCCCGATCCGCGGGGAGGAAGTGCCCCTCATGCGCGGTCCGGAGATAGCCGGCGAGGAAATGCTCCCGGGCCAACTCCTCCCAGCATGCGCTCCAGTCGGACAGGTCTTGCCATTCCCCCGAGTCGGGCTCGGCGCGCTCGAAGAGCGCTGCGGTCGCCGCGTAGGAGAACGACCGGAGCATCCCGGCAACGTCCTTGAGCGGAGATTGCTTCATTCTCCGTTCCTCGATCGTGCGGCGTGGTTCGCCTTCGAAGTCGATGACCATCCACCCGCGTGGGCCGATGAGCACCTGGCCGAGGTGGTAGTCCCCGTGGATCCGGAGCTTCCATCCGAGGTCGTTTCCTTCGAGTGCAACGAGCCGGTCGATGCGTTCGTCGAACGCTTCCTCCACGCGACCGAGGCCATAGATATCGGTCCGAAGCGTGTCTTTGAGAGAGCTGCGCGTCGCCTCGGTCCAGGCGTTGATGTCGCGGACGTCGATCGGTTCGGGAACAAAGTCGAGTTCGAGTTCCTCCCGCGCGAGCGTTACGTGGAGTTTCGCGGTGACGTCTCCTAACTCCTCGAGGAGTTCGAACGTCGTCGCGCCTCGCTCGGCGGTCAGCGTCCGCATGTCCTCGCTCGCGTCCTCGGGGTGGACCTCGTCGTAGAACCCCTTCACCTGCCGGAGGATCTCGGCCCAGCCCTCGCTCGCGTCGTGGATGAACTGAGCGGCGATGCCGAGGTCGATCGACACATCACCCGGGCCGCTCCCGTCCAGGTCCAGCTCCCCCTCGTAGAGGATCTCGCCGACCTGGGGAGGGGTGCCCTCGAAGCCCTCGTTGGTCAAGAGCCTGGCAAGTTCGAGATCGGGATTCGGCCCCGGCTCGACCTTCCGGAAGAGCTTCAGGATGACCTGCTCGTCGAGAACGATCGAGGTGTTGCTTTGCTCGTTGCCCATCGAACGGATCGAGCCCGAGCCCGGAGGTGATAGGGGATCGAGCCCCGGGCCCCCGAAATGGAACAGGCCGTGATTCCCCTTGATCGAGTGAGCGTGTGCCATGAGATCGCCCAGGACCCGGAGCTGGTCGACATCCTCGAACGCGTCGGTCACCGCTCCCTCCTCGTCGACCAGGAGAGGGAGGTGGTACAGAGCCTGCCCCGAGTCGGTGAAATCGATCCGCACGAGGGCGACGATCAGCTGGGGCGGACCGTCGGCGAGCGTCGCCTCGTCGAGGACGACGACGTCCTTGATGGCCCGCTCCTTGTCGCCGAACCAGCGCCGGCCGGCCAGTTCTTCCTTGAGGGTCGTTGTGTCTATCACCAGCTCACTCTCTCCCGGTGCGTCATGTCACTCGTCGACCAATTGGAACCAGTAGAAGCTGTGCGGTCCGAAGGTCAGCAGATAAGGCAACTCTCCGATGCGGGGGAAGCGCTCCTTCCCGAGCATCTCCACGGGGTACTTACCCTCAAGGGAGGACAGGTCTAACTCTGCTGCCTGGGCCCGTGCCGAAAGGTTGTTCGCACAGAGCACGATGTCATCTCCGAACTTCCGGATGTAGGCGAAGATCGCGGCGTTCTCCGGATGGATGATCTCGAACGACCCTAACCCGAACACCGGATGCTGCTTCCGAACGGCAAGGAGACGGCGGAACCACTGGAGGAACGACGACGGGTTGCGCATCTCGGACTCGACGTTCACACGCTCGTAGCCGGTGACCGGATCCATGAGGACCGGGAGGTACATCTGCGCGAAGTCGGCCTTCGAGAACCCCGCGTTGCGGTCGGCCGACCACTGCATCGGAGTGCGGACCCCATCGCGATCTCCGAGGAAGATGTTGTCGCCCATCCCGATCTCGTCGCCGTAGTACACGATCGGCGTTCCCGGCAGGGAGAACAACATCGCGTGGAATAGCTCCGACTGGTCGCGTGAGTAGTCGAGCAGCGGAGCGAGACGCCGCCGGATGCCGAGGTTGAGCTTCATACGTGGGTCCTTGGCGTACTCGGCATACATGTAGTCACGTTCTTCGTCGGTGACCATCTCGAGCGTGAGCTCGTCGTGGTTCCTGAGGAAGATCCCCCATTGGGCATTGGCGGGGATGTCGGGGGTCTGCTCGAGGATCTCGACCATCGGATAACGGACCTGGCGGCGGGCGGCCATGAACATCCGTGGCATCAGCGGGAAGTGGAACGCCATGTGGCACTCGTCGCCGTCACCGAAGTAGTCCACGACGTCGGCCGGCCACTGGTTGGCCTCGGCAAGCAGCACGACATCCTCGTAGCTCTTGTCGATCTCCGAGCGAACCCGCTTCAGGAACTCGTGGGTCTCCGGAAGGTTCTCTCCGTTGCTCTCCTCACGCTCGAAGAGATAGGGGACCGCGTCGAGCCGGAAACCGTTGAGCCCGAGATCGAGCCAGAACTTGAGGCCCGCGAGCATCTGCTCCTGGACCTCGGGGTTGTCGTAGTTGAGGTCGGGCTGGTGACTGAAGAAGCGGTGCCAGTAGTAAGCGCCGGCTTCCTCGTGCCACGTCCAGTTCGATTTCTCGGTGTCGACGAAGATTATCCGGGCCTTGGAATACAACGTGTCGTCCTCCGACCACACGTACCAATCACGCTTAGCCGAGCCGGGCTTGACCGACTCCTGGAACCAGGGATGCTGATCGGAAGTGTGGTTCATTACGAAGTCGGCGACGACTCGCATCCCCCGGTTATGGGCTCCCTCGAGGAATTCCATGAAGTCGTTGAGGTTCCCGTACTCCGGAAGGATCGAATAGAAGTCGGAGATGTCGTAGCCGCCGTCCTGGAGCGGCGATTGGTAGAACGGCAACAACCACAGGCAATTGACCCCGAGCCACTCCAGGTGATCGAGTTTCTCGGTGAGCCCCTTGAAGTCCCCGTAACCGTCGGCGTTGGAGTCGTAAAAGCTGCGGACGTACAACTCGTAGAAGACGGCAGTCTTGTACCAGAGTGGATCCTTCTCGATGGGCACCACTAGTGCACCACTAGTTTCGGACCTGGAAGATGTGGGCGGGCTCCGCGGGGTCGAGGCGGACGTACGCCCGATCTCCGTGCCACGTGTAGGTCGCGTCGGTGATGAGGTCGTGCATCTCAAGGGGGCGGGCGGAGTCGACCCCGAGTGCGTCCCGGTCGATCGTGACCGTGCCCTCCTCCCAGTTGAACGGGTTGAGGTTCACGACGACGAGGAGAGCCCCCGCGGACGACGACTTCGAGAACGCGATGAGGTTGTCCTTGTCCATGGCGTGCCAGCTGAGGTTGGTGAGGCGCGAGAGGGCCGGGTGCTTGCGCCGGATCTCGTTCAGTTTGGTGATGAACGGCGCCAGCGATCCCTGGACCGAGTAGTCGCGCGGCTTCAGCTCGAACTTCTCGGAGTTGAGGTACTCCTCGCTGCCGTGCGCCACGGGTGTGTTCTCAAATAGTTCGTAGCCCGAGTACACGCCGTAAGAGGGTGACAGCATCACGGCCAGCACGAGCCGGATCTTGAAGGCAGGGGGACCACCCACCTGGAGATACTCATGAAGGATGTCGGGGGTATTGACGAAGAAGTTCGACCTGAAGTAGCGCGCTACTTCAGGTGAAGTCAGCTCGTCCATGTACTCGACGATCTCCCACTTCTCGTTGCGCCACGTGAAGTAGGTGTACGACTGCGTGAAGCCGAGTTTGGCGAGCGCCTTCATCACCTTGGGACGCGTGAACGCCTCGGCGAGGAAGATCAGTTCGGGGTGCGTGGCCTTGAGTTCCTTGATGACCCATTCCCAGAAGGCGAACGACTTCGTGTGCGGGTTGTCGACGCGGAAGATCGTGACCCCATGCGCGATCCAGTGCTCCAGGATGCGCTTCAACTCGAGCCACAGAGCGGCGGCGTCGGAGTTGTCGAAGTTGATGGGATAGATGTCCTGGTACCTCTTCGGAGGATTCTCCGCGTACCTGATCGTCCCGTCCGGGTGGTGGTTGAACCACTCGGGATGCTCGGTCACCCATGGATGATCGGGCGAGCACTGGATGGCGAAGTCGAGCGCGACGTCGAGTCCCAACCTGCTCGCCTCGGCCACGAAGGCATCGAAGTCGGCGAGCGTTCCGAGTTCCGGATGGATCGCGTCGTGGCCCCCGTCCTTGCTCCCGATCGCCCACGGGCTCCCGACATCGGTGGGTTTTGACTCAAGGGTGTTGTTGGCGCCCTTCCGGTAGGTGGTTCCGATTGGGTGGATCGGCGGCAGGTAGACGACGTCGAAGCCCATATCGGCGACCCGGCCGAGGGCCTTGGCGGCCGTCTTGAAGGTGCCATGGTTCTTCGGCGTGCCGGTGGACCGGGGGAAGAACTCGTACCAGGCGCCGAAGAGGGCACGCTCGCGATCGACCGTGACCTCGAGTTCGGGCCGTGAGGTCCTGGAGCCGGCTCGGTCGGCGTAGCTGTTCATCAACTCGAGGACGAGCTCGTCGTTCAAGGGTGCGATCCGGGGATCGTCCGGGCTCGGTTTCGAGGGAGGGTCTCCTCGTAGAGCGGTCGCCGCGTGCGCCAGGACCTTGGACTCGCTCTTGTTGAGTGACGGGAGCCGGGATTCGATCAGGAGCGCTCCTTCCTCGAGTTCGACCGTGACGTCCTGGCCGGCGTCGACCCGCTTCATCAGATCGCGACGCCAGGTCCCGAACCGATCGGTCCATGCCTCGATCGTGAACCGGTAAGTCCCGATGTCGGTGGGTTGGAAGGAGCCGTACCAGCGGTCGTTGTCGACGTGGACCATCCGGGTTTCGGCCCACCGGGGGTCCTTGGGACCCTTGTAACGAAGGACCGCCATCAGCAGATCGGAGCCGTCTCTGAGGATGTCCGCGGTCACCTCGACGCGGTCGCCCACGATCGCCTTCGAACGGTAGCGGCCGCAGCCGACCTGAGGCTCGACGGCCTCGATCAGCACGTGGCCCCGTGCCAGTTCGCTTTTCAAGCTCTCTCGCCCTCCGGAGATAGGAGAATTCATCCCTCAACCGTGCCACCGCCCGCTCAGATACAAACGCCGGGAGCCGGGCCTCCGCCCTAGAGTACGCGACACTTGGGCGATGAAGGCCTTGAGGAGTTTCGCCGTGCGGGCGTCGTTGCCGGATGAGCTGCAGCCGCTGGTCACTCTGGCGATGAACCTACGCTGGTCGTGGAACCCCCAGGCGGTCGACGTCTTCCGCTGGGTGGATCTCGACAAGTGGGAGGAGGCGGAGCACGATCCGGTGCGGATGCTGGGTCTCGTCACCCCCGAGCGTCTCGCCGAGCTGGCGGGGGACGGCCCGTTCACCTCGTTCATGGGTAGCGTGGTCGAGGATCACGAGCGCTATCTCACCGAGCCGCGCTGGTTCCAGCGGCACCACCCGGACGCGGTGAAGACCGTCGCTTACTTCTCGCCCGAGTTCGGCGTCTCTGAGGCGCTGCCGGTGTACTCCGGCGGACTCGGCGTGCTCGCGGGCGACCACCTGAAGGCGGCGAGCGACCTCGGCGTGCCGCTGGTCGGCGTCGGCCTCCTCTACCGCGAGGGGTACTTCCGCCAGCAACTGAACGCCGACGGATGGCAACAGGAGCGCTACCCGGCCCTCGACCCTCACGGCATGCCCCTGACCCTGCTCTCAGGTGTTGACGGCTCGGCGTTGAAGATCGAGGTCGACCTCGCCGGTACGCGCTGCGTTGCCCAGGTGTGGCAGGCCATGGTGGGGCGCGTTCCCCTATTGCTGCTCGATTGCGACGTCGAGGAGAACGATCCCGAGGAACGTGCGGTCTCCGATCGCCTGTACGGCGGAGGCGGTGGCAGCGAGCACCGCCTGCGACAGGAGATCGTGCTCGGCATCGGTGGTGTCCGTGCGCTTGAGGCCGCGGGCTACTCGCCCGACGTCTATCACTCCAATGAAGGTCACGCCGGGTTCCTCACGGTCGAGCGGATGCGCACGCTGATCGCCGCCGAGGGACTCACCTTCGATCAGGCGATCGAGGCGGTGCGGACCTCGACCGTGTTCACCACCCACACGCCGGTTCCCGCCGGGATCGATGTCTTCGAGGGTGAGCTGTTCGAGCGTTATTTCGCAACTTTCTCGAAGGAGCTCGACGTCCCCCTCGCCGAGCTGATGGCACTGGGACAGACGGTTCCGAGCGTGCCGGGCGTCTACAACATGGCGATCTCCGGATTGCGACTGGCCGGCCGCTCGAATGGGGTCAGCAAGTTGCACGGAGCCGTCTCCCGCTCGATGTTCGCCGATCTCTGGCCGCACGTTCCCGTCGATCACGTGCCGATCACTTCGATCACCAACGGGGTGCATCGTCCGACCTGGGTCGGCCCGGAGATCTCCGAGCTACTGGATCGCTATCTCGCTCCTGGGTGGGCCGAAGCCGCCGAGGGCGACTGGAGTCGTATCCACGAGGCTCCGGACTCCGAGCTATGGCGAGCCCGTGAGCGCGCGCGGGAGCGGTTCGTGTTCTTCGTGCGCGAGCGCCTCGAGAAGCAACTCCGTGCCAGGGGCATGTCAGAAGGGGATCTCGCGTGGACGTCCGACACCCTCGACCCGGGCATCCTCACGGTCGGGTTCGCTCGTCGCTTCGCGATGTACAAGCGGGGGACGCTCCTGCTGTCGGATGTCGAGCGCCTGAAGGGACTCCTCCACTCGAGCGATCGTCCCGTCCAGTTCGTCTTCGCCGGCAAGTCTCACCCCCTCGACGACGGGGGCAAGGAGATGATCCAGATCCTGGTCCACTTCGCCTCGGATCCCGAGCACCGGACGAGGTTCGTGTTCCTCGAGGACTACGACATGGAGATCGCCCGCATGATGGTTCAGGGGGTCGACATCTGGTTGAACAACCCTCGGCGACCTCTGGAGGCGAGCGGGACCTCGGGGATGAAGGCGGCCCTCAACGGCGCCCTCAATTGCTCGGTCCTCGATGGTTGGTGGGATGAGTGTTACGACCGCACGAACGGCTGGGCGATCGGAACGAGGGATGTCTCGACCGATCCCGAGTATCAAGACAAGGTCGATGCCAGCGCGTTGTTCGATCTGCTCGAGCGGGACATCGCTCCGCGCTTCTACGACCGCTCCGAGGGTCCGATCCCGCGGCGCTGGATCGAGCGGGTGCGCTCGTCGATGACGGGACTCGGTCCCTTCGTCGGAGCGCAGAGGATGGTGCGCGACTACACAGAGACCTTCTACGTTCCCGCCGGCGCCCTCGGCTCCCGCATGGCCGCCGACGGTCACGCGCCGATCAAAGCCCTCGCGGCGTGGAAGGAGCGGATCCGCAACGCGTGGGATCAGGTTGCGGTCATCGATGTCGAGGGCGATGTCCTCGCCGCCGATGTGGGAGAGGAGCGCTCGGTGCGCGCCACAGTGCGCATCGGAGAACTCGATACCGAGGATGTCTCGGTCCAGCTCGCCCACGGTCGCGTCGGGGCCAACGGAGAGCTGCTCGATCCCGAGATCGTGCCGATGGCGGCGACCGAGTGCACCAACGGCACCTGCAACTACAACGCTAAGTTCACCGCCGCATCGGCCGGCCTCTACGGCTTCGCGGTACGGGTGATCCCGACGCATCCCGATCTCGTCACCGACATGGACCTGGGCCTGGTGGCCTGGGCCTAGTTGTGACGGGGCTACAGCGTTGGGAGAGCGGCGGCGGGTACGAGGCGTACGTCGGGCGGTGGAGCCGCCTCATCGCCCCTCTCTTCATCGAATGGCTGGACCCCGCGCCCGACGGGCGTTGGCTCGACATCGGGTTTGGGACTGGAGCCCTGACCGAAGCGATCCTCGATTCGGCTGAGCCCAAGACCGTGCATGGCATCGATCCCTCGGAGGACTTCGTTTCCTCCACGCGGTCCCGGATCACCGATCCGCGGGCGGAGTTCTCGGTGGCGGACGCTCAAGACCTTCCGGGCGACGCCGGCGCCTACGACTACACGGTCTCTGGCCTGGTTCTGAACTTCGTTCCGGATCCCACCGTCGCGCTCGCGGAGATGGCACGGGTCACCCGCTCCGGGGGGTGCATCGCGGCCTACGTGTGGGACTACCTCGGTGGGATGGAGATGATGAACCATTTCTGGGATGCCGCCAACGAGCTCGATGCCGAAGTCGCGTCACTCGATGAGGGCCTTCGCTTTCCCCTCTGCAAGCCCGAGCCGTTGCGCTCTTTGTGGGAGGAGACGGGTCTCGGCGACGTAGACGTTGCGCCGATCGAGATCGACACGAACTTCCGCGACTTCGACGATCTCTGGAGCCCCTTCCTCGCGGGCCAGGGTGCGGCGCCGACCTACGCGATGTCACTCGACGAACGCGCCCGGGATGCCGTCAGGGAACTCCTTCGGCAAAGACTACCGGTAGAACCTGACGGCAGCATCCATCTTCGGGCACGTGCTTGGGGAGTCGGGGGTGTCGTTGTCGGGGCGTGAAGCGGGGCGCAATATGCGGCGGCGCTTGCGGGGACTTCCGACGATCCCTCGTGGCAAAGCCGCCCCGCGCAGGTCGGTCGCTAAGCGCCGGTGGATCGCCGCGGGACTCGTCGTCCTTGCCGCGGTCGCCGGAGTGCTCGCTCTCCGCAAGTCGGACCCCCTGCTTCCCACCGAGATCCGGGGCTCGCCGGCCTGGGCGCGCGTCTACTACGGCGATCCGGACCGCTCAGATTTTCGCGCCCGCAAGATCATTGAGATCGAATTCCTCGGGCGAACCATGTTGGTCCACCGGAAGGTGCAACGTCATTTCCTGCGGCTCGAGAGTCTTTTCGAGGCCCGCGCTCCCGATTACGCGGCGGCGGTCGCAGCCGGTGAACTCGACGACTGGAGCTACTTCAACCGCTCGGTCCGGGGCGAGGAGTACAAGTCGAACCATTCCTTCGGTATCGCGATCGATGTCAATGCGTTGACCAACGTGCTCGGCACGGTAGGGGACATGCCCGAGGCGATCGTGACCCAGTGGGAACTCGAGGGCGGCGCCTGGGGCGGCTCCTTCAGTCGCCCCGACCCCATGCACTTCGAGACGCACCTGACCCCCAAGGAGATCAAGCAGCGCTATAGGCCCGACGGCAGTCCTAAGGATTGGTACCTCGAAGAACTGTCATCCTAGATGTGGGCCATTGTGGGTACGTAGGAATCCCGAAGGGTGTTCCTGTCGACGGCCCAGTCCGGAAAGGAAACTATGAGGATCATTAGAGTCCTCGTAACGTTGAGCTTGGTGGCCACCATCGTGGTGGTGTCCCAAAACCCCGCGATCGCTGCGCCGAAGTGTTTCGGACGCAGGGCAACGATCGTGGGCACTTCGGGCAACGATCACCTGAGGGGCACAAACGGAAGTGACGTCATCGCCGGCCGCGGCGGTCAGGATCGGATCGAAGGCAGAGGTGGGAACGACTTCATCTGCGGTGGGGACAACGGCTACGGCTACGAGGGGGAGACCCCTCTCCTGATGGGAGGGGAGGGAGACGACCACATCTCTGGATGGGATGGTCCCGACAGTCTCTTTGGCGGCCCCGGTGACGATCTGCTGTTCGGTGATCGCGGACGCGACGGGTTGAGCGGTGGCAAGGGGAATGACGTTCTCGAAGGGGGGCCGGGTCCCGACAGCCTCAGCGGAGGAGGGGAAAACGACGTCCTCACCGGAGGCGGAGGACCCGACGGGTTCTGGCCCGGACCGGGCGATGACAGAGTTGATGGGAGGGGCGGCAGCAACAGCGTCAACTACGGTGGCAATGGGGCCGTGAATGTTGATCTCAAGAGTGGTGTCGCGACCGGTCGCGGGGCGGACCGCCTAGCCAATATCAATCGGGTTTTTGGAAGCAACGACAACGACGTCATCAAGGGGACCCCCGGATTCGACATGCTCTTCGGAGGGGATGGCGGTGATGTTGTCATGGGTCGAGGGGGCAACGATTGGCTGGACGGTGGCGTCTCTGGTAACGATGACCTCTTCGGGGGAGCGGGGAACGACATTCTGAGCGGGGGGTTTGGAAAGAACAACATCTACGGCGGGAAGGGAACCGACGCCGTCGCCTTCGCTCTCATGTACGACTTCGAAGACGACCAGTTTGGAGGCGGTCCACCCGTGACCGTCGACCTGGCAGCGGGAACTGCAAGAGGGATGAACGCGAAGGACAAGCTCTTCTCTATTGAGAACGCATATGGATCTTCCAGGGACGACACCATTCTCGGTGACGCCGGCGCGAATGCGTTGTTCGGGGGACCGGGGGACGATGTGGTTGACGGCCGCCGGGGAAACGATGACCTTGACGGCGGTGACGGGACCGATCAACTGGATGGTGGCGATGGCACCGACACGTGCGTGAATGGAGAGGTGCTCGCCAACTGCGAATCATGAACTCGGGCGAAGGGTCGCGGCGGGGTGGTCGCGTCTGAGGCTACGAACTTTTCCACGTGAGTCGTCATATACGTGGGCGGATTCAAAGGATCCATGCAACACCTCGTCGAGTGAGAGAGGTTCAAGACCCTCGACGAAAGGAGCGTGGAGGTGCCTAGACAGTGGCGCAGGATCACGCCGGAGAAGAGGCGCCAGGCCATCAAGCTGGCTGC
>WHTI01000406.1 GCA_009377815.1 Actinomycetota bacterium
GCACACTCGTCGTTACCCCGTCCTGGCGAGGAGGGCGACCAGTGACCCCCGGGTGTCGGCGATGTGGTTCTCCACCGCTTGTGCCGCCCGCGGCTCGTCACGGTCGATGATGGCGTCGAGCATCTCGGAGTGGTTGGTGCCGGCGGTGGAGAGGAGCTCCTCGTACATCTCACGGTGGGTCGGGGGGAACAACTCGCCACGGTTCACCGTCAGAGCCTCGATGAGACGCGGGCTCCGCGACGCCGACGCGACAGCGTGGTGGAAGCGGTTGTCGGCGTGACGTTTCTCCATCACGCCCTTCACGGTGTCGAAGGCGGCGAGGGCGTCCTTCATCTTGACGACGTCGCCGTCGGTGCGGCGTTGACAGGCGAGTATCGCCGCCCGTCGCTCCAGGGCGGTCCGCATGTCGAGGATGTCCTCCAAGCTGCCCGGGTTGGCCCGCATGGCGGCGACCCAGTCGGTGAACGGCTTCTCCAGCTCCGTGACGAAGGTGCCCCCCTTCGCCCCCCGTTTCGAGACGACGTACCCCTCGGCGGCGAGACGTCCGATAGCCTCGCGCAGACTGAGCCGACCAACCCCGAGTTGCTCGGCGAGGACGCGTTCGGGGGGGAGTTGCCCTCCCGGTCCGATATCGCCGCGGTGGATCATCGACCGGATATGGTCGAGGACGTCTTCCACGACGGATTTCTGCACTATGGGGTCGCGATCCACGTCTCCAAGATAGCCGGAATCGACATAGCGTACCGGTGGTGGCATTGGTATGGTGGATATACCTTTAGTGTCAACGGAGGTTTTCGATGACTGCCGAACTCATGCCCATCCAGGGTTACGACTACATCGAGTACTACGTGGGAAACGCCCGCCAGGCCGCCTACTACTACGGCAAGGCATTCGGGTTCTCGGTGGTGGCCTACGCCGGTCCCGAGACCGGGGTGCGTGACCGGGTCTCCTACGTTCTCGAACAGAACGCGATTCGCCTGGTGATCACCGGGGCCACGAGGGCGGAGTCCGATGTCGCCCGACACCAGTATTTCCACGGTGACGGCATCAAGGATGTCGCCTTCACGGTGCCCGATGCCGAGGGGGCCTACCGGGTGGCGTTGGAACGGGGGGCGAAGTCGGTTCGCCAACCGGGGGTCGACGAGGACGAGCACGGCAAGCTCGTGTCGGCGTCGATCCAGGCCTACGGCGAGACCATCCACACCTTCGTCGACCGCTCCAACTACTCGGGCGCCTTCGCCCCCGGGTTCGTCGCCCGTGACGA
>WHTI01000475.1 GCA_009377815.1 Actinomycetota bacterium
CGCCGGTCGTGGTCACCTCGGACCGGGAACTGAGACAGCGCTGCATCGCGCTCGGCGCGTACGTCATCTCGTCGCGCGAACTGGCGGACTGCCTGACGCTGTAGCGGCGGCCGGTTCGGGCCGGAGCCCGCGTGTCGCGGCCGGAGCCGAGGCGCTCATCAGGTTCAACCTCGATGATTTTTCCCGAGGCCACTTGCGAGCCATACGGCGTCGAGCCCCAACATCCTGACGAGTTTGTCGAGCACCTCGTGGAGCTGGATCCTGCTGCTATCTCACAGTTCCTGATCAGATGGCTGGACGCCGAAGGAATCCGCCGGCCACGCCGGAGAACATTCGACTTCTCGGCGATCGAGGAGATCGCCGACCACTGCGATGGATAGTCCTCCTCGGGTTCGACACGAGGCGCACGGCGCGCTCGCGTACCTCTTTGGGATACCTCGGGGATGTTGACATGGCTCCACCCTCTCAAACGCTGGACCCTCCAAGATTCCCGGGGCGGTTCAAGCCTCCTGTCTTCGCACGCAAGGATGCCCTGACGAAGAAGGAGGAACTCGCGATCGACCGTCTCGCACGCGCTCTGGTCTCAACCGCCTTCGACATGCTCAAGAATCAGAATGAGCAACGCCGAATTGAGCAGAACGACTGGTCACACAAGGGTCTGCGCTCAAAATTACATCGATGTAACTTAGTGGAGGTGGGGACGATGTGTGATCGCTTCTGGACCTTGGAGGACGAGACGGCCCGGATTGACGTATTGCCTGCTGTCACGAGGGGGTTCGACTCTGGGGCCGGCTGCTAGACGACCGGATGCGGGGCTAGAGTCACTGATTCGGTAGAAGGTCCGACGTGCCGGCAGAAAGGAAAAGGCGAAATGGCCGCCAGGGAGACGAGGTACAGGGTGATCTACTTCGACGAGAACAACAAAGAGGTCTATAACGAGGACTTCCACACCTTCAACGACATGCTCGTAGAGGGCCAGCCGCTTGCCCCGCCGCAGCACGTTAAGCGGACTGAGGTGTGGATGACCCAC
>WHTI01000047.1 GCA_009377815.1 Actinomycetota bacterium
AAGGTGGTCGATGCTCTCGTTGAAGAGATGAAGGAGGGCGCTCCCAAGCCGCTCCCGGATGCCGACTTCGTGGGCGGAACCGTCGTGCGGGGCGATCCCCTGGCGGGCGAGGACCGCTAGGCCTGCGGACCTCGGGTTCGCCGATCGCCGTTCCTGCGGGCGATCCCGGCTCCATCCATCCACTCGCAGAGCGGCAGGGCGAACCTGCGAGTGGTCCCGAGCAGGTCGCGGATCTCAGCGACCGTTTGCGGACCGCGCTCATCGATGGCCGCGGTGACGACGGCTTTCAGTTCCTCGATCCGATCGGCGATGAGATGGAAGTCGGGTGGAGGGCTTCGATCAGGCTGGACTTGCCGTGATCGACGTGGCCGACGGTTCCGATGACGAACATGGGCCACGATACGGGGAGGTTTCCGGGCCTGCTCAAGGAATCCCGAGGCGGCGCCGAATACAGATGCACGGGAGGCGACCGCCTCACGAAAGGGCAAACCCACCGTGAGGTGGAGACGCAAAGCCAGGGGTCTCGTCGAGACGGCCCAGCTGCCGAAGGGGAGGCGATTCGTGTCGCCCATCGGTCTTCTTTCGTGATCCGGCCCTCACCAGACAGGCGTCGTTCCACTCCGTCCTAGCGCCTGTCGGAGGGCGGGACACATGGTCCCTTCCTGCACCCAACTGGGTGCCGCTGTAAGGAAGAAGCGACCGTCGCCCCCGGTCGCTTCTTTCATTTTCCAGCGAAGTTCAGCTCAGGATGTCGATCAACGCGGCGGCGACCTCGGTTTCTTCCACCGGTTGGAGTGTCCGAAGATCAAGGAGCACCACGTCGTCTTCGATGCGCGCCACGATCGGACGCCCTCTCGTCCTCAGACGCCGCTGGATCTCGGCGGCTCCGATCTCTGGGTGGGTGACCGCCACCGCCCACGAGCTGAGTTCGGTTCCGGGTAGAGATCCTCCTCCGGCGACCGCGGCGACCGCGCGGGCCTCGATCTTGGCCGCCTCGAGACGCTCGGACACGGACGCCGCCAGCGCGGCGGCCCGTTCCTCGAGCTCGTTCGAGGTTCTGGCCACCATCGCCCACAACGGGAGTTCGTCAGTTCTACCCGCGAGGTGAAGTTCCAGGGTTGCGTCGAGTGCCGCCAGCGTCATCTTGTCCGGCCGCAGGGCGCGCATCAGGGGATGAGCTGCGATCCGTTCGATCGGATCCATACGTCCGGCGACGATCCCGCACTGAGGTCCACCTAAGAGCTTGTCTCCCGAGAACATGACCAGGTCCGCGCCTTCTTCGAGAGCTCGTGCGACCGAAGGTTCGTCCCCCGTCCACTCGCGCTCGTCATCGATCAATCCCGAACCAAGGTCGTACAGGAGGAGTATGCCGCGGCCGTGGGCAAGCCGCGCAAGCTCCCTGACTCCGACCACTTGGGTGAACCCGACGACCCGGTAGTTCGAGGGGTGCACCTTGAGGATCGCCGCCGATTCGGGGGCGATGGCTCGCTCGTAGTCCGCCAGGTGGGTCCGATTGGTCGTGCCGATCTCTCGCAGGGTCGCCCCGGAGGAAGTCATCACATCGGGGAGGCGGAACTCACCCCCGATCTCGATCAACTCGCCCCGGCTCACGATCACCTCTTTCGAGAAGCAGAGCGCGGCGAGCGTGACGAGAACCCCGGCCGCGTTGTTGTTGACCACAACGGCAGACTCCGCTCCGGTAAGGGTTACGAGCGCTTGGCGCGCGCGCGCGTAGCGGTCACCCCGACGCCCGGTCACGAGGTCGTACTCGAGATTCGAGTAGCCCTCCGCGATCGCACGCACCGCGTCGAGCTGTGCCCTTCCCAGAGGGACGCGTCCCAGGTTCGTGTGGATCATCACCCCAGTCGCGTTGATCACGGGGGTCATGGCGTTCCGCGGATGCTCCGCGGCCGCCTTCCGGGCGAGGTCGAGAACTTCCTCGAGCGTTACCTCGTCGCCGGCTCGGATGAGGGCGCGTGCACCATCGAGGGCCGCGCGCGCGATCCCAACGGCAACCGCATGGGGGAGATCGGGAAGGTTCTCGATAACCTGACCCACCGGCGGGAGGGACCGGAGACGCAGGTTGAGCGCGTCGTCCCTCTCCTCGGGCTTCACAGCTTCATTGCAGGTCGAGGATCCGGCGGCGCATCGCTTCCTGGATCGCCGACACGCGGTTGTTGACGTGGAGTTTCGAGTAGATGTTCGCGACGTGGGTGGTCACGGTCCGCTCCGAGATATTCAAGCGGGCCGCGATCGTCTTGTTCGGAAGGCCGTCGCTCATCAGCTGCAGGATCTCCTTCTCGCGCGGAGTCAGTGGCTGGTACACCTCGGAAACCTCAGCTCGTTGATAGGTCTGGAATTCGGTCAGGACCTGGCTGGCCAGCGCGGGGTCGAGCTTCGCCTCGCCGCGGGCGACCGACTTGACGGTGGCGATCACCTCGTCGAGTTCGGCGGTCTTGAGCAGGTAGCCCGAGGCCCCCGCCTTCAGTGCATCGAAGATGAACTGGCGCTCGTCGTGTCCGGAGAGGACCACGACGCCTACCTTCGGGAACAGCTCCTTGATCTCCTTGGTCGCTTCGATGCCGTCCTTGTTCGGCATGATCACGTCGATCAGCACCACATCGGGCATCGTGGATTCGACCAGTTTGAGTGCTTCTGCCCCATCCGAGGCTTCACCCACCACTTCGAGGTCGTCCTCTGAATCGAGCATCGTTTTGATGCCTCGCCGAAGCAGGTCGTGGTCGTCCACGAGAGCCACACGAAAGGGGGGCGTTCGCTCCATGCCCGCATGATAGTTGGGCGACGCACGTGGCGTGCAGGGATGGCGGGGGAAGATGTCCCGAATGTTTAGGCGGCTTTTATCCCCTGGGAGGTTGGATCTCTGGGGTGGGGCATTGACACGGCCTCTAGAATCGTGGGGTTGCTTACGCCGACCGGCCTCGGTATCACGGCATCAAGAGCCATGAGCGGTTTGGCGCCGGAGCCTGCCAGGAATAGACGCGCAGGGGCCCACGTTGCCGGTTGCAACACGAATAGTAAGAGAGCGCAGGTTCACAAGCGCACTAGATGCACCGTGAGAGCTAGAAGGAGGGATCGGTTCGCCCTTAGGGCGTACCGGACGAGATGGATTGGCAGGACGAATCAGCCTGCAGGGAGTACGACAACGTTCTTTTCTTCGGAGAAGAGGGCGAGTCGGAGCTCGAGAAGCAGGCCCGTGAGGCTCGCGCTAAGTCCGTGTGCCAGCGCTGCCCGGTAACCGAACCGTGTCTTGAGTTCGCCATGGAGACCAACCAGAAGTACGGCATCTGGGGTGGACTGACCGACAAAGAGCGTGCATCGCTCAAGCGTCGTCGCGCGCGCGCCCGCCGCGCCAGCTAGAGCCGCGACCGCAGCCGGGCGGCCATCGCCTCGTAGCGCGACACCGGCACCAGATGGACGCCGTCGAACGCCCCCGAGGCTCTGATCGCCTCGACCTGCTGCCAGGCGAGGTCGATCCCTAACTCGGGGTCGTCGTCGAGCTTGTCGATGATGGCCTGCGGGACCCGGATCTCCGGGATCGTGGCATTGATCCGCTGCGCCATCCTCGAGCTGGCCAGAACGATGACCCCGGCGTAGACGCGCCCGTCGAAGTCGATCGTCCGACGCCACTCCAGGAGGCGTTCGACGTCGTAGGTGATCTGAACGAAGAGGAAGTCGGCTTTTGCGCGCCAGGTCAGCGGCCGGCCCACGCGGGCGGTGGTTCCGATCCGGAAGTTCGGGAAGCCGTGGAACAGCGGCCCGGTGGTGAAGGACTGGACCTCCTCGATCATGCCGCGCACGGTTAGGTCTTCGGCCCGCCGGCCCTCCTTGGGAGCGTCCCCGTAGACGAACAGGAAATGCTGGACGCCGTAGGCGGCTGCCGTCAGAAGATCTCGCCGGAACCCGAGGAGGTTCCTGTCGCGGGCATTCACGCAGGCGATCGACAAGCCACCCATGTAGCTCACCTCGTGAGCCACCGCCACGCTCGACATCGTCGCTCGACCGAGGTGGTTGTCCGGGATCAGGAAGCCGTCGACCACCGGATCGAGTACCTGGATCTGCTTCCTGACGTGGGCTATGTCGGGTTTCCAGGAGGGCTCGATCTCGCACAGGATCTTGAACCCGTCGAGGTCGAGGAACGACGGCGGGGGTACGGGCGATTCGTGCGTTCCGGATCCGTCCATGGGCATGTCCTGCTTGTACCACGGCGTCGGAGGGGCGCGCCGACGGGTGGGGGGCTCCACCAAGGGTCACTTAAACGTGCGTTCAACGATGTCGAACGTTCGTACAACCCCACAGTCGAGGGAGTGGGTGACAATGGCTCTCTGTGGTCCACTTCCAAGAGTTCGAGACGAAAACCGGCGGCCGCCTGGACGCGCTGGACATCACCGAAGAAGTGGTGGAGGTCGTTAAGGAGTCGGGGATCCGAACGGGGAACGCACTCGTTTTCTCGCCTCACACGACCTGCGCCGTTCTGATCGCCCGTCCGGGGGCCGGCTTGATGTCCGCCATGGAACGCGCGATGCACACGATCGCCCCGAACGACGGTTACTACGCACACGACGATCTCCAGGTGCGGACCCAGAATCTCGTCGACGACGAGCCGGCCAACGGACCCTCCCACATCGTCCATGCGTTCCTCGGCAAAGCCTCCGAATCCGTGCCTGTCAGCAGCGGGCAAGTCGTGCTGGGCGACGACCAGCGCGTCCTGTTCGTCGAACTCGACTCCTCCAGGCCTCGCCGTTACTGCATCCAGGTCGTCGGCGAATGAACCTCCCGGAGTGGTTGCAGGCCGAGATAGGCAGGGTCGAGGACGTCCTGATGGAGCGAGCGGGAGCCTCGCCGAGTGCGCTCGTTGCCGAATCGTCGACCCATCTGATCAAGGCAGGGGGAAAGCGCGTGCGTCCCGCCCTGGTCCTGTTGTCGTCTCGTGCCGGTACTCCGGGACTTCCGCAGACCGATCTTGCCGCCGCTGCGATCGAGCTCGTCCATCTCGCGACGCTGTATCACGACGATGTCATCGATGAGTCGATGACGCGGCGCGGGGTCCCCACGGTTCATTCGAAGTGGGGTACGGATGTCGCGGTCCTGGCCGGCGACTACCTCTTCGCCAATGGTTCGACGCTGGGGGCAGAAGCGGGCGGTGAGGTACCAGGGATCCTTGCGCGTGCGATAGCCGAGGTGTGCGAAGGCCAGATCGTCGAGACCTCGACCGTCGGCGATCCCAACCGTAGCGTGGATGAGTACATGGCTACGATCGGAGGGAAGACGGCGGCCCTGTTCCGGGCCGGATGCGAACTCGGTGCGGCGACGTCGGGCGCGAATGATGGCGCCCGACGCGCTTTGGTGGCCTTCGGCGAGCACCTCGGGCTGGCGTTCCAGATCGTCGACGATCTCCTCGATGTCCTTGGAGATCCGAAACTCACCGGCAAGGTGCCCGGAACCGACCTCCGCGAGGGCGTATTTACCCTCCCGGTGTTGCTGGCGTGCGAGCGGGACCCTTCGCTCCGCTCGATGCTGGCGTCGGGCGAGCGGGACATCGCGGCTGCGCTTCCGATCCTCACGGCGACCGGAGCGCTCGAAGACACGATGGCGATGGCCGCCGATCACGGTGCCGCTGCGGTTGCCGCGCTCGACTCACTGCCTGAAGGAGATTGGCTCGCAACCATGAGATCGCTCGCCGATGGAGTGCTGGCTCAGATCGGCGCCCCTGCGTAGTGCCGCACCAGGCAACGTTTGCCGCGTTCAGGCGGCGAAAGCCTGCGCCTCGCGGCGTTCTTGGAGTGCCCGAGACTGATCTGGCGCTCATCGGCGTACGCAGTTGGCGTGGGTCGGACAACGTCGTACTCAGTTACACAACGGACCGCTCGTAGGGGGTGAGGGTGAATATGACGATTCAGCGGATGGACAACGTTCTCATCGTTGTCGAGGACCTCGAGGCTGCCAAAGCGTTCTTCGCCGAACTCGGTATGGAGTTGGAAGGCCAGACGACGGTTGAGGGACCTTTTGTCGACGCCACCGTCGGGCTCAAGGACGTCCGTGCCGACATCGCCATGATGCGGACGCCGGACGACCACGGCCGTGTCGAGCTGACGAGGTACCAAAGGCCGCCGGCGGTCAGAGCCGAGCCGGAAAACGCGCCGGCGAACGCGCTGGGTATACGCCGCATCATGTTCCTCGTCGACGACGTCGTTGCCCGCCTGCGCACCCACGGTGGCGAACTCGTCGGCGAGATGGCGCAGTACGAGGACATCTACCGGCTCTGCTTCGTGCGCGCCCCTGAGGGCTTCATCATCGGAGTGTCCGAGCAGCTCAGCTGAAACCTCCATGGGTGCGGCCGGGGGGCGGCCCCGGAGAGGGTTACGTCACCTGGTGCGGCACGGGACTTAGGCGACCGGACGGGGTCCGCTCTTACCCGAGCCGAGGCGCTTCACGAACATCTCGACGAGGTGCTCGATGTAGACCTTCTCGTCTGCCGGCAGCAGGTGCTTGCCGCCCAGGATCTCTTGTTCGACGAAGAAGGCGAGCAGTGCATTGAAGAACAGTCGCGAGGCAACCTGGGGATCGACCTGCGTCCGCACCCGCTCGCTCATCCGTCCCTCGAGGATCTGTGCCAGCTCGCTGATGGATTCTCCGACGGCATCGGCGAAGAAGGCCTCTTTCTCCTCGGGAAAGACCTGGACCTCCTGTAGCAGCAGGCGCGTCAGTTGCGTGTTCTGACGCAGGACATCGAAGAAGCCCCGCGCCAGTACCAGCAGGAGGCCGCGGAGGTCGAGTTGTCCGGCCAGATCGGGCAGGGTTCGCAGTAAAGGAAGAAACGAGTATTCCTCGATGATCGCGGTGAACAGATCGCGCTTCGACGCGAAGTAGTGATAGATGAGCCCTTCGGTGATGTCGGCGGCTTTGGCGATGTCGCGCATCGAGGTCCCGTGGAACCCCTTCTCCGCGAACAGGTTGAGGCTTGCCTGGAGGATGTCCTCCCTGCGATCACGCCGGACCGGTACCTCTCGCGACGTCATGTCCCCTTGGCGAAGGAACTGTGCCCGCCTCTGGAGCGGTCGTTGATCTGCCTGAGCACGTCCCCCCGTGCCTGCCGGACGGCGACGAAGATGTCGTCATCGTCGGCCTTGGCGACAAGATGGTTTCGTCCGTAGTCGAGCTCCATGGTGATGTGCACCTTGGGATGTGCGGAGGGACTGTGGTTCTTGGCCCTGACCAGGACCTCGACCTCTTCGTAGCTGCTCAAGCGCCGCCCGATCTTCTCGAGGTCCTTCTCTATCTGGTCGATCTCCGATTGCTTGATGTCCATCCCTGGTGAGGTCACCTTGATGCGCATACGGAGAACCCCCTTCCGATCATCTTCGATGGTGATGGTTGAGATCCATCGTACGTGACTACGAGAGCCAGGTTCGAAGAGCTTCTGGGAGCGGCCGCTCGGAGAACTCCGCCCTGACGTGTTCGCGTCCGGCGGTTGCCATCGTCTCCGCCAGAGCGCGGTCCGAGAGCAGGCGCGTCGTCGCTTCCACCAGAGCGGATCGATCGCGCCCGTCCACCACGAAACCAGTCTGGTCGTTGAGGACGGCTTCGGGGGTCCCGCCCGACCGGCCGGTGACGCACGGGGTCCCCGCGGCTTGAGCTTCGAGGAGCACCACCCCGAGTCCCTCGATCTCGAGACCGAACCACCGATCGACGACCGGGAGCACGAAGATGTTCGCCGCGGCATAGAGCCCCGGCGCTTCTTCGTGGGGAACCCGTCCGGTGAAGATCACGCGGCCCCCGGTCCGTGCCGCTAGTCGCTTCAAGCGTTTCTCCTCAGGTCCGGTTCCGCCGACCACCAACGTGGTGCCCGGTACCCGTTGCTCGATCTCAGGGAGAGCGCGGATAAGGCGATGGACCCCTTTGCGCGCGACGAGGCGCCCGAAGACCAGGATCAACGGGACAGTCTCGCCGCAGTCGATCCTGGTTCGCGCCGCGGCCGCATCCGCGTCCGGTGAGAACTTCGAGAGGTCGACACGCGCCCGGAGGATCTCGACCGGCGGAATCGCAAGACCGGCGCGTCGAATCAGGCCCGCGGCCTTGTCGGCGGTGTAGTGGCTCACCGGGAGCAACAGCTCCGCGCCGGCCAGCGCGCGTCCCAGCTTGCCACGTAGCAGCGGAACCGCTCCGGGCGCTATCAACTCCGCTCCATGAACGATGACCGCGTAACGCAGACCGGTCGCGGCCAGATGGGGTGCGAGGAGGAGCAGCGGCCACGGCGTGCCGAAGATGATCCGGTCCGTTCCCAAGTTTTCGGCCTCGGCGCAGATAGCGCGTGCCAACCTGCGAGTTGGGAGCAACATGCTGCCGGTATGCCCGATGGTCGGATAGGGAAGCCCCTCGGGGATCGGCGAGCCCCCTCTGCGACCCGCAGCCATGACGGCGACGTCGGGGGCCAGCTCGACGCTCAGTTGATCGAGGTAGCTCTCGATCCCACCCTGGCCGGGCAGGAAGGACGAGGTGATCATCAAGGCGTCGGTCATCGCTCGATTATGGGAGACGCAGACGACCGGTGGGACCGAGTTACGGAAGCCGGTCCTCACTGTCGGTGATCCGGATCGTTCTGGGACCCAGACCGTCAAGGGCGGCGGCCTCGTGAGTCTCATGGAGCGCATCGACCACCAAGGGATCGAATTGCGTGCCCGAGCATAGGGCGATCTCCTCCATGGCACCGGCGGGCTCCAGCATTCGGCTGTAGGGCCGCTGGGTGGTGATGGCGTCGAACGAATCGGCGACCAGGATGATCCTCGACTCGATCGGGATCTCGGTGCCGCGCAGCCCTAGTGGGTATCCGCTTCCGTCCCAGTGCTCGTGGTGGTGGAGGACGATGGGAAGAAGGGCGGCGGTACCGGGCAACCGGGAGAGGATGCTGACTCCCAGATCGGGATGGAGCCTCAATAGCGAGCGGTCCTCATCGGTCAGCTCCTGAGTCTTCCGCAGGATCCTCTCGGGGATCCCGATCTTGCCGATGTCGTGAACCAAGGCCGCCTGCCGGACCAATTCGACCGCCGGCGGTGGGTATCCGAGCGCATGGGCAACCGCGGAGGCGTAGGCGGCCGTGCGGTAGGAGTGGCTCCCGGTATAGCGATCGTGTGCATTGACCGCGGCTACGAGGTCCTCGAGCAGGTTCGCGCGCTCGCGATCACTGTCCTTGATGTGTGGGGTCCCGAGTTTCACCGGCGTACGGCTCCAAGTTCGTAGATGACGGTTCTATAGGAACATCTGTCCGCCGCGGGGGCGACTTTAGGGCGGAGCGAAGACGGCTGCCTCCCTGGTGGCTTTGCGCCGACGGGCGAAGAAGAGGACGCCCATCGAGAGGGCGGTCAGGATGCCCATGGTGGCCGCGAACTCGGCCGGGACGACGGTGAGGATCTCGTACGAGAGAGCGGCGATCGCCGCCGAGCCGGGGATGGTGAGGACCCACGCGTAGAAGACCGTCCCGGTCAGTCCCCATCGGACCGCCGAGAAACGCTTCGTCGTTCCGACTCCGATGATCGAGCCGGTGATCGTGTGGGTGGTCGAAACGGGGATACCCGCATGAGCGGTCACGAAGAGGGTCATCGCGGCGGACGATTCGGCCGCGAACCCCCCGATGGGCTGGAGCTTGGTTATCTTTGAGCCCAGGGTATGGACGATCCTCCACCCTCCGGTGAGGGTTCCGAGCGCGATCGCGGTGTGGGCGGCGAGCACGATCGGAAGTGAGATATCGAGCTCGCCGCTGGCAGCTCCCCCCGAGTCGATCAGGAGCACCGCTGCGATGATGCCCATCGTCTTCTGGGCGTCGTTGGCTCCGTGTCCGAGGGAGTAGGCCGCGGCCGAGACGAGCTGCAGGCGGCGGAAGGCGGTGTTCGCCGTCGACATGCGTCCCTTCCGCGTGTAGAGCTTTCCGAAGAACATCGCGATGTTCATCATCACGACCCCCACCACGAAGCCGAGGATGGGTGCGATCACGATGAAGATCGCGATCTTGGTGATCCCGGACGACACCAGCATGTCCGTCCCGCCGTAAACCAGGGCGGCCCCGACGAGGCCTCCGGCAAGGGCGTGGGAGGAGGACGTCGGGAGCCCGAAGTACCAAGTGATGAGGTCGAAGGCCACCGCTCCGATCAACGCGGCGAGGACCACGTTGAATCCGTCGGTCTGCGTCTCGATCATCGAGATGTTGATGATCCCGGAGCCCACGACCTTGGCGACCGCAGTACCGAAGACGGCGAACGCGATGAAGTTCCAGAACGCGGCCCACGCAACGGCAAGTCGTGGGTGAAGGACGCGGGTCGAAACGACGGTCGCGATCGAGTTGGCCGCGTCGTGAAAGCCGTTCACGTAGTCGAACGACAGGGCGACCAGGATGATGATTCCTGCTTCGTACGAGAAGGGCATCAGCTATGTTTGAGCGAGATCGTCTCGATCGTATTGGCGACATCCTCGAGTCGATCCAAACCCGCCTCGATCTCCTCGATGATCCCCTTGAACTTCAGCACGTCCATCGCCTTGTAGTCGCCGGAGAACAACTCGGCGATCGTTCGGCGATAGGAGCGGTCACCCTCATTCTCCAGACGGTTGATCTCGATCCAGTACTCCTCGAGATTCTTCATCTTCCGGAGCAATGGCATCGCTTCGGCCGTCTTGTCCGCGGCGAGCGCGAGGGTCTTCGCCTGCGAGATGATCTGCGGGAGCGGCTGATCGATCCGGAACAACTGGAGGTTTTCGGCCGCAGCCGCGATGTTGTCGAGAACGTCGTCCAGGCTCGACGCTAGGAGGTGGATGTCTTCGCGGTCGAAGGGCGTGACGAAGGTGGTGTTGATGCGACGGATGATCTCGTGAGTGACCTCGTCGCCTTCATGTTCGGTATCGAGGATCCGACCGGCCTTTCGGTCGAGGTCACCGTAGTTGGTGAGTAGATCGAGTAACTCGTCGGCTCCCTGCTTGACCTTCCCAGCCATCTGCTCGAAGAGGTCGAAGAAGGAGGCGTCGCTGGACACGACTCTGAGGCGCATTCCGTCCCTTCCTGGAGTTCATGAACTTTTGTTGAACGACGGCACGATACCCGCTCTGCCGGTGGTCCCGTATGGGTGTAGAAAGTGCCCCGTGAGCGACGAGGAGAAACAGCGACTCCAGAAGCAGGCCCGGGACGACCTCCGGCTGATCAAACAAGCAGAGCAGGCGCTCGGAGAGATCGACCGGAACCAGGGTCTGTCGAACGAGCAGGCCGATGTTCTGGCCGCCCTCCGCATCCGGATCGAGGGCAAGGAGCGGGCGAAGCTCGAGGATCTCCTCTCCGCGGCCGGAGATATGTCCGGAAAGAAGGATCTGGGTGACGTGCTCGGCGGAGCCAAGACCTCGGGAGCGACCGAGTGGCCGGAGATAGAGGAGAAGAAAAAGGACTGGCCGGGCGGCTAGCCTGCTATCAGCCCGCTAACACTTCTCGCCCTCACCCTCGGGATCGACGAGCTGGCCGAGGACGTCCGCCAGGGCGTCGAGTTCGGCGTCGTTCAGCCGGCCGGTGAAGAAGTCTTTGACCCCTTCGAAATGGACCCGCGAGATGTCCTCGAGGCGCTGACGTCCTTTCTCGGTAAGCACTGCCTCGGATCCCCGTGCGTCCCCCTCGAAGCGCTGGCGCTCGATGAGTCCTTCGGCGACGAGGTTGTCGACTAGCCGGGTCACCCCACTGCGGGAGAGGAGCACGCTTCCGGCGAGCTCAGACATCCGCATGCGCCCTCCGCATGCGCCCTCCGGGGGCGGCCTCCAGCCACCGCAGAACCTCGAAGGCGGAGAGGCTGATGCCTTCCTCGTTGAGGAGAACCGCGTCGAGCTTCCGGACGATCTGATAGTGGGCACGGAGGAAGGCCCGCCAAGCCCGTTCCTCGCGCTTCGTCAAACCCTTCATTCGGAATGCCATCCCATCCCCTCCCATCCCGTCATCTTAGGGAAGAAAAGTAGTTGCGTAGGAAATAGTTGCAGAGGCAATGATGGATCGATGGAAGGGAAGTCAGATGAGCACCCCCACCGCAGTGAAGGCACGAGACCTGGTCGGCACCTGGGTCGTCGACCAGGCGCACACCAGCCTGTCGTTCTCGGCCAAGCACATGATGATCTCGACCGTGTCCGGAAGCTTCGGAAACTTCGAGGGCTCGTTCACGATTGATGAAGACCTCTTGGCCTCAACCGCACGCGCCGAGATCGATGCCTCGAGCATCCAGTCGGGTGCGCCCGATCGGGACGGCCACCTGAGGTCACCGGATTCCCTAGATGTCGAGCAGTTCCCCAAGATCACCTTCGCCAGCACGGCGCTCGAGGCCGTCTCGGAGACCGAGGCGAAGATGACCGGCGACCTGACCAAGAGACACCACGAGGCCGGTCACGCTGGACGTCGAGTTCGTAGGAACCACGCCGGACCTCTTCACCGACGGCACGCGGGTCGCGTTCACCGCAACGACAAAGTTCGATCGTGAGGACTTCGGGTTGACCTGGAACAAGGCCCTCGAGACCGGTGGAGTGCTGGTCGGCAAGACCGTCAAGCTCTCGCTCGAGGTCGCTGCCATCAGGCAGTAGTTATTCCCCCTGGTCCCGTTCCCGGAGGAAGCGCTCGAGTTCGGCGGCGAGTGCGTCCCCGGACGGGAGCTGGGAGGAGTCGAGCTCCTCGGGGTCCGCACCGTCATCATCGGAGCGGGACTCGAGGAGCCTGACGTATTCCTTGATGTCGTCGTCGGTCTCGACGATCTCGTCGATCCGTTCCTCGTAATCCGTGGTGGCCGCGACCAGTTCCCCGATGTCGGCGGCGGCGCCGATCAGGCGCGCCGTGCTCTCGACCAGCGCGAGCGCGGCTTTGGGGTTTGGAGAGACGGCGAGGTAGTGCGGGACCGCGGCCCAGAGGCTTGCCGACTGCACACCGGCCTTCCCGAATGCGTCCTGAAGAACGCCGACGATGCCGGTGGGACCCTCGTAGCGAGACCGCTGCAGGTCGAGTTTCAGGATCAGATCGGGATCGACCGCGGTCCCGGTGATCGGCACGGGTCGCGAGTGGGGCACGTCCGCCAGCAGAGCGCCGAGGGTGACCACGAGGGACACGTCCCGCTCTCCAACCAACTCCACGATGAGATCGGAGAACGCCCGCCACCGAAGGCTCGGTTCCGTCCCGATGAGGATCAACGCGTCGTTGTCTCCTTCAAGCCGTGCCCCGAAGAGCTCGTTCGAGGGCCACGAGATCGACCGGGTCAAACCGTCCACGAGCTCGACCTGTGGACGGACGGACTGGAAATCGAAGAACTCTTCGGGGTCGACCGAGGCGACCTTCTCAGCCCCCCAGACCTCCTGAAGGTGCCGGGCCGCGAACGTGGCCGACTCGCCTGCATCGTTCCAGCCCTGGAACGCAGCGATGAGGATCGGCGACCTCAGTTGGATGTCGTTCGATTCGAAGGTGACGCGAGCATCGTCCACCGTTAGAGGCTACTCGCCTCGCGGGACAAACCTCTCAGGTGGTCGAATGATCGCGCGTATCGAGATGGCGCTGCAGCTTGCGCTTGATCCGCTGGAGCGCGTTGTCGATCGACTTCACGTGGTTCCCCAGAGCGCCGGCGATCTCCTCGTAGGACTTGCCGTCCATGTAGAGCGTCAGAACCTCACCCTCGAGTTCGGTGAGGCTCTCCTTGAGGGAGGACTTCAGGGCCTCGATCGCCTCGGAGGAGATGACCAGTTCTGCCGGATCGGTGGTCCGGGTAGCGGCCAGGGTTTCGCCGATCGAGCCATCGCCAGAGTCGTCGCTCGAATGTGCCGGCGCGTCGAGCGAGATCGATGAGTTGAGCGGCTTGTGCTTGTTGCGATTGGCGGTCTTGATCGCCGTGAGGATCTGGCGGGAGATGCACAGCTCGGCGAACGCGCGGAACGGAGTTTCCTGCTGAAGGTCGAAGTCGCGGATCGCCTTGTACAGGCCGATCATGCCCTCCTGAACCACGTCCTCCTTGTCGGAGCCGGCCAGGAAATAGGAGCGGGCCTTGGCTCGAGCGAACCCGCGGTAGCGAGCCAGGAGACCCTCGAGTGCCCGCTCGTCGCCGTCACGGACGCGCCCAACGAGGTCCCGATCTTCGGATCGTTCTAGGTCGAGTTTCTCCTCGGCCCATGCTCCCGGCATCAAGCACTCCCCCCGAAGCCGCTACGGGCGGTTCCCCGGCGCGACGACGTCTCTCTGTCCAAGGATTCAGGGTATTTGTCCGGTTCGACTCCGGACAAGGCCCCTGACGGGTGGTTCGAGGGGCCTGGTGTGACTAGTCCCCGTTCGTCCGTCGTGGTCCCCTCCGAGCCCCCGGGGATAATATGCCCCTCCGGATGACCCGGTTCGCGCACCCTTCTACACGGCGACATTGGATTCCTTCCCAAGACCGCGGTTATTCCGGAACGAGGAGGCGAAAGGGGACTGGTGTCCCTCCCGGTCTTCAAAACCGGAGCGCCGGGCAACCCCCGGCGGGCGGGTTCGATTCCCGTCCGCCTCCGCTTCGCCTTCGGCTTCGCTCCGGCGGACCCGCCTTGCCCGAGCCCAATCGAACCCGCCGCCGGCTAACGCCGGCTCCCTGCGGGTCCGAGATGACCGTCCGCCTCCGCAAGAACTGCTCCGGCGGACCCGCCTTGCCCGAGCCCAATCGAACCCGCCCGCGTGCCCGCAGGTTTGGAAGATCGCCTGAAGTTATCCGTGGACCCCATGGGTGCTGATCTTCGTGTCGAACCCCCTCGATACGGTGTGCTCATGGGAGAGACAACGGTTGCTGGTGAGCCCATCGAACTTCTTCAAGCGGCATTCGCGAAGTTGAAACACAGGACGCGGAGCGACGGCATGGTGGAGGTGTCCGCGAAGCTCGACGCAGAGCTTGAGGAGCCCCTGGCACGGGCCTTGGTCCGGATCGAGGGGGACCTGATCGATCAGGACGCGGCCGACGGAGACCCCGATGTGCGCACCACCTCGGAGCGGCGGGCTGATGCTTTCGTTCTCCTCGCGCAACGCCTCACGGCCGCATCCGATCGGTCCTGAGGAGCTGTAGCACGAGTGCTACGATAGTCCGATGGCGAGGAAGATCACGCAGAGGGAGCTGCGCAACGAGAGCGGCGCGATCATGCGGGCACTCGATAGCGGCGAATCGTTCGTGGTCACGCGCAACGGCGTCCCCGTCGGCGAGCTGCATCCGATGCGGCATCAGAGGTTCGTGGCATCCGATGTCGTCGCGGCTGTATTTGCCGGGGCCCCGAGCATCGATCTTCAAGACCTGCGGGCAGATCTGGATGCAGCCGTGGATCAGGCCGCCGCGCCGAATGGCTAACGATCCTCATCCACGCGGCATCATCGACACCTCCGTGGTCATAGATCTCGAAAGGATCGAGCCCGATGCACTGCCGGCAGAGGTCGCGATATCGGCCGTGACATTGGCCGAGCTCGCGGCGGGTCCACATGCCACGAGCGATCCCGCAGAACGAGCGCGCCGACAGGACAGACTGCAACGCACGGAAGCGACCTTCGACCCCTTGCCGATCGATGGAGCCGTTGCTCGAGCCTATGGGCGGCTCTATGCCGCAGTGGTTGCCGGAGGGAGGGAGGCACGGGGCCGTAGGGCCCTCGATCTCCTGGTCGCGGCGACAGCTCTGGCGGCGAATCTCCCCGTCTACACGCGCAATCCAGATGACTTCGCGGGCTTGGAAGATCTGCTGGAGATCGTGCCCGTGGACTAGGTAGGAGGCGATGCCCCGCCCTCATCACTCGGGGGCGCCCACCACAGGTCGCTGCGGACCTGCACTCCCCGCAGCCGGCCGAGGTACGGGAAGATCCAGGACTTCGTCATCGCGGAGACGGCGGCGGTCCAGGCCAGGATGATGCCGGCGAGCGAGATGTCGATATCCGTTCTTAGGCCCACCATCGCGGCGACGAGCCCGAGGTTGTACGCCGCGACCTGGAGGCGCCCGCCGAGTTCCATCGCGACGAGCTCACGACGGCGCTGCTCCGGTATCGGGGCCCGGGTGCTCGGCAGGAGGAAGGCCCACGCTCCCAGTAGCGCCTGGAACACGAAGCCGGCGGCTCCTCCAACGACGATGAAGTCGCGCAGCGCAGCGTGATCCGAGGTCGCGGTCAGGATGATCCCGGCGACGACCGTCACCGCGAGCCAGGCGACCGCAGATACCAGGTGCAGCGCCGCGGTGGGGACCTGACGTCGACTCTTGACGGCGAGGATCTTGCGCACGTAGAACCCGAAGATGGCGAAACCTGCCGCATAGGTCGCCAGTCCGACGCTCGCCATCCATCCCAGCCCGAGAGAAGCACCCGTGGAGAAGACCATGAGGCCGCCAAACATGAGCCACGGCGCTGGTCGAAGTTGTTGGATCTTGGGCGCGCGCACGTGGAGGATCGTCGGCAGCAAAGTGATCGCGGTGCCCACTACGGTGAGGCCGACCCAACCGAGAACATTGAGCGTCATGTGCAGGCTTCGATGTTCCAGGTAAGAGGCGGCATCGTTGAAGGCCCCGAGAGCCAGCGCACCTCCGATCGTGGCGCCGAGGATGATGCTGACGCCGGCGAGTCGATAGAAGACTCCGGTCATCGCGAAGCGCCGATTGACCGAGCGGCTCCAGAGCCGGTGAACCAGGAACGTCACCCAGCCGATCACCACCGTGACGATCACCACACCCGCGGCCAGCGCCGCGTCCGAGTGCCACTGCCGCCCACCGACAACCAGAAGAGCTCCGACGTTCAGCAGCAGCAACTGCACGAGGACTAGGTTCCGTGAGGGCCCCCTCGATAGTCCGAGCGTCGCCGAGAACATCAGCTGTCCTCCCACGATGGCCTGCGTTGCCGCTCCCAGCAGCGCGAGGTGAAGTGGCAGCCACCACGCGTAGTTCCAGACCGACGCGAGAGGTACGGAGATCAGGGCGGCGGTTGCCCACAGGCGCGCGCTGAGGTTGTGGTCGCTCATCAGGGGACGTCCCAGGACCCGCGGATCGTTCTGCGAGGTTCCTATCGCGATCCTTCCCATGACCCTCAACCTACCCGGGTGCCCCTTGGCCTCGGTACAGTGGTGGCATGGTTGTTGCGCGGTCATGAAACGCGAGCGAGCATCACACGAGCCATCCCGCTTCCTGGGCGATGTGGACCCGACAGCCAGTGCCATCGCGACTGGCGCGGCTCTCGTCATGTCCGTGGCTATCTATTTCGGTAGCCGGGGACTTCAGAACTTCGATGCAGCGCTGGTCGGTTACGCGACCGCGACGGTCTTCCTGGCGTTCGGAGTGACATACCGGTACGTCGTGTGGGTCCAGAGTCCACCGACCCGCCGTTACCTGATGAATGGCTGGAAAGCGTTCCTGTCGTGGCGCCACTTCAAACGTTTCCCCAGCCTGGTTCCGAAGACTCTGATCTCCAACCTCCTCATGCAGGACTTCATTAGGAAGCGCGGAGTTTCGCGGTGGGCGGCGCACCAGGCTCTGTTCTGGGGGGTGATCGGGGCAACCCTGATCACCTTTCCGCTCACCTTTGGCTGGATCCACTTCAGATCGGTTGCAGGGACCGAGAGTGGCTATCAGATGTTCGTCTTCGGCATCAAGACTGTCACCTTCGACGCGCTGACTTGGCTGGGATGGCTCACGTTCCACGGTCTCGATGTCACCGCGGTCCTGGTCATCGCCGGGTGTTCCTACTTCATGTGGAGACGTTTCCGGGACCGAGAAACCATGACCAACCAGCACCTTGCGCATGACCTGATGCCGCTACTCGCGCTTCTAGCGATCTCCGTCACCGGTCTTCTCCTCACCTTCTCGAGCGCACTGCTCGAAGGGCGCTACTACGACTTCCTGGCGATCACCCACATGGCGGTCGTCGTGCTGACCCTTGTGTTCATCCCATTCGGCAAGTTCTTTCACGTCATCCAGCGGCCTGCGAGCATCGGAGTTCAGGTGTACAAGCGAACGAGTCTCGAAGATCACGGTCCCTTCCTCTGCAAGCGGTGTGGTGCGCCGTTCGAGAGCAAGGACTATGTCGAGGACCTCGAGAAGACGATGGGTGAGCTCGGCCTCGGGTTCGCTGGATGGGTCGAGTACTGTCCGCGCTGCAAGCGGTTAGAGCGCGGCATCTCCTATCGGACCCACGTGAAGGAAGGCTTCCGATGAAACGCTTGCGTCGTCCCCGTCAGACGCCGGCTCCTGGGATCGGCGACTTTCGCCAGGCGGGGTCTACTCCCTCGTCGGGATGGTCGACTCACGAGAAGGGCGAGAAGCTCGTCCCGACACATTGCTGCTTCTGTGGCGTTCAGTGCGGGATGTATCTGCGGGTCTCCTCGGACGGTCGGGTCTTCGGGGTCGAACCCCGCGACCATGACATCAACAAACTCAAGCTCTGTCCTAAGGGCGTCACCGCTTATCAGCAGGTGAACCATCCGGATCGCCTCACGCACCCGTTGATGCGCACCACGAAGGAGGGCCCGCTCCAGCAGGTCTCGTGGGACGTGGCCCTGGATCGGGTGGTCACCGAGATCGAGCGTATCCAAGAGACCAGTGGGCGCGACGCCGTCGCGGTCTATTCGGGCTCGAGCATGACGACAGAGAAGACATACCTAATCGGCAAGTTCGCCCGTGTCGCATTGGGCACCAAGAACATCGACTACAACGGGCGGCTGTGCATGGTGTCCGCCGCGGCCGGCAACAAGAAAGCCTTCGGTCTCGATCGGGCAGGGAATCCGTGGTCGGACATGCTCGAGGCTGACGTGATCCTCTCCGCGGGTGCCAATGTCGCCGAATGTTTCCCCGTGATGACCCAGTATTTCTGGGGAGCGCGCGATAGAGGTGCCAAGTTGGTCACTGTGGACCCGCGCGAGACGGCAATGGGCCGAACTGCGGACTTCCACGTGGGGCTGAGACCGGGGACCGACGCAGCCTTCTTCAACGGGATGCTCCACGTGATCGAACGCGATGGGCTGCTCGACCATGGCTTCATCGCGGAACGGACGGTGGGGTGGGAGCAGGTGCGCGATATCGCACGCACCTACACCCCCGAGCGCGTAGCTGGGATCTGTGGGATCGATCCGGCGCTGATCGAGCAGGTCGCTCATTGCTGGGGGGAAGCGGACAAGGCGATGGCCTTCCACGCCCGCGGACTCGAGCACCACATCCAGGGTGTCGACAACGTGCTAACGGTCATCAACCTTTGTCTCGCCACCGGCCAGATTGGAGCACCTGGCAAGGGCTACGGGACGATCACTGGTCAGGGGAACGGGCAAGGGGGCCGTGAGCACGGACAGAAATGCGACCAACTCCCGGGTCAGCGTTCGATCGAGGATCCGGATGACCGCGCCTACATCGCCGGTGTCTGGGGCATCGACGAAAGCGAGCTTCCCGGGAAGGGGCTCACCGCGGTCGAGATCATCCACGCCGCGGAGGCAGGGGAGATCAAGGGCCTGCTCGGACTCTGCAACAACCCCCTGGTGTCGATGCCATCCCACGGCCGGATCGCGCGGGGTTACGACGCGCTCGAGTTTCACTGTCAGTTCGACTTCTTCCTGTCGGAAACTGCGAGCCGTGCCGACGTCGTCCTGCCGGTGACCGCATGGGCGGAGGACGAAGGAGTGACGACCAACGCCGAGGGCCGCATCGTCAAGCACAACAAGGCGGCCGAGCCACCTGAGGGCGTGCGCACCGATTGGTGGATCATCTGCGAGCTGGCCCGCCGTCTCGGACGTCACCCGGACAAGTTCGCCTTCGAGTCGCCGCGAGACATCTTCGATGAACTCCGGGTGGCGTCGAAGGGTGGGCTCGCGGATTACAACGGGGTCACCTACGAGCGCATCGAGGAGACCGGTGGGATCTTCTGGCCGTGTCCCGACGAGGATCACCCCGGAACTCCGAGGCTGTTCGAAGACCGTTTCTACTTCCCCGACGGCAAGGCCCGTTTCAATACCGTGGAGTGGCAACCGCCGGCCGAGGAGGTCGACGACGAGTTCCCCCTGCGCCTGACCACCGGCCGGACCGTCGCGCACTTCCTGTCGGGCAACCAGACCCGGAGGATCGGGGCCCTCGTGCAGCAGACCCCGCGCCCCTGGGTCGAGGTTCAT
>WHTI01000158.1 GCA_009377815.1 Actinomycetota bacterium
AGCGGCTCCTATTGAAGCGATAGATAGCTATGCCGAAGTAGATGAGAGCGGCAATCCCAACGATGATGAGGACAGGAAGCATCATTGCCCTCCATAGCCGAGAGCTTCGAGAAGTCGCTCGCAGCCCTTCCTCGCGCCCTTGCCCCAGACATCATCAGCAAGGGCCTTGATCGTCAAACGTGAGCCCTCACCGTCCGCCTTTATGAACACCTTTAATCGAACCTTCTGCAGGCCATACCGTGTGCTTCCGCGGAGAAATAGCGCGTCCTCGTCCATCTCCTTTATCTTGCCGATACCCTCCAGCGCTCGTCTGGCTTGGATGAAGACCGAGTCGGGCGGCTGCGAGATCTCAAGGTGCTTTTCTGCGGATCCAATCCCCAATTAATTCGCCCACATCGTTTCCAACGATCAAACGATCATCTCTCACGCAAGGGACCACGAGCAAGGTCGTCTGAGGGGGCGGGCGGGGCCTTCCCGCTTTGCACAAGTACGCCCTGTTTGGCCCTTCTTCTGGCCGATTAGCTGGTCGGCGGTCAGCTTCCCGATTGACTTGGCCAGTGTATCGATGAAGAGGGCGACCCCGCTTTGAAAGATTGAGCGAACCTCATGACTGATCCAAGTGCCTCAGGGAATCATGTACGTCTTGGCGAAGGTGACCCCTGTCCCGCACCCCTTTGGTTCGGTTCCTGCCCAGGAAACGAACCTGCGCATCATCCAAATCCCCACATCGAGGGAAGCCACGCTCGCGGCGTCTCTCCTCAGCACAGGTTCCACTCTTGAGCTTGCAACCTCAGCGCGACCAGGGAGAAGGAATAACCTCGAAAACCCCCCTGCAATCACGAGTTCCCCCCGCGAAACCGCAGGTCGGGCAAGTTCGAATAGTGACCTGTTAGGAGCACCTTGATCCACTTATTCGAACTCGGGCGTGAGAAGAGAGCGGCGAAGACGTCCGTGTACTCAGCGCGCTTGACCTTGCCGTCCTCGACGTAGACGGCTTTCAGAACGGCCTGGTTGAAGCGACGACGCACTTTAGGGTTGGCCTTGAGGTACGCGGCGTGGCAGCTACCGGCAAGTCCAATGGCGATTGTGATTACTTCCTGCCACTTCTCGAGGTCCGCCTCTGTGGCGGCGAGTTCGGACTTGGCTTTCTCCTCTGCCTCGGATATCCGATCCTGATCTCGTTTAAGTAGCTCCAGTGGGATCGCGTTCGCGTAGTAGGCGCGCAGAAGCTTCTGGCGCTCCTCGGCGAGCGCCGCTAGGCGCTTGGTGAGCGACACTCGCAGCTCGCCCGCGCTTGCCTGTCGCTCGACGATCTCCTCTTCGAGCTCGCCCGTCAGACGCTCGACCCACTCCTCGGGGAGCTGGATCTTCTTGTAGAGATCCTCGACACCCGTTTCGGCATCGCACGCCATGACGTATGGCTGCGTGCAGTTGGTCTTGTGACGCAGCGAATTCTTCTGGCCGAGGCAATAGAAGTAGAGGTACTTGCCCTTGGCGAGGGTGAGCGACAAGCGGTTGCCGCACTGCTCGCAGTGCAGCACGCCTTTCAGATAGTGATCGTGGCGGCGCGTTCGCACGCCCGCCTTGTTGTGCGCCGCGAGAACTTCCAGGCAGCGCTCGAAAACGTTGCGCGATATCAGGGGCTTGTGCTTGCCCTCATATTGCACTCCGTCCCACTCGACGGTGCCGAGATAGAAGGGGTTTTGAAGCATGGTTGCAAGCGCGGAGACGGGCGGCGGCGCGCCGGGCTTTCTCGCCGTGGGAGACGTGAGGCCCTTAGCATGGAGCGCCCCGTGAAGTTCCGCGAGTGAGTAGTCGCCGGTCGCGTATATGCGAAACGCCTCGCGCACGAGCAGGGCGCGTTCCGGGTCGAGCACGATCCTGGCCGCGCCGCGCTTTCCCGCACCGGGTTCTCTGATGTTTAGGTATCCGATCGGGGCCTTAGCCGGCCACTCTCCATGCTTGGCCTTCTGGGTCATACCCTTTCTGACCTCAGCAGCCAGGTTGGCGGAGTAGAACTCGGCCATGAGCGCGTTGATGCCTTCGACGAGCTTTCCCGACGCTGACTCCTCGATGTTTTCGGTGACCGATATGAGGGCCACACCGGCCTTTCTCAGCCCGGCACGGATCGCAACGTGGTCCTCGATATTGCGGGCGAGGCGGTCGATCTTGTGGACCACGAGCGCTTCGATGTCGCCTTCGGCGACGCGCACAAGCATGGCTTTCAGGTTGGGACGATCTGAGCTTCGCGCCGACTCGCCGGCGTCAATGAACTCGCCGGTGACGTTCCAGCCATTGTCGGCACAATGCTTGAGACATGCCTCGCGCTGTGCCGGGATCGAATATCCCTCGGTCGAGTCGCCTTTAGAAGCCTGCTCCTTGGTCGACACCCGCAGATAGATGAGCGCGTTCATCGCCCGTTCTCCTTTTCGTCTCGTTTGTCTTCGTCAACGAGCTGGAGTGCGAGCTCCAGCAGCGCTCGGGCCAGAGGCCGAAGCGATCCGTCGAGGTTAGGACGAGGCGGTGACACAGGCGCCGAAGGTGCCCGCCGGGTGTTGGGACGCTTCGGGCGGGGGGCGCTCACAAGCGGGGCCGTCTCCCTTCCTCGCCGGAGATGACCCGCAGCTCGAGGTCGAACTCAGGCGCAGGCTCATTCTGAAAGCCCCTGCTTTGGGGAGCGTATCGAGGGGTGGTGACACTCACTTGAGGGTGTCGGCCTTCCTGCCCTCTTTGGCCCACACCACCGCGCCGTCGCGGTCGTGGTCGGCGACCACGGTGAGGAAACGATGCGCCTTGCGATAGAAGACCTCATCGACCCCGATCCGGTAGAGCTCGTCGAGGCGGGAGTCGTCGATGTGATCGGCCACGACCCTTGCAACGATGTTTGCGACCGCCTCCCACGAGCACCGCAGCAGACGACATCTTCGAAGTCGCTCGAGTGGCGCGCACCTGGTCGCGCCCACGGCACCAGCTCGGTGCGGACCCGTTTGCAGCGGGGGCAAGCGAGTCGACGGATGTCGCATTCGAGCAGCAGCCGGCAGGCGCCGAGATCGAGATGGCGCCAACGACGGACCGAGGAATCGTAGGTCGCCCGGGTGGACAACCCGCAGGGACACGTGAGTTTCCTGAAGCGACGGCGCAAGGTCACCACGACACCCTCGGGAGCGAAGGTCACCGCCCCCACTGTGGCTCCAGGGATCGCCAACATCTTGTTGAATGCAGTGGTGGCACGCACGCGTCCTCCTTGGTCTCGGTTGCTCGCAAGCTCCGAAACCTACGGGAGCGGCGCGTGCGCGTCGCTGCTCTCAGCGGTGGACGTTTCGCGTTCTCTCGCTCGACCTATCCGATCACGGCCCTCTCACGGCATCCATGCCTAAGACCGCGAAGAACTACCCATGGAAACCCGAGGAGTCCCGGATTTCGGCTCATTTCCGGACGGAAGGTCTGGCGCAACCCGACTTGATAACGATCCGCGATCTCGACGCAAACGCCCTAACCAGCACGAGCGTCCCGCCCGCCAGCGCGACCTCGACGGTCGAGGAAGACGGATCGGGCACTCTTACTTTCTCCGGGCCCGACTTTGAGGCCCGCTTGCGCGGTGACAAGGAGCAGACGTTTGGTGGAACGATGACCTGGACCTGCAGGGACGTACGCCTTGCGAGGATGCGTACGGCATGTCCGCGACGGGAAGCTCACCGAGATGTAGTTACTGAGCGACGACCAGCCGGGCTACCGACCAAGCGCTCGCCTGATTCCTGCGCTGAGATGGGAGGTGCGTGAGCGCGACGGACATCATGTAACTCGGGTGGGCGTCCGGAACGGATTCGCAAGCCGCGAGGCGTCGACTGAGGTCTGACTCCGGCCCTCCGAGTCGCTCTCGGGCGGTGCGCCAGGTCTACGGGTCGGCTCAGCTCAAGGCCAAGAGTGCGCCCCGCAGGAGGGGCCCGGTTCGCGCACCGTCAATCAGCTCCACTTCGTTGCTCTGCGCGTCGCTAGCCCGCCACCGCCCGATGCCATCTCACCGCCGGGCGGCTACGCCGGTCGCCAGGGCTAGCTGATTCGGCCATCCGCGGCGATGGTTCCCTGTAATGGGCGAGACTCTCACCATGGCCGATGCCATCGATCGAGGCCGGGAGTCCTTCGGGCGGCAGGCGTGGGTGACGCGTACGCTCAGCTGTGGGCCGCGGATCAGGAGACCACGCTTGAGGCTGAGGACCTCGAGAGGCTCGCGGTTTGACCGGCAGGGATGACGAGAGCGAGGACGTCTGGGCGCGTGCGTATCAAGAGTGTCTGCGCCGGGGCGATTCGGTGCGAGCCGTAAGGTGCGCGTTCTGGCTGGGCCTCGGACTCCTGCTCAAGGGCGAGATGGCCCGCGGCGGCGGCTGGCTCGCCCGGGCCCGGCGGCTGCTCGACGAGAGACAGCAGGATTGCGTGGAGCAGGGGTATCTGCTCGTGCCGGATGCGATTCAGAGCATGGCCCAGGGCGACGGCGCGACCGCGTACACCACCTTCGAACGGGCCGCCAAGATCGGCGATCGTTTCGGCGACCCGGACCTGGTGGCTTTCAGCCGGCTCGGCCGGGGTCAAACTCTGATCCAGCTCGGAGACACCGCTAAGGGCGTGGCGTGGCTCGACGAGGTCATGGTCGCCATCACCGCCCGCGAGGTGTCACCGATCCTGGTCGGTCTTCTCTACTGCGCCGTGATCGAGGCATGCCAGGAGGTCTTCGACCTGCGCCGGTCGCAGGAGTGGACCGCGGCGCTTAGCCATTGGTGTGAGTCTCAGCCGGACCTGGTTCCGTACCGCGGTCAGTGTCTCGTGCACCGCGCCGAGATCATGCAATTGCACGGCGCGCGGCCTGACGCCATCGACGAAGCACAGCGGGCGCGTGAATGGCTCTCGCAGCCGCCCGGCCACCCCGCGGTCGGGATGGCCTTCTACCAACAGGCCGAACTGCACCGGCTATGCGGCGAGTTCGCCAAGGCCGAGGACGCGTACCGCCAGGCCAGCCGGTCGGGACGAAGCCCACAGCCTGGTCTGGCTCAGCTGCGTCTGGCCCAGGGTCAGGTCGGTGCCGCGGAGGCCACGATCCGTCGTGCCTTGGACGAGGCTCGGGATCGCGTGACCCGGTCCAGGCTGCTTGCCGCGTACGTCGAGATCGTGCTTGCAACAAACGATGTCCCAGCGGCCCGTGCCGCCGCCGATGAGCTTTCATCTTCCGGAAAAAGGCCTGGTTCCACAGCTTCCGCACGTCTGGCCGTGCCCTGAGGAAGGCGTCCGGGCTGCTCTCGGCGAGGCTCAGAGCGAGCTCGATGACCTCAGTGGCCTTCTTCAGCTTGGCGCCCTCGCTAGACAGCTGCGCCTCCGCCTCCGCCTCCGCCTCCGCCACTTCCGCGTTGATGCGGTCCTGCTCCCGCTTGGGCGCGGCGATCAACCCCTTAGGCGTGCTTTCCTTAACGCTCGTACGTAACGGGATGAATCGGTCGAAACGATTGCCAGCCGGTTTAGCGTGCGCGGCTTACGGGCTCGTTGTGTCGACGCTGGTGTTGTCTTTCGTCCATGGATGCTGTCGCCAGTTGTGAAGTTGTTTGAGAAAGCGCAGGTCGTTCCTGGTCGTGCCGCGAGGCTCTTTGCCGTCGTCCGCGACTCGAATGGAACGGGAAAGGGCGGGCGGGGGCATTTCGTCGACGCCTGACATTGCTCGGGCGCTTGGGCCGTCTAGAAACCGGAGCTTGTCCCTTCATCCCAGCGGGATCGACCGTCCCTCCACGAGTACGCGGTTCGCGCACCGGTCAATCAGCTCCACCGTGGTCATTTGGGCGGCCGATCATCGATTTGGCTGCGGATAGAGACAAGGACCCCGCCGAAGGCGGCGGGTCCCTGTTCTCGATCTCTGGTGCTTATTCGGTTACTACCGTGATGCCTGCGTGAGTGCGCACCGCCCTGGCGAGATGCACGTCCCCCGTCAGCAGGTCTCCTCCGAGAAGCTCGGCGAGGGCGACATAGGTCGCGTCGTACGCGGAGAAGTTGTCGCGCAGATCCAGCATCCGAACGATGAGTGATCGG
>WHTI01000001.1 GCA_009377815.1 Actinomycetota bacterium
CAAAGAGATCGAGACCGCCAGGGTGCAGACAGAGGACGCCGAGGAGGTCTCGGCCGATCTTCAGGTCGAGTTGGATCGGATGCGGGCTTACAGGGACACGGTTCTCGGACGAGCGCTCGATCTGGACACATGCATCTCAAGATTCTCAAGTTACAGGACCGTGGGGGAGCAGACTGTGAGCTTTGGGTTCGTCACCGGAGTGTCCGGAGATGGACAGTTCGGCTTCGATCCGGCGGAAATCTTCGAACACGGCTATATCCGTAACGACGCCCGTACCAAGGTGGCCAAGCGACTCCATGAGGACGCCGTCGTGTTGCTGACCACTGCGGTCAAGACCAGCATTCCAGACCCGAGGTGCGTCGGCGCCGGGAGGTTCGGGCGAATCTTCCGCAACCCGCAGCCTTGGCAACAGAGTGTTCGCACGTCGCCGTACTGGCTGGTGGAGCGCGATGGCGCGGTCGTGCGCCTCGTGGAGCAGTACCGGCCGTAGGTCAGCCAGAAGCCCATACGGCTACCGGCGCGACCAAACGAGGGTCCGACGCGTGTATAGATCGTGCAGAGCCGGAATCTCAACCGATCGGAGATCATGGCGATGGAGCGGGAGGATCGCCTAGCCGAGATCTACCGCGCCCATGCTTCCGACGGCCTGCGATTGGCTTACGTGTTGACTGGTAATCGAGAGGCGGCAGAGGACATCACCCAAGAGGCCTTCGTCCGTATCGGTCGGAAGCTCTTCGGCCTGAGGGACCTGAACCACGCGCGCTCCTATCTCTTCCGAACGATCATCAACCTCTCCCGAGGCAGAGGGCGCCGGCTCGCAAGCGAACGGTCGGCTCTCGCTCGTCTGCCTGCGCCAGAGACTCCCCTCATCCCGGATGTTGGACAACGAGATGAGATCTGGACCGCGCTGCTGGCGCTGCCTCCACGTCAGCGGGCCGCCCTCTACCTTCGCTACTACCTCGACCACACTGAAGCTCAGGCCGCTGAAGCACTCGACTGTTCCTCGACCGCGCTGAAGTCCCTGGTATTTCGTGCCTTGACTGCGTTGCGCACGTCCCTGCAAGGAGATGAGTCATGAAGGATGTAGAGAGGGCTCTCAAGGCCGCCTTGACGGCGGAGCTCGACCCGCTGAAGATGCCGGATCGCCTGGCGCCCATCCGCCGGCGCGCCAGGCGGCAACGGCTATTGATGGCCATGGCGGGGGGAATCTGCTTCGTCGCAGCGGTCGTTTCCCTGTCATTGGCCGCAACTTCATTCGGCGAACGAACCCCCGACAAGGTCGTTGACCCTGCCCCCACACTCACTGAGGGAGCTTCGAACTTCGGACGGTTCCACATAATGTTCGGCGGTGGTTTCGACTCGGAGGGCCGGCCTTTAGAGAAAACCGGAATCGTTGAAATCAATGCGCGAATCGGCAGCGCCTGTTTCACTGCTCAGATCCTCGGCTCGGCATCGGCCCATCTCCATCGCCAGGGGGAGGACGATCCCGTCGTCACCTTCTTCGAACCTCCACAGCCGTATCGCTCAACCACATGCGTTAAGCGCCAGTCGGTCGAGGCCATGCGGCAGATCCTGGACGATCCGCGGATCTACTTCATCGAGTTCCACAGTTCCAACGGGGACACATTGGTCTCGGATCTCGAACCCTTCGTCTATGAAGAGGACGGCGACGAGCCTGAGCCCGAGAACTCTCAGAACCCCGAATGCCCCGAGGGGATCGAGGGCAGGGGACTCGGCGATATCGAGTTCTATCCACCCAAGCCGTACTTCGAAGAGTTCAACCTCTGGCGCACGGAGATCCCCAACACGGGTCGCGGATGCCTCATCATCGCGGCCGGTCAACAGGCGAGCTACACGTCGGACGGCGAGGATGACCCCACCACCTACGGACCGAATGGGGCTCTTTTCATCTTCGGCGACTATCGGAGGGACCCGGACGGCATCACCGGAGCCGAGGTTCCCCTCCCTCGACCTGTGAGGATCATCGGGTTCCGCGGGGCTGGTTTGAGGGCGCTCCTGCGGCTGCAATCGCTTGAAGACTGCTCGACGATCGCCTACGACGTCTGGTCAATCACCTTTGTCGAGGACCCATTCGAGTCGCCTCCGCCCTGTCCAATCGATCCGGGGCGTTAGCGAGGTCGGGGGCTTTCTCATCCACGTGAGTGGTCCTAGAGACGACTGACGTGGATGAGAACGCCGGTCAACCCCCTTGTTCAGGGCGGGTGGAGGGGCTCTGATGAGCTGACAGCTCTTAGGGGGATGACTAGGCGGAAGGTGCCACGAATGCGGATTCTCAAAGCACTGTTGGTGATCGTTGCACTGTCCGTGGTCTCGATCAGCGGCGCGTTCGCCGATCACAAGCCGAAGTCGTACTGCAGCCCCTCAGGCGACATCTGCTTGTCGGTCAAGAATAGTGACGGCAAGCGACTCCTGAGTTTCGTCGAGGCGGCCGAGTACGTTTCTTCCTTCAACCTGTGCGTCACGGCCCCGGATGGCTCGAAGGAGTGCAAGAGGTTCCAGGTCAAGGAAGACGGACCGGTCTTCTCACGCCAGGTGAACTGGGCCAAGCACTATCCAGACATGGGTCCCGGCGACTACATCGTGGCCTGGCGATCTGGTGGCGGAACTCTGGGAAAGAGACTCGGCTTCCACGTCGCGCCCTAGCCACAAGCGGGGCAAGCTGGCGTTCTCTCCGAATGTGTCGCACCCCTCCGTTAGGTTGGGTGCATGACTTCGACGACCTCTGCTCCGAGCTCCGTGCTGACCCTCGATGAGGCTCAGACGCGGGTCGTGGAGCATGGTTCGGGGCCGATGCTGGCGCTCGGGGGGCCGGGGACCGGGAAGACGACGGTGCTCGTCGAGCGGTTCCTCCGGCTGGCGGCCTCCGACGGTTGCTCGCCCGACCGGATCCTCTTCCTCGTCGCCAACCGGGCTCAGAAGATCGAGTTGCAGAACGCCCTGACCGAGCGGCTCCTCATGGCCGAGGGGACGGCGGTGGTCGAGGTTCCCGTTTATACGTGGCACGGACTCGCCAACCATCTGGTGGGCCGGCACTACAAGAAACTCGGCTACCCCGAGCCGCCCGTCCTGCTGACCAGCCCCGAGCAATGGGGCGACATCCGCGACGCGCTGCGCGCCGAGAACCCGGTCAACTGGCCGAACTACAAGGGCCTGCTGTCGTCGCCGGGATTTGCCGACGAGGTCGTCGACTTCTGCATCCGTGCGGGCCAGCGAGCGCTGTCGGACGCGGAGTTGCGCCGGCTGGTTGAGCTCAAGCCGGAGTTCGGCGAGATCGTGGCCTTCTACCGCAAACAGCTGAACCGACTGAGGAGCAGCGCGCGTATCGACTACCCGACCCTGCTCTCCGAGGCGACGTCCTTGATCGCGGACTACGACGACGTGCGTGACTCGCTGAGGACCCGTTTCACCCATGTGCTCGTCGACGACGGCCAGGAACTGTCCCTCGTGCAACAGCGGATGCTGCGCTTCCTCACCGGATTCGCCGACGGCGATGCCGACCCCGGCGGATCCCTCGTGGTCGCGGCCGATCCCGATTCCGCGATCGAAGCGTTCCGAGGGGCCGACCCAGGATGGCTCGAGCACGCGGCGAATGAACTCGGTGTCATCGAGACCGTTGTGTTGTCGACCTCGTACCGGCTCGGGAAGGGACTCGGAACGCTGGCAACGGCTTTCGTCGCGCGCACCGGCGAAGCGGAACATCGGCCCGGTGCCTTCAGGGGCGAGACCACGGTCCACGTGAAGGCGTACGCGAGCCTCGCGGCGGAGGTCGATGCGATCTCGCGGGCACTGAGACGCGCCCATCTCGATGACAAGGTCCCGTACGAGGACATGGCGGTGCTGCTGACCTCTCCCGCAGCGATGCTCCCGCCGCTCGAGCGCGCTCTCGATGCGGTCGAGGTTCCGTACCAGGTCGCGGTTCCGGATCGTCCGCTCGAGCACGAGCCTTCGGTGCGGGCGTTCCGCAGCCTCGCGCGCTACGCAATCTTCGACGAGGACGATGCCCTGGGCGACCTCCTGCGGTCTCCATTGGCGGGCCTCGAGGATCGTCAGATCAGAGAACTCGAGCGGGCCGCACGACTCGCCGGCGTCACCCTCATGGAGCTGTTCTCGGTTCCGGTCGGTGACCTAGAGCCCGAGGTCGCGCCTCTGGTCGAGCCGATCAAGAGCCTCGCCAACCTGGTGCGCACCTATGGCGGAGCGCGGGCCGACCAGGCGTTCTGGGAGGTGTGGGCGAAGGCCCCGTACTACCGAACGCTCGAGGAGAAGGCCACTAAGGAGCCGGCGTCGGCCCGCGAACTCGAGGCACTGGCCGCCTTCGCCCGGGCGCTCGGTCGGTTCGTCGAACGACGCAGGGGCCGTGCCACGCTCGAGGAGTACCTTGAGGCGATCGGGCGCGCCGACTTCGGATCCGATCCGTGGCTCCCGCCCGAGCGACGGCGCGGAGGAGTGCAGGTGTTGTCGTTCCACTCGGCCAAGGGCCGGCAGTGGTCGGTGGTCGGGGTGTGCGGCTGCATCGAGGGCGCCATACCAAAGGGCCGCCGCGCCCGGGGCCTGTTCGATCCCTACTTCCTCGATGAGGACAGCTCGGTCGAGCGCGCCCGCAAGAACGAGGCCGAAGACCGCCGTGTCTTCTACGTCGCGATCACTCGGGCGTCGAAGCATTGCATCATCTCGACCTCACCCGGGCCGAGCCGGCGAGGTGCCCCGAGCCGGTTCCTGGAGGAGTTGACCGGGGTCGTTCCGGAGACCGAACAGGTCGAGACCGCGGCGCCTCTGACGTTGGCTGAGGCGGCCGGTCGTTTCCGTAAGGTCCTGTCCGACGTGACCGCTCCCAACAAGGAGCGAGTCGCCGCATTGATCGCGGTCGCCCACGCGTGCGCGGTCGATCCCTCGTGCTCGTCGGCGCATCCGAACGAATGGTGGTGGCGTTGGGACTGGACCGAGGGCGACGTAGCGATCCGCGAGCAAAGCCGTCGTCCGAACGACGAGCTTCCCGCCGACAAGATGATGACCAGTTACTCGCGCATCTCGAACTACGACAACTGCGGGTTGCAATACCTGTTCTCGGTGGTCCTCGGCCTCGACCCCGATAGCTCGCACAACATGGCGTTCGGTACCTGGATCCACCAGATCTTCGAGGACTGCGAACGGCACGAGCCGAACGAAGCTCAGGTCGTCCAAGGCCGTATTCGTCTGACCAACCGCGACATGGTCATGGCTCGGTACGAGGAACTGTTCGACGAATCGGTGTTCCCCAATAAGGTGATAGCGCGCCAGTTCAAACGCGATGGCTACGTGATCCTCGACCGCTACATCAACCATCTGGATCCCGGCGGCGCCCTCGTAGTTGAGCATTCGTTCGAGGTCGATCTCGACGGACACAAGATCAGGGGACGGATCGACCGTGTCGACGCGAAGCCCGGCGGTCTCGTGATCAAGGACTACAAGACGTCGCGCAATCCGATCTATTACGACGATGCTCGGGAGTCGCTGCAGCTCGGTATCTACTATCTGGCCGCCACCACCGAGGAAGAGATCTCGAAACACGGCAAGCCGATCGCGATGCAGCTGGTGTACCCCGCCCACTTCGCCCGCGGCCAGGTCTCCGTCCGGGGACAGACGCCGGACGAGGCGCAAGCCGCCCTGGATCGGTTGCCGGCTCTGATCGAGGGAGCGCTGGTCGAGGACTTCCGTCCGAACCCCGAGGCGAACTGCCGGTGGTGCAAGTTCAAGCCGCTCTGCCCTCTGTGGCCCGAAGGCAAGGAGTTGAGCGGATGACGCCCCATCCCAAGGCCTCTAAGGCGATCGTTGCTGCACTCAAGGGCTACGAGCCGACCGAGGAGCAGTGGGAGGCGATCGCGCACCCGCTCGAGCCGGCGTTCCTCGTCGCCGGCGCGGGATCGGGCAAGACCGCGATCATGGCCGCCCGCATCGCGTGGGCGATCGAGGCGAAAGACTTCGACCCGTCTCAGATCCTTGGGTTGACCTTCACCAACAAGGCGGCCGAGGAACTCGAGGGGCGCGTGCGGAGATCCCTCGCAGTGATGGAGAACGTCGAGCACAAGGTCGGCGAGGTCACCGTCCAGACGTACCACGCGTTCGCGGCCGCGCTGGTGCGCGAGCACGGCCTCCTGGTGGGGGTCGAGCCCGAGTCTGGCCTCCTGACCGAAGCACAGCAGTGGCAGCTGGTCGGCTCCTGCATCGACGAGTTGCCGCCGTTCGAGTCGCTCGAGCTCCGGAGCTCGGCCGGACTCGTCGCCGCGACGCTACAGCTGGCGTCGTCACTCGCCGACCACGTCCTCGGCGTCTCGGAGGTCAAGGCTGCCGCCGAGCGCGTGCTCGCATCGACGGGCGCAAGTGAGGAGATGCGCGAGACCGCATCCAAGCGCATCGAGCTATGTTCCGCGGTCGAGGCGTACACCTTGGCGAAGAAGGAGCACAAGCGGATCGACTTCGGCGACCAGGTGACGAGTGCGGTGGAAATCCTCGAGAGCTTCCCCGAGGTCACCGAACAGCTTCGCAACCGGTTCCCGATCGTGCTGCTCGACGAGTACCAGGACACCAACGTCGCGCAACGCCGCATGATCGAGGCGTTGGTGGGCAAGGGCGGCGCGGTGACGGCGGTCGGCGACGCCCGCCAGGCGATCTACGCGTTCCGCGGAGCGACGATGTACAACCTGATCGGGTTCCCCGATCACTTCCCACGCGCCGACCGGGTTCCGTACCAGCACATCTCGCTATCGGAGAACTTCCGGTCCGGCTCGGACATCCTCGAGGTCGCCAACCGCGTCGTCGATCGGATCGAACCCACCCGCCGGCCCGGTAACCCGCTGCGCCCCAACCCGGCCAACGGAACCGGGCGCGTGGTCCTCGGCCTGTTCGAGGACGAGGCGTCGGAGGCGTCGTGGATCGCCGATCGCTGCAACGAGTTCCACGGGGCACCGGCCGCCGAGGGGCGGGAGCCCATCATGTGGCGCGACATGGCGATCCTCGTCCGGCGCAAGGCGGCGATGGACGCCCTGATCAAAGCGCTCGAGGCGAAGGACGTTCCGGTCGAGGTCGTCGGCCTCGGGGGTCTGCTGAAGACCCCCGAAGTGACCGAGATCGTCGCCTGGATCAGGTGCCTCGAGACCAAGCCCTCGGCCAACCGCTGGCTGGCACGCGTGCTCCTCGGCCCCCGCTGGCGGATCCACTACCGGGATCTCGCTCTGTGCGCCCGATGGGCGGCCAACCAGAACCAGGGACTCAAACTGAGGCTCGCAGGTGGCGACGAGGGCCTCGCCTACGACATGGAGCCGGGCGACGTCGGTTTCGCCCTGGTCGAATGCCTCGATCACCTCGATGAGGTCGAGGGCCTGGGGGGCGAGGCCCGGCGGCGACTCGGAGATTTCGCCGAACGCCTCGGCGCGCTTCGCAAGAAGGTTAATGCGACCCTCCTCGAGCTCGTGCAGGAGATCATCGAGGTGACCGGAATCTCGGACGCGCTGGCTGCGTCACCGACCCGGGCTGCGGCCGCCGCTCGACAGAACGTCGCCAACTTCCTCGATTACGTGGCGCAGTTCTCGCCGGTCGAGGGCGAGGCGACGTTGAGGAGCTTCATCGCCTACCTCGAGGCGGCGGATGACGCCGAGGAAACCCTCGAGGCGGCCCAGCCCGCGGACAACGACTCGGTGAAGCTGATCACCGTGCACGGAGCGAAGGGCCTCGAGTTCGAGTGCGTCTTCGTTCCCTCGGTTACCGCCAAGACGAACAAGAAGGGCGACAAGGTCTACTCGGTCTTCCCGAACGACCGCGCCTCGAACCCGCTGACCAGCTATCGCGAACTGCCGTATGAGGTCCGCGAGGATGCGCCCCACCTCCCGCAGTGGACGGGAAAGTTGAGGGACTTTGAGCGCGAGGTCAAGGAGCGTGCCCGGGAGGATGAGCGCCGACTCTTCTACGTCGCGCTGACCCGGGCCAAGCAGCATCTCGCGGTCACTGCGGCCTGGTGGTACGGGCGCGACCCGTTCTCGCGCGGGACCTCGCTGTTCTGGGACGAGATGCGCGAGATGGTCGAGGATGGCCTGGTCGAGGTGGTGGCCGAGGCCGAGGAGCCCGAGGAGAACCCGCTGTTCGAGGCGCTCGAGGGTGAGCGGATGTGGCCGCCGCAGCCTCGTCTCGGCGAGGGCGACGACCTCTTCCCGGAAGGCTGGGGAGCGGCGGCCGACGCGCTGGTGTCGGGATCGGTGACCCCCGACGATCTCTTGGGCCGCCTCGATGCCGCCGAGGCGGTCGAAGCGCAGGAGCTGGTGGCTCGGTTCCGATCTCAGGTCGAGATGCTCGCCGCCGCCGGCGTACCGGACTCTTCGGGAAGGGCTCGCCCCGGCGTGATCTCTGCCACCGACTTCGCCAGGATCGCATCGGGTCGCATGTCGTTCGAAGACCTCACGAGAACCAGGCTCGAGAAGCCGACCGACCAGCGTTACCTCGGGACCGAGATCCATCGTCTGATCGAGGAGCGGAGCTTCGCCGCCGCCGAGGGCGAGGACCCTGGGACGTTCTTCTCGACGTTCCCTGATGAGACCGAGCTCGACGAACCGGCCGAGCCGGAGGAGCGCGCTGCGCTCGAGGACAAACTGTCTCATTGGGAGGCTCTCGGCTACGGGGATCGTGACCTAGCGCGGCTCGCATCGGGCCAGCCCATGGTTGAACTTCCGTTCGCGTTCCGGCGTGACGGGACGATCGTTAGAGGGCGCATCGATGCCGTGTTCCAGACCGAAGACGGAGGTCTCGAGATCGTCGACTGGAAGTCAGGTCAGCGCTTCGAGGTCGAGGGACCGGACCAGCTCGGGATCTACGCGGAGGCGCTCGACGCGATCGGTCTCGTGCCCGAGGGGGCCGAGGTGCGGCTCACCTACGCGTTCCTCGACGGCAAACCACCGCTGACTCGTACCTGGGAGCGACCCTCGACCGTCGCTTGAGTCCGCCGCTACTTGGGCTTGGGACCCGCGGCGGCGCGGAAACGACTGCGAGGACGCCCCAGTGACCCCAGCTGCACGATGTCCCGGCGGAAGAACAGCGCGATGGTCCAGTCGGCGAGGACGCGGAACTTGCGGTTGATGCCCGGCAGCATGAACACGTGATACGTCCGGTGAAGGAACCATGCCGGGAAGCCCTTCACCTTCACGTCGAGGATCTTCGCCACTCCCTTGTAGCGCCCGAGCGACACGAGCCCACCTTTGTTCGTGTAGCAGAACGGTTTCGCTTGCCCGCCCTTGATCTCCGCGGCGAGGTTCCTAGCGAGCAGCCGAGCCTCGCGCAGGGCGTGCTGTGCGGTCGGTGGCGCGGGTCGCCCGGTGGTGACGTCGGGGATCGACGCGCCGTCACCGGCAGCCCACGCAGCGGGATGCCCGGTCACGCGCAGATACTCATCGACGACGATCCGGCCGCGGTCGTCGGTCGGGAAACCGAACTCCTTCAGGACCGGGTTGGCCACGACTCCCGTCGTCCACACGAGTGTGCCGGCGTCGTACTCCGTGCCGTCCGAGAGCACCATGTGGCCATCGACCGCGGACACGAGGCGCGTTTCGAGCCGGACGTCGATGCCGCGGTTCCGCAGGTGCCTGGTGGCGTAGGCGGCGAGGTCGTCTCCCACCTCCGGCAGGATCGACGGGCTGGCTTCGACCAGCACCCACCTCATGTCTGCGGAAGTGATGCCGGGGTAGTAGCGCGTTGCATCGCGGGCGAGGTCCTCGAGTTCGGCCAGGGCTTCGATCCCCGAATAGCCGCCGCCGACGAACGTGAAGGTCAGGGCCTTCTGCCTGGCCCCCGGGTCGGTGGCGGACTCGGCGACGTCGAGCCGGGACAGCACGCGATTCCTCAGGTAGATCGCTTCCTCGATGGAGGTGAAGCCGACCGCCTGCTCCGCTACACCGGGGACGTCGAGAACCCGTGACACGGAGCCCATTCCGATCACGATGTGGTCGTAGGACAGATCCCTTTGAGGTCCTTCCTCCGGTTGCAAGATCGCGGTTCGAGACGGGTGATCGAGACCCAACACCCTGCCGGTGACGACCCTGGTCCGCTTGAGGGCCAGCCGCAACGGGACGACCACGTGACGAGGCTCGATGCTTCCCGAAGCGGCCTCCGGCAGGAACGGCTGGTATGTCATGTAGCTATGCGGAGTGACCATCGTGATGTCGTGATCCGCGCCGAGCTTCTTCTCGAGCCCGAGGGCCGCATAGAGACCTACGTATCCACCGCCGGCGATCAGTATCCGTGCCATCAGGTGGGCTCCGCTCCCGCCTTCGGTTGCTCGATGATCCGCTGGAGGTCGGCTCCGGTGATCTCTCCGACAAGTGCTCCGTCATCGAACACCAAGGCTCGTCCTGACCCGGCTTCGCTCATCCGTTCGAGCGCGGCCGTGAGGGTTTCGGTCGGATGGCAGATCGCGATCTGCGAGATGGGTATCGCGATCCGGTCGGTGCGCGTGGCCGCTCGCACTTGTGTAGGGAGTGCCGCGGCAGCTTTGACGCTGATCACACCGTTGATCGATCCATCGAACGAGGCGACCGCGAAGTGCGAACGGCTCTGCGTCCCGTGTGCTTCGAGGAAGCCGTCGACCATCGTCCATCCCGACACGACTTCCGGTGCCGCGGACATCGCTTCGGCCACCGTCACGCCCACCAACGCGTCGCGAGTGACGATCACACGCTCTTCCGCGGTTGCCGCGCTGAGGAGGAAGTACCCGAGGAACGCTATCCAGATGCCATCGATGGACTGTCGCACCGCGAACTCGAGGATGCCGGCAGAGATCATGAGTAAACCGAACGCTTGCCCCGTTCGGGCCGCCCACTTCGTTGCTTTGGTCTTTCCCTTCCAGTGCCAGAGAAGAGCGCGGAAGACCCGGCCCCCGTCGAGAGGGAACGCGGGCAGCATGTTGAAGACGGCGAGGATCGCGTTGATACGCCATAGCCAGGCGCAGATCCCCACGAGCAGATCGGACGACCCGGTGGCATCGAGGCCGACCGATGCTCCGGCGAAGGCACCGGCGAGGACCAGGCTCACGACCGGGCCCGCGATCGCGATCTGGAATTCCTCTGACGCCGTTTTCGGATCGCCCTTCAGCTTGGCGACTCCGCCGAACAGCCACAAGGTGATCCCCTCGACGTCGACCCCCCGGGCCCGGGCGACGAGTGCGTGCCCCATCTCGTGCCCGAGGAGGCAGGCGAAGAAGATCGTCGCGGTCAGGAGGCCACCGGCCCAGTAGTAACCATCCGTGTATCCGGGGAACTCGTAGGGGAACCGGCCGTCGGCGAGGCTCCACGCGATGAGACCGAAGATCGCAAAGAGCGACCAGTTCATCCCCACCCTGACCCCGGCGATCCTGCCGAGGAAGATGCTCTCGTTCACCACTCCACGATACGTGAACGCCCTTGGTAAGCGGCCGTCGATTAGGGTCGGTGTCCCGACAACGCTCGATCGCGAGGAGAGACGTGTCGCTCAGCAAGCCACCGCTTGGATTCTCGTGGGTCGCCGGTAAAGGACCCGTCGCCCGCCTCGTGGCGCGCCCTCTGAGGCGCTTCCTCGATACCGAGGCGGCGTCCGGTGCGGTACTCCTGGTCGCAACCGTTGCCGCCCTGATGTGGGCCAATTCGCCGTGGTCGGCCGCCTACGACTCGCTGTGGCATACCGAGGCGGGGTTCTCGATCGGGAGTCTGGATGTCACCGAAGACCTCCGCCACTGGGTCAACGATGGGCTCATGGCCCTGTTCTTCCTGGTGGTCGGGCTCGAGATCAAGCGCGAGCTGGTCTCCGGCGAGCTGAACGACTTCCGCAAGGCAGCGGTGCCGGTCGTCGCCGCGATCGGGGGAATGATCGTCCCCGCCGCCATCTACCTCGCGTTCAACGTGGGAGAGGCGTCCTCGCACGGGTGGGGGATCCCCATGGCCACCGACATCGCGTTCGCGGTCGGCGTGCTGGCGCTGGTCGGGAGGTCGTTGCCGTCCGGGCTCAGGGTGTTCCTGCTGTCGCTCGCGATCGTCGACGACATCGGGGCGATCCTCGTGATCGCGCTCTTCTACACCGCCAACATCTCGATCCCCTGGCTGGCCCTCGCGGTCGGTGGCATCGGGTTCTCCGTCTTCCTGCGATCGATGAAGGTGTGGTGGACGCCGATCTACGTCGTGATCGGGATGGTGATCTGGTTCGCGACCTTCGAGTCGGGCGTCCACGCGACGATCGCCGGGGTCGTCCTCGGGCTGCTCGCGCCGGCGAGACCGGCAGATTCGGGTGGAGCTCAGGATGTTTTCGTTGAGGCTCAGAAATTCGCCGACGAGCCGAGCGCCGAGGAGATCCGTTCGCTGACGATCCAGGCGCAGGAGACCGTCTCTGTCGCAGAGCGCATCGGGTCCCTGCTGCATCCGTACACCAGCTTCATCGTCATCCCGCTGTTCGCGTTCGCCAATGCGGGGCTCGTGATCGATCCGGACACGATCGGAGATGCGCTGTCCTCGCAGGTAGCGCTCGGCGTCGTACTCGGCCTCGTGATTGGGAAGCTCGTGGGTGTGTCGCTGTTCTCCTGGTTCGCGGTTCGGTCCGGTCTCGGCACCTTGCCTGAAGACGCGACATGGCCTCAGATGTTCGGCGTCGCCGCTCTCGCCGGGCTTGGTTTCACGGTCTCGCTGTTCATCTCGGGTCTGGCGTTCGACGACCCGACCTTCGCAGATCAGTCGAAGCTCGGCATCCTGGTCGGATCGATCCTCGCGGCGATCGTGGGGACCGTCTTGATCCGAATGTCGGCGAGGTCCACCGCCGAGTAACGGTTGTCTCACCCACGGTTCATTATTGAGGGGTGAGCACCACGGGGGCCCTCGAGCGCTTCTCGCCGATAACCAGGGCGTGGTTCGGCTCGGCCTTCCGCGCGCCCACGCCGGCGCAGGAGGGGGCCTGGGATGCGATCTCGGGCGGCAACGACTGCCTGGTGGTCGCTCCGACCGGCTCTGGCAAGACCCTCGCGGCGTTCCTGGCGGCGCTCGATCGCCTCGGCCGGGAGCCCGCGCCTGAGAAGAAGGAGCGTCTGAGGGTCCTCTATATCTCGCCGTTGAAGGCCCTCGCCGCGGACATCGAGCGCAACCTCCGGTCGCCCCTGGTCGGGATGCGCGCTGCCGCGGAACGTCTCGGAGAGACTCCTCCCGAGATCCAGGTGGCTCTTCGAACCGGAGACACGCCTCAGGATGAGCGTCGCCGCTTCGCCAGTACACCCCCGGACATCCTCATAACGACCCCGGAGTCGCTGTTCCTCCTTCTCACGTCGCGCGCCCGCGAGGCGATGACTTCGATCGATGTCGTGATCATCGATGAGATCCACGCGGTTGCCGGGACCAAGCGAGGCGCCCACCTCGCGTTGAGCCTCGAACGACTCGACCGACTCATCGGTTCCCGCGCTCAACGCATCGGACTGTCCGCGACGGTCCGCCCCTTGACCGAGATCTCACGGTTCTTGGGTGGTGCCCGCTCGACGGGTGTCACCGTTGTCGATCCACCCAACGACAAACGCTTCGATCTCCAGGTGGTGGTTCCGATCGAGGATCTCGGAGCGCTTGGTACCTCGGATGACCCCTCGGCCTCGGCCGAGGAACGCCAGAGCATCTGGCCGCACGTCGAGGAACGGCTGCTGGCCCTGATCAGGGAGCACGACACGACGATCGTATTCGTGAACTCGCGTCGGCTCGCCGAACGACTCTGCGCGCGCCTGAACGACCTCGCCGGTGCCGAGGTCGCTCGTGCGCACCATGGGTCGGTTGCGCGCGAACAGCGACTGATCATCGAGGACGACCTCAAGGCCGGACGTATCCCGGCCGTGGTGGCGACGAGTTCCCTCGAGCTGGGCATCGACATGGCCGCGGTCGATCTCGTCGTGCAGGTCGAGGCTCCCAACTCCGTGGCCGCGGGACTCCAGCGCATAGGTCGGGCGGGGCACCAGGTCGGGGCGGTGAGCCGCGGCGTGTTCTTCCCGAAGTTCCGCGGCGATCTCGTCGAATGTGCGGTGGTCGCGGAACGGATGGAGCGAGGTCAGATAGAGGCGACCCTCTACCCGCGCAACCCTCTGGACGTTCTCGCCCAACAGATCGTGGCCGCGGTCGCGATGGACGACTGTGACGCCGACGAGCTGTTCGAGGTGATGACCGGTGCAGCGCCATTCGAGGACCTCCCGCGCAGCGCCTACACGGCGACGCTCGACATGCTGTCAGGGCTCTATCCCTCGGATGAATTCGCGGAGCTGCGAGCTCGGGTCACCTGGGACCGCACGAACGGGGTGCTTTCGGCCCGTCGAGGTGCACAGCGGCTGGCAGTCACCTCGGGGGGCACGATCCCGGACCGTGGGTTGTTCGGGGTCTTCATGGCCACCGAGAGCGCGGCGCGCGTGGGCGAGCTCGACGAGGAGATGGTCTACGAATCTCGCCCCGGCGAGACCTTCGTGCTGGGCGCGTCGACCTGGATGATCGAGGACATCACCCACGACCGGGTCCTGGTGTCACCGGCCCCCGGGCGCCCGGGCAAGATGCCGTTCTGGCACGGCGATGCCCCGGGACGACCGTTCGAGCTGGGTCAGGCTCAGGGCGAGTTCCTGCGGACCCTGGCCTCCTCCGAGACCCTTGCGGCGACCGCGAGGCTCAAGGACGCCGGGCTCGACGAGTTCGCCAGCGACAACCTCCTTCAGTACCTCGCCGAACAGAAGAGCGCTTGTGGAGCGCTCCCCGACGACCGCACGATAGTCATCGAGCGCTTCCGGGACGAGCTGGGGGACTGGCGCGTAATTATCCATTCACCCTTTGGTGCCCAGGTTCACGCGCCGTGGTCCCAGGCGATCGAGGCGCGCGTGCGCGAGCGGATCGGGATCGAGGTCCAGTGCATCTACGCCGACGACGGCATCGTGGTCCGCGTACCGGAGGCAGATGACGCACCTCCCGCGGAGTCGGTCATCTTCGAGCCGGACGAGATCGAGAGCATCGTTATCGACGCGGTCGGTTCTTCGGCCCTCTTCGCCGGCCGCTTCCGCGAGTCTGCGGCGCGCGCGCTGTTGTTGCCGCGCAGGCGTCCCGGCGGCCGACAGCCACTATGGCAGCAACGACAGAGATCGTCGGCCCTCCTCCAGGTGGCGCGCCGTTACGGACAGTTCCCCATCGTCCTCGAGGCTTACCGCGAGTGTCTGCAGGACGTCTTCGATCTGCCGGCATTGAAGGACCTGATGGCTTCGATCGCCAAGCGCGATGTGCGGGTCATCGAGGTCGATACTCAGCAGCCCTCGCCGTTCGCCTCGTCCCTGTTGTTCGGGTTCATCTCCGCGTTCATGTACGAGGGCGACTCGCCTCTGGCAGAACGCCGGGCGCAAGCCCTCTCGCTCGACCGCTCACTGCTCTCGGAGTTGCTCGGACGGGACGAACTCCGCGAGCTGATCGACGAAGCCGCACTGGCGTCGTTGGAACTCGAGCTCCAACGTCTCACCGACGACCGCAAGGCGCGCGACGCGGACGATATCCATGACATGTTGCGCGCTCTGGGCGATCTCTCTCGTGCGGAGATCGCCGACCGTGCGGTGGAATCGTCCGAAGCGGGCGGTTTCATCGAGAGCCTTCTCGCAGCCGGACGTGCGATCGAGGTTCGGATCGCCGGCACCGAGCGCGTGATAGCGGTCGAGGATGCCGCTCGTGTCAGGGATGTACTGGGCGCACCCTTGCCGGTCGGTCTTCCGGCGGCGTTCCTCGAGCCGGTCGACGACCCGATCGGCGATCTCGTCGCACGCTTCGCCCGGACGCATGGGCCCTTCATGGCGGACGATGTCGCGTCCCGCCTGGGGCTCGGGGTCGCCGTCGTCGAGGGGGCTCTGAACCGCCTGTCCGGGGCAGGCCGGGTGATCCAGGGTGAGTTCCGCCCCGGCGGGCGGCCGGGGATCCCCGAATGGGTCGACGGAGAGGTGCTGAGGCGACTTCGTCGTAGGTCTCTGGCCGCGTTCCGGCGCGAGGTCGAGCCCGCTCCTCCCGAAGCGTTCGCCCGGTTCCTCGCCGCCTGGCATGGGAGTGGACCGGATGCCCGCGGCATAGCGACCCTCGATTCGCTCTACGAGGTGATCTCTCGCCTCCAGGGGGCGCCACTCCCGGCGTCGCAACTCGAGAGCGCGGTGCTCACGTCCAGACTGCCGGGCTACTCGCCGGCGCTGCTGGATCAACTGACCGCGTCGGGGGACGTTCGCTGGGCGGGAGCGGGTGCGGTCGGCTCGGATGACGGCTGGATCGTTCTCGCCACCGCGGCCGACGCTCCCAACCTCCTCCCGGAGCCCTCCGCCGAGGACCTCGGCGAGGGGGCGGCGGAGGTCCTCGCCGCGTTGGAGACCAGGGGAGCGTCATTCTTCCGGGACATCGGGGCTCTCACCGCTTCGACCGACGACACCGCCTTGCTGCTGTCGCTCTGGGAACTGGTGTGGGCGGGTCTGGTGACCAACGACACGATCGCTCCGCTGCGCGCGCTCGGAGGCATCCGCCCCCGGACGCAGACGCGCCGGAGGGGGCCGGCGTTCCCTTCGCGACTCGGCCCTCCCGCCGGTGGGGGTCGATGGAGCGTCATCGTTGATAGAGGTGCGGATCCGACCCGTCGAACCCTGGCACTTGCAGAGCAACTGCTGGCGCGTCACGGCCTGGTGACGCGCGGGGCGGTTGCCTCGGAGCGGATCACGGGTGGCTTCGCCGCGGTCTATCCGGTGCTGAAGGCGATGGAGGACGCCGGGAAGTGCCGGCGCGGTTACTTCGTCGAGGGCCTCGGGGGTGCGCAGTTCGCATACCCGGGAGCGGTCGACCGGATGAGGTCGCTCGTGGAGATGCGCCCCGAGGACGTCCGCACCCACGTGCTAGCGGCCGCCGATCCGGCCAACCCCTACGGAGCAGCACTGTCGTGGCCCGACCGCGGTGAGCTCACGCACCGAGCCGGGCGCAAGGCCGGAGCTGTCGTCGTCCTTGCGGCGGGCGACCTTGCGCTGTACGTCGAGAAGGGCGGCCGCACGATCCTGACCTACTCGGCCGACCCCGACGTTCTGTCCGAAGCCGCGAGTGCGCTCGCGGGCGCGGTCAAGGAAGGAACCGTGGCGCGCCTGCACATCCAGAAGGTCGACGGGGGAGTCGCGGTCGGCTCGGTCCTCGAGGCCCATCTGATGGCCGCCGGATTCAGGTCCTCGTCGCGCGGTTTCCGCCTCGATGCCTGAGGGCGACACCGTCTACCTCTCGGCTGCGAAACTTCACGCGGTGCCGGAGATAAAACGCCGACCCCGTTACCCTGAGCCGGTGATCGAAAAGACGGGTCAGATCCTCTGCGTACGCGACGTGATCGGGGCGACCGATTGGTCCGAGGGCAGTACAAGCACGATGGAGTGGCTCGCCAGCCTCCTGCGCGACGAGGGCGTCGACCTGATGCAAGCGTCGGAGGACGAACTGACCCGGGGCACGCCCGTCTTCGTCGAAGCAGCCGCGGGTGTCGATGAGGTGCAGCGCCGCATGGCCAAGAAGCACATCAGGCGCCTCCCGGTGGTTGAGGATGGTCGCCTTGTCGGGATCGTGGATCTCGTCGACCTGGCTATGCATTCCGACCAAAACGCTTGACCGACCGGTCCGGCTGTCCCTCCGCCGAATCGGTTTACCCTGGGATGGAAGCCGACTGACCGAACGGGCGGGGTGTTGATGCACGACTTCATCGAGCAGTTGCCGGACATCGATCCAGACGAAACGCAGGAATGGATCGAGTCTCTCGACCTGGTCGCGGACACCTCTCCGGCGCGCGCCCGGTACCTCATGGAGCGCATCCTCAACCACGCTCGGCGCCGCCAGATCGGCCTCCCGCCGATGGTGTCGACCAACTACATCAACACGATCTCACCCGAGATGGAGCCCTATTTCCCGGGTGACGAGAAGGTCGAGCACCGTATCCGCAGGATCATCCGTTGGAACGCTGCGGCGATGGTCATGCGGGCCAACAAGAAGCACGACGGTATCGGCGGGCATCTCGCCACCTACGCCTCGGCGGCATCCCTCTACGAGGTCGGCTTCAACCACTTCTTCCGAGGCCGGGACGATCCCGGTGGCGGCGACCACATCTACTTCCAGGGTCACGCGGCTCCCGGGGTCTACGCACGCGCGTTCCTCGAGGGCCGGATCAGCGAGGGCCAGCTCGACAACTTCCGCTCCGAGACCGGAGGCAAGGGACTGTCGTCCTATCCTCACCCTCGTCTCATGCCGGAGTTCTGGGAGTTCCCCACGGTGTCGATGGGGCTCAGCCCGTTGAATGCGATCTATCAGGCCCGGTTCAACCGTTACCTCCAGAACCGAGGGATCAAGGACACCTCGCAGCAGCGCGTGTGGTCGTTCCTCGGCGACGGCGAGATGGACGAGCCGGAATCGATGGCCGCCCTGAGCCTCGCGACGAGGGAGGGCCTCGACAACCTCATCTTCGTCGTCAACTGCAACCTGCAACGGCTCGACGGTCCGGTGCGCGGCAACGGCAAGGTCATCCAGGAACTCGAGTCGATCTTCCGCGGCGCCGGCTGGAACGTGATCAAGGTCATCTGGGGGCGTGAATGGGACGACCTCCTCGCGCGCGACACCGACGGGGTTCTCGTTCACCAGATGAACCGGACGCTCGATGGGCAGTTCCAGAAGTACGTTGTCGAGTCTGGTGCCTACATCCGTGAGGACTTCTTCGGATCCGACCCACGCCTCAAGAAGATGGTCGAGCACCTCTCCGATGACGATCTCCGGCACCTGAAGAGAGGGGGGCATGACTATCGCAAGGTGTACTCCGCGTTCGCCTCCGCGGTGAAGGACCAGGCCGTTCCCACCGTCATCCTCGCCAAGACGGTCAAGGGTTGGACCCTGGGCGGCGCGGTCGAGGGTCGCAACGTCACTCACCAAGCCAAGAAGCTCTCCGAGGAAGAGCTTGCGGCGTTCCGTGACCGTCTCGAGCTCCCGATATCCGACAAGGAACTGAGGAAGGGCCCGTCCTACTACCACCCGGGCGAGGACTCGGAAGAGGTCGAGTACATCAAGGCTCGCCGGCATGCTCTGGGCGGCTTCGTTCCGTCCCGGAGATCCTCGGCGCCGGCGTTGCCGATGCCCAAGGAAGACCTCTACACGGAGTTCGGCGAGGGCACCAAGCAGAACGTCGCGACGACGATGGCGTTCGTAAGGCTGCTGCGCAAACTGCTGAAGGACAAGAAGGTCGGCGAGCGCGTGGTGCCGATCATCCCCGACGAGGCCAGGACCTTCGGGATGGAGTCACTGTTCCCTGACTTCAAGATCTACGCATCGAGGGGGCAGTTGTACGAACCGGTCGACGCCGCGCACCTCCTTGCCTACCGCGAGTCGATGCAGGGACAGATCCTCGAGGAGGGGATCACCGAAGCGGGCTCGATGGCGAGCTTCACGGCGGCGGCGACGTCCTACTCAACCCACGGCGAGCGCATGCTTCCGTTCTTCATCTTCTATTCGATGTTCGGATTCCAGCGGGTCGGAGATCTGATCTGGAGCGCCGGAGACCAGCGAGCGCGCGGCTTCCTCTTGGGCGCGACCAACGGACGGACGACGCTGATGGGCGAGGGTCTCCAGCATGGAGACGGCCACTCGCTGCTGCTTGCCACAACCAATCCCGCGGTGCGCGCCTACGATCCGGCGTTCGCCTACGAGGTTGCCGAGATCGTCAAAGACGGTCTTGTGCGGATGGTGGACCAGGATGAGGACGTCATGTACTACATCGCCCTCTACAACCAGGCCTATCCGCAGCCGCCGATGCCGAAGGACGTCGCCGAGGGCATCCTTAAAGGCTTGTACCGGTTCAAGGAGGACGCAACGGAACGGTCGCAGCGTGCTCAGATCCTCGCGTCGGGCGCATTGATGCCCGAGGCGCTGCGGGCACAGGAGATGCTCGCCGAGCACGACGTTTCGGCCGAAGTGTGGAGCGCGACCTCGTACCACCAGCTCCGCCTTGATGCCCTCGAGGTCGAGCGCTGGAACCGTTTCCACCCGGGCGAGCCCAAGCGGCAACCGTTCGTCACGGAGCAACTCGAGGGCCACGACGGACCGATCGTTGCGGTCGGCGATCACATGAAGGCGGTGCCCGATCAGATCTCCCGCTGGGTCCCCGCGCCGTTCGTCCCGCTCGGGACCGATGGCTTCGGGCTCTCGGACAACCGTGAGGCAACCCGACGCTATTTCGAGATAGATGCCGAGCACATCGTCGTCGCCACCCTCTCGGCCCTGTCCGAGTTCGGTGAACTCAAGCCGGAAGCAGTGACCGAAGCGATCGAACGCTACGGTATCGACACCGAGCGCCCCTCCCCCCAGAGTCGCTAGCCATGGCTGAGGTTTTGCTGTTCCATCATGCACAGGGGCTGACGGAGGGGTGCCGCGCGTTCGCCGATGAGGTCCGCGCCGCCGGTCACACGGTTCATGTTCCGGACCTCTACGAGGGGAAGACCTTCGACGACCTCGATGACGGGGTTGCCCACGCGAGAGAGGTCGGCTTCGAGAACGTCATGGAGCGTGGTCGTCTGGCCGCCGAGGGTCTGTCCAACGAGATGGTCTATGCCGGGTTCTCGCTCGGGGTGATGTCGGCGCAGTTGCTGGCCCAGACGCGTCCCGGCGCGAAGGGTGCGCTGCTGTTGCATGGCGCGATCCCGACGTCCGAGTTCGGGGGTCCGTGGCCGGCCGGCGTCCCGCTCCAGATCCACACGATGGATGCAGACGACTGGGGTGACGCCGAGACCGCTCGCGAGCTCGACGACGAGATCGAGAGCGCGGAGGTGTTCCTGTACCCCGGCGATCAACACCTGTTCACCGACAACAGCCTAGCCGCTTACGACGCCGGTGCGGCGAAGCTGCTTATGCAGCGCGTGCTCAGCTTCCTCGACGGGATCGAGTAGCTACTTCCCGGGTTTGGGGTCCAGGTCCTTCAGGCCGTTCCAGGCCAGGTTAACGAGATGCGCGGTGACCACCTTGCGGCTTGGCTTGCCGGAGTCGAGCCACCACTGGCCCACGAGGGCGACCATGCCGACGAGCGCCTGCGAGTACAACGGCGCCAGTTTGGGATCGAAGCCACGGGTTTTGAACTCCTCGGTGAAGACGTACTCGACCTGGGAGGCGATGTCGCCGATCACCGACGCCAGGCTCCCGGTCTTGCTGGCGACGGGTGAATCCCGTACCAGGATCCGGAAGCCGTCTTGCTCCTCCTCGATGTAGGTGAGGAACGTGTTGGCCGCGGCTTCGAGCTTCGCCCTCGGCGAGTCCTGGTTCAACTCGCCTTCGAACCGGGAGAGCAGTCGTTGCACCTCACGATCGACAACCACCGCGTAGAGGCCTTCTTTGCCCCCGAAGTGTTCGTAGATGACTGGTTTAGTGATCCCCGCGCGCTGGGCGATCTCTTCGATCGAGGCGCCCTCGAAGCCGCGCTCTGCGAACACCGTGCGTCCGACATCCAGAAGCTGCTCGCGCCGCTCCTGCCCGGTCATCCGGACGCGTCTGCTCACCGGCTGGGTAGCGATCTAGGCGGCTTTGCGGGACTCGAGTTGGGCGCTACTGGGAGCCTTGACATCTTCGACCAACCCTAGCTTCTCGAGCAGCCGGATGACGAGTGCACTGGGGTCGATCTGTCCGCGCAGGATCCCGTGACGCGCGGAGGTCGGGAATGCATGGTGGTTGTTGTGCCACGATTCACCCATCGAGAGGATCGACAGCATCCAGTTGTTCGTGGAGTGGTCGGGGGACTCGAACGGGCGCTTGCCGTAAAAGTGACAGATCGAGTTGATACTCCAGGTCACGTGGTGCAGCAGGAAGATCCGGGCAAGGCTGGCCCACAGGAACGTCATCAGCGCGGCCGCGTACGATCGCGTGATCACGAAGGCGATCATCGGCGGGAGGGCGAACGACAGGATCCCGAGCGCCGGGAACCAGCGGTTGATCTTGACCATGACCGGATCCTTCAGGAGGTCGGGCGCCCACCGCTCGGGGGAGGTCTGCTCGGGATCGAAGAGCCAACCGAGGTGCGCATGCCACAGCCCCTTGAGGATCCCCTTGATCCCTTCCTCACTCTCGACGTGGGGAGAGTGGGGGTCGCCGGCCTGGTCCGAGAACGCGTGGTGTCGTCGGTGCGTCGCGACCCACGAGATGACCGACCCCTGAAGAGACATCGAGCCGGCGATCGCGAGCACAGCTCGCGTGACCGGACGCGCCTTGAAGCTTTGGTGAGTAAGCATCCGGTGGAAGCCGATCGTCACACCGAAGCCGGTGAAGAAATAGAAGGACACGAAGAGTGATGCTTCGAGCAACCCGAGTCCGCGACCCCAAAGGGTTGCGATCGCGACCGTGAGGCCGAGGAGAGGCAAGACCGTAAGGATGAGGACCGTGAACCTCTGAACCTTGTGTCCGCCCTGGCTGAGGAGCTCGACGCCCGGAACCCTCCGTGGTGTGGCCGTGGTTCCTGCTGCTTTCATCGGCTTCTCGCCGCCTTCCCACCCGGGACTTCTGTTTGCCCGGAGAAACTTACCGAACCGAAACCTACCACCGCGTAAGTTCTGGGAATCCGATTACCATCGCCCCACATGACTTTCCCCCCGTACCTACGACCCGCTCGCCTGGCCATCGCGGTCCTGATCGCAGCGGGGGCCTCATTGCTGCCTTCAACCGAGGCTCGTTCGGAGTCCCCTGCGTGGGGGGCCCAGGCAGGGGACGCGGTTCCCGGTGAGGTCGTGGTTCGTTACCGTTCCGGGGTCCCCGGAGCTTCGAGGTCGGCGGTGCGAGCCGCGGCCGGAGCGACCCTTATCGACCGACTGCCGATCGCCCGGGTCGAGCTGATCGATGTCGGCGAAGAGGATGTCGCGGCGGCCATCGAGAGGCTCTCCGCTCGGGACGAGGTGCTCTACGCCGAGCCGAACTTCATCTACCGTGGCGCGGCGATCCCGAACGACGAGCGTTTCGAGGAGCTGTGGGGCCTGGACAACACGGGCGAGGAGATCCAGGGCCTTGGTCGTCCGGATGCCGACATCGACGCAACCGGGGCGTGGGATCTGAGCACGGGCGAGCAACCCGTTCTCGTAGGCGTCGTCGATTCGGGTGTGGCCGCCGATCATCCGGACCTCGCACCGAACATGTGGACCAACCCCGGCGAAGCCGGCCCCGATCAAGACAATGGGCTCGACGACGATGAGAACGGATTCGTGGATGACTTCAGGGGATGGGACTTTGTCGCGGGAGACAACTTTCCCGACGATCAGAATGGGCACGGGACTCACGTCGCTGGGACGATCGGGGCGCGCGGCGATGATGCGTTCGGCGTCGCGGGCGTTGCATGGAACGTGAGCCTGCTTCCGATCAGGGTGCTGGCCGCCAACAACTCCGGCTCTCTTGCCGACATCGCGTCGGGGATGGACTACGCGGGGAAGATGGGCGCAGATGTTGCGAACGTCAGCATCCAGGCGTCGTCCTTCTCCAAGTTGATGCGAGACGCCATCGCCGAGAATCCCGACACGCTCTACGTCATCGCGGCCGGTAACGGCGGCGGCGACGGCGCCTCGGACAACAACGACAAGACGCCGACCTACCCGTGTGCGTACCCGCGGGCCAATATCGTCTGCGTCGCGGCGACCGACCAGAACGACCGGCTGACCGATTTCTCGAACTACGGGACCCGGACGGTAGACCTGTCCGCTCCCGGTCTGGACGTACTCAGCGCGCAGCCCGTGTACGCCACCCCGATGAGTGAGTTCTTCGACGGAGATGACTTCGAATCCCGGTGGACGACCGGTGGGAAGAAGAACACGTGGGGAGTGGCCACGAGCATGTTCGGCGGAGCGCTCGAAGATAGCCCTGGAAAGAAGTACAAAGGCAACACCAACTCGTGGGCCGCTACCGAGCCTCCGATCGACCTGTCCGGCGTTCGGAACTGCAGGATCTCCTACGATCTGAACCTGTCGGTTCAAGGGGGCGATCGCCTTCTCATCGAGGGCTCGGCCGACGGAACGACCTGGTCGGTCATCAACAGCTGGCATTTCCCCACCCACGGTTGGGCCTATGCGATCAAGGATGAGCTCGGAACGAGCGCGACCGGCCAGGACGCCTATCAGATCCGATTCCGCCTCAAGACGAACGCGCAACGCCACGCTGATGGGGCGTCGATCGACAACGTGTTCCTCGAGTGCACGGGCTCCGACTACACATCCGACTCGTTCGCGTACTACAACGGGACATCGATGGCCGCTCCGCATGTCGCCGGTGCGGCCGCCCTTGCCTTCTCGGTTGCTCCCGATGCAACGGCCCTCGAGATCAAGGAGGTCCTGCTCGCGGGGGTGGACGTCCGGCCCGATCTCGTTGGGGTGGTCAAGTCCGCGGGCCGCCTCAACATCAACCGAACGCTTGCGATCCTCACCGAGCCGCCGGGGGCAGACGGGCCGGAGGTCGTTTGCGTGCCGGGTACGGCGTTCACCCCGTCGGGGACCTCGACCGGGACCATCCTTTCCTCCACCGGCGCGGCTGTAGGCGAATTCACGAGCAGCAAGCTCGACGACTCGGCCGTATTCGATGAAGTCGACGCATCCTTCGGATCGGACGGACTTCACGTCGTTGGGGTGACTGGAGACGACCAGATCCGCTACTACGACCCCTCCGCTAGCCGGACCACGATCGAAGACCTCGAGCTGGTGCATTCGGGCGTCGCTCTGGGACTCCGGAGCGACGACGTACCGGTCGTCGGCTACCACGAGCGATTGGTCGCGGACGTTGGCGGGGTCGCTCATCTCTGCGAGGCGAACATCGTGGCCACCGGGCCCGGGTTCGATCCGCAGGTCTCCGACGTTGCCCCGATCATGGATGGGAGCTTCCGGAGCATCGACCTCGCGGTGGATCCGAGTACGGATTCGATCCACCGGGTCTTCACCCGGGGCCTGCAGCGTGATCTTCACTACGCCGTGGGATCGACCTCGAAGCAACTTGGACTGAAGAAGGTCGACGGCGTGAGGGTGGCAGCCTCTAACGGAGCCGTCGTCGTCGGGGCGCTAGTGAAACGCGACCTTCATCTCCTCAGTGGTTCGTGGACGGACTCGATCGTGGCCTCAGGGGTGCGGGCGTGGGACGTCGATATCGGCCCCGATGGGGAACCTCGGGCGGTCTGGACCAACGGCAAAGGGAAGCTTCGCCTCCTCAACGGCCGGCGCGTGATCAAGCTCGACTGGCGTGCGACCGAGGTCGCGCTCGCGGTCGGGCCGGACGGGATGCTGCACGTCGCGGTCGGAACCGCGTACCCGAACTGCAAGGGATTCGGGTGCTGGAAGGTGGGCTATCTCCAGAAGGCTCCCGGCTCCCCGGCCGCCAAGACCAAACTGGATGGCACTACCGGATACGTGACGTCGCTCGCGATCGCCGTGGATCCGGACGAGGTGGCGATCGTCTACGGAGACCCGTCGAGCACCGGCCACCTGATAGTGCGGAGAGCCGACTACTAGCCCTTCGCCGATCCCTTCTTCTCGAGCTGAACGGTTTCTTCGAGGCTCATCGATCCGAACTCGGGGAACAACGAGCGCCTCCGCTGGTAGATCCATAGGAACAGATCGGCCGCGGTCGACGCCGGAAAGGCATCCTTCAGACCCTCGCGCTTGATCGTTGTGACCGTGGGGAGATAGACGTTCTCGTACCAGTCGGCAGCGACCTCCTCGACCGGAACGACCACACCGCGCTCTCGCATCATGTGGTGTCCGTGGACCTGGACGAGCTCGAGCAGTTCCACGTAACCGTTGGGGAAGGTGAACCAGATGTCGGCCTCCGGATGGACGGCGGCCAGGCCGCTCTCTTCCATGAACAACGAATGTTGTTCGAGCTCGATCAACTCGCCGATGTCCGCATCGTCAGGGATCGGGAAGCGCGGCCTGAGTTCGGTGACCTCGGCGTCGATCATCTCGGTGCCGTTCTGCTTGGCGACCGCGACCCGGTGGTGGCCGTCCAGGACGAAGTAGTTCCGACCCACCTTGTACGCAACGATGGGGGGATAGTCACCCTCCTGGTAGGTCTTCTCGATCTTCCTCCAGCGCTCCTTCAGTTCGTCCTTTCGAGGGAGGAAGTCCTTGTCGAAGTCGCCTGGCCGCCCCACCGTTCCGGTGATATCGGCGACCGGGATCGCACGGATCCCGACGTAGGTGCGCTCGAACAGTCGGACCTTCCGCTCGACGTCCTCAAGCGTAGGAAGCGCGGCCCTCGGTCCGCGTCGCCGAACGAGATGAGCCATGCGCTTGTAGATCTCCCGCCGCCGGGCTCGCTCGAAGGTCGAATCGATCGGAAGTCGGTCCCACCTCATCGACCTTCCACCTCCAAGAGTCGATAGCCAACCGCGTTGATCACCGTGGTGACCCCAGCTTTCAGATCGGGCCGCTTGTTCCCGTGCGGATGGATGTGACCATGTACGAAGAAACGAGGCCGGATCGCCCGGACCAAACGCCGGAAGGACTGGAAGCCGCGGTGGGCCTTGTCGTCGTCATCACCCCAACCTCGGGCCGGGGCGTGGGCGATCAGGAGATCTACCGGTCGACCTCGCAACGCCGCCAAACGGGCCTTGATCTCGAGCTTCAACGAACGCCATCTCATCTGAGACTCGGTGTACTGGAACGGACCATTGTTGTAGCGGGGCGATCCTCCGAGGCCGGCGATCCTGAGGCCTGCAACCTCCACGATGCGACCGTCTGCAGGGATGCCGCACGAGTACACCGGATCCGGTTGGGCGAGCACCGGGGCGAATTCGAAACGATCGTCGATGTTCTTCGGAAGGGTGCGGTCATGGTTCCCCGGCACCCAGACCAATGGAACCATGAGTTCGTTCATGACATCCTCGAGGTAATCGTGCGGAAGGTCTCCACAGGAGACAACCAGGTCAACGTCGAGGTCGCCGAACATCTTTCGGTACCCCTCACCGAGAACCTCGTCCGAGATGGCAAGCACGCGGGTCATGCATCCAGACTACGAGAGGTGAGCGGGTCTGAAACACTTGGAGCATGGAATGGTGGCAAGAAGGCGTCCTGTATCAGATCTATCCACGCTCGTTCCGGGACACGAACGGGGACGGGGTGGGTGACCTCAGGGGGATCATCGAAGGGTTGGACCACCTCGAATGGTTGGGGGTCGATGGGGTGTGGGTCAATCCCATCCATCCGTCGCCCAACGACGACTGGGGCTACGACGTCTCGGCCTACAAGGATGTTCACCCGGAGCTCGGCACGATGGAGGACTTCGAGGAGTTGATCGACGACGCCGCCCGGCGGGGGATCAGGATCCTCCTCGACCTCGTTCCCAACCACACCTCGAGCGCCCATCCGTGGTTCGTCGATGCCCTGTCGGGCCGCGACGCGAAGCATCGTGATTGGTACGTGTGGTCGGATCCCAAGCCCGACGGCTCGCCGCCGAACAACTGGCTGAGCATGTTCGGCGGTAGCGCATGGGAGTTCGATGAACCTTCAGGTCAGTACTACCTCCACAACTTCCTCGACTCTCAGGCCGACCTCGATTGGTGGAACGAGGAGGTCCGGGAGGCGATCGACGACGTCCTCAGGTTCTGGTTCGACAAGGGGGTCGCCGGATTCAGGATCGACGTCGCCAACTCGGTGATCAAGGATCGAGACCTTCGGGACAATCCTCCGACCACCGACGACGACCACCTCGAGATCCAGAGGATCGGCCAACGCCCGATGTATTCGATGAATCGGCCCGAGGTCCACGAGATCCTGCGGCGGTGGCGGAAGGTCGCTAGAGAGGCCGATCCGCCCCGGATGCTGGTGGGGGAGACCTACGTGCTCGACCTCGGGGTCCTCGCGTCCTACTACGGAACCGGAGACGAACTCGACCTCGCCTTCAACTTCCCGATGTTCTTCACGGCGCTCGACGGCGAGGCGATGAAGACGACCGTCGAGCAGACCTTCGATCACCTGAGTGAAGACTCCTGGCCCGTTTGGACGGGGTCCAACCACGACGGCTTGAGGTTCCCCAGCCGTTGGTGTGACGGCGACGAGCGCAAGATCAGGATTGCGTTGATGATGCTGCTCACCTTGCGCGGGACGCCGTTCCTCTATTACGGGGACGAGATCGGGATGACCAACGTCGATATCACCCGGGAGCAACTGAAGGATCCGGTGGGGATCCGCTTCTTCCCCGAGAACCCGGGCCGAGACCCAGGCCGGACCCCGATGCAATGGTCGGCCGATGACGGCGCTGGATTCACCAAGCCGGACGTGAGCCCCTGGCTTCCCCTCGGCGATCATCGCTCGGTGAACGTCGCCGATCAGCGATCCGACGGTGGATCGATCCTCAACTTCACCCGAGACCTGATCCATCTGCGCCGCCGTTCCGAAGACCTGCGGTCGGGCGAGCAGTCGAGCATCGCATCGCCGACCGGCACGTTCGTCTATCGCCGCGGGGTCAGCACCGTGGTCGTTCTTAACATGACGGACGCGCCGAACTCGTTCGACGTTGACGGTGAGGTGCTCGTCACCTCGACCGGACGTGCGCTTGAGGCCGGCCCCCTGGAACTCGATCCCTTCGAAGGAGCGATCGTCACTCAGTCTTAGTGGGCGTGACCGTCCTCGCAGGCTGCCACCTGCTCCGCGTCGCAGAAGTCGTCACCCTTGCCGCCGTTGGCCGAGTCGTTCCCCTTGAGGCCGTAGAGCTGGTCGTCGCCGCCCATACCCCACATGAGATCGTCTCCGTCGCCGCCCTCGGCACCATCGTGGCCGGGACCGGCGTACAGACGGTCATTGCCTTCGAGGCCGAAGAGAGCGTCGCTGCCGCGGCCTGCCCTGATCGTGTCGTGGCCCCGTTCGCCGTACAGCTCGTCCGGCCCGTCTTGGCCCAGGAGCAGGTCGGAACCCCGGCCGCCCCTGATCACGTCGCGCCCGTCCTCCCCGTGGATCTCGTCCCGACCCCGGCCCCCGCAGAGGAAGTCGTCTCCTCCGCGGCCGAAGATGACGTCGTGCCCACCCAACGAGTGGATGATGTCGTCGCCCGGCGTCCCATAGATGACGTCGGCGCCATCCGTGCCCACCGCGGCAACGAGCCCTTCGCACCGAACCCCACTACCGGCGACGACGCCGGGAACGGATGCGACGACGGTAAGAAGACCCACCGAAACGAGCATCACCGCACGAGACATGCGGAGAAACTACCTTCAATTCCACGGAGGCTCGAAGTACACTCCGGCTCCACCACCTCGCGAGAGGTCCACAGACAAAGGGGTCATACGTGTCAGCTCTTCTCACCCAGAACCAGTTCTTCGTGAATCAGAAGGTCAAGCTCATCGAGCTTACGAACGAGTACAAGATCCGCGATGAGGCCGGAACCGATATCGGGATGATCCGCGAAGAGGGTCAGTCCAAGCTCAAGAAAGTGGCGCGCTTCGCCACGAACCTGGACTCGATGATGACCCACAGGTACGGGATCTACGACGCCGACGGGACCAAGGTGGTGTCACTGGTCCGTCCTCGTGCTTTCGTGTTCTCGAAGGTTCTGGTGCAGGACGCCGGCGACCAGGAGGTCGGCCGGATCGAGCAGGCTCGCAAGGTCTTCAAGAAGGTCAGGTTCTCTGTGGTCGGAACCGGCGGCGAAGAGCTGGCGGCGATCCAAGCGGAGAACTGGCGCGCGTGGAACTTCACCATCACCGGACCCAACGAGCAGCCGCTTGGACGCATCACCAAGAACTGGGGCGGGTCGGTCAAGGAGATCTTCACCACCGCGGACAACTACATGGTCGAGATCGACCCCAGCGTGTCGGGCAACCTGAGACTGCTGCTGGTTGCGGCCGCCTGTGGCATCGACACCGCGATCAAACAGAACGACAAGTAGATCGGGGAACCTTCAGGCCCCCTTGTTCTCCCGCTCCCACCGGCGTTCCGAGAGGTGATCGGCGATGCCGATCCCGGTGAACGGGAACATGGGGGCCGGTAGCAGGGCGACCGAGCCCAGTATCCGCACCAGTACGAAGGTATAGGCGGCCGCGGCGGTAACCGCGATGGCGCGTGCCCGCCAGTTGTGCGGCTCGTCGGATCTGAGGGCGACCACGCCTCCGGCTCCTACGCCGGCGACGATGCCGGTGACGCCGTCCGCCGTCAGCGCGGAGGCGATCATGCCGACCAGGATCGACAGGCCCATCGCCTTGAGCACGGCCCCCGGTGCCCGCGGGTGTTCGGACAGGAAGGCGAGAGCGATGAAGACGAACGGGATCAGCGCGAGACCGAGCGCGAGCGCCGCGCCGGGGGCCGGGGCATCGTCGACCTTCGAGTCGGCCGCGCCGGCTACCAGCCCGGCGAGGATCGACCAGTAGGCAGGCACGAGCAGCAACGTTGCGATGAGGATCGCTCGCCACTTCTTCTGGGGAGGCAGCGGTTCCATCCCGCCGGTGCCTCGTCCCGGTCGGGCCCCCGGTTTTCTGACCACCACGATGCCTTAACCCTTGACTGAACCGGCGGTGAGGCCTCGAACGAAGTAGCGCTGCAGCGAGAAGAACACCGCCAGTGGAAGAGACATCGAGATGAAGGCCGCGGAGGTGAGGAGATGCCAGTTCTCGCCGCGCGAACCAACCAGGTCGGCCAGCGCGATGGTCAGCACTCGCACCTCCTGTGTCCCTCCGAGGAACACGTAAGCGACCAAGAAGTCGTTCCACACCCAGAGGAACTGGAAGATGCCGAACGCAGCCAGTGCCGGCACGGACAGCGGGATCACGAGCCGCCAGAAGATAGTGAAATGGTCGGCCCCGTCGATCTTCGCTGATTCGATGATCGAGGAAGGCAGGGAGCCGATGTAATTCCTGAGCAGATAGACGGCAAGCGGCAAGCCGAAGCCCGTGTGTGCCAGCCACACCGCCATAAACGTCCCGACGAGGTTCATATCCGGGATGATCTTCATCGTGCCGAGGCTCGCTCCTCCCGTGAACAGCTTGAGGATCGGGATCAGCGCCATCTGCAGCGGCACCACGAGAAGGCCGACCACCAGCACGAACATCAGATGCCGGCCGCGGAACTCCATCCAAGAGAACGCGTATGCCGCGAATGCGGCGATCGTGATCGGGATGATCGTGGACGGAACAGCGACGGCGACCGTGTTGAGGAAGGCATTGGCGAATCCTCCGGTGTCCAGTGCAAGACGGTAGTTCTCGACGGTCCACTGCCCATCTTCGAAGGGCTTCGTAAGAGCGGTCCACCAACCGGTGGTGTCGACGAGCGTCTCGGGCCGGAAGGAACTGATCAGCACGCCCAGCGTAGGAATGATCCAGATCAGGACCACGACCAAGATGGTGATCCGAACGAACCACCCGGTCTTCTTCTCACCCACTCCCTTCGAGTCGGGCGGCGCGACGCCGAACACTTCCTCCGTGGTGGCGCCAGGTTCGGCCGCGGGGATCGGTGCGCCGGTCATCGCGTTGCCTCCTGCTCCCGGAACCTACGGATGTTCCACACCATCACGGGGATGACGACGAGGAACAGGATCACCGCGATGGCACCACCCCGGCCGTTGTTATCGAGGATGAAGAACCACTTGATCATCCGTTCTGCCATGACTTCTGTTCCTCCGGCATCGGGATTCCCCATGACGAAGACGATGTCGAAGACCTTCAGTGCGTTGATGACCATGTACGTCGTCACCACGACGATCGTCGGGAGGATCGACGGGATCAGGATGCGCCGGAACACCTGGAATTCAGAGGCCCCGTCGATCCGCGCTGCCTCGATGATCTCCTCGGGAACGGATTTGATCGCGGCCGAAAGAACGACCATGGCGAAACCGGTCTGCATCCAGACCAAGATGACCATGAGTAAGAGGTTGTTCCACGGCTGTTGCTGGATCCAGGGAACCGGATCCTTGCCCAACCCGATCATGATCCCGTTCAGTAGCCCGATGTTCGTCCCGAAACCCTCGGGTCGGAAGCTGTACATGAATCTCCACACGACCGCAGCGCCGATGAACGAGATCGCCATCGGGAGGAAGATCATCGATTTGGCAACCGCTTCGCCATGACGCAGGCGGTCGGCGAGAGTGGCAAAGACCAGGCCGATGCTCACGCCGAACAGCGGGACGATGATGATCCACCCGAGGGTATTTCGGATCGACCGCAGCATGCTGGGATCGCTGAACACGAACTTGTAGTTCTCGAGGCCGACGAAGGTTTCGGAGCGCGCGTCCTTGAGGCTGATCACTATCGTGTTGATGACCGGGTAGATAAGGAACACGGACAGGATCACGATGGCGGGCCCGATGAACAGATACGGGCGCACGCCTTCCCGGAAGCGAGGTGGGAGCCAGTCGACCGCCCGGTTCATGGCCCAGTAGAGGAAGAAAACCCCGCCGCCGCCTACGAGGATGGCGACCAGCACGACCAACATCCGGTTGGCGTCCTGGTCGCGCAGATACTCGAGGGTGACCGAGAGCAGGAAGAACGCTGCGATCGGAACGGCTACGGCAAGGGCCAGCCGCAGAAGGGGCATGCCGGGACGTTCGGCCGAAGGCGTGCTTTCGGTGTGGGTCGCGTCCGGGTCCGGCTGCTCCTCGGTCGATAGGTTCAAACCCCGTGCCCCCCTTCACGCTTAGAACAACTCGGTAGTGCGGGAGCGGCCGCCGAAGCGGCCGCTCCCTTAGAACCGTTCGCTAGTCGACCTTGGTTACTCCGCCGGCCAGCTGGCTTCGATCTCGTCCAGGACACCCTGCAACGAGTCCGGGCCATTCTGCATGTACTTCACCATGCCGGTCCAGAAGCTTCCGGCACCGACCGCCGACGGCATCATGTCGGATGCGTCGAATCGTCCGGTGTCGTTGGCCAGTGCGTCCGTGAGGACCGCCGACGCGTCCGCAAGGATCGAGTTGGCGTAACAGTCCGGTCCGACATCGATGTTCGGAGAGATGCGAGAGGTCGCAGTGATTCCACCCTGCGCACACTGCAGCTCCTCGCCGGCGAACGCCTCGACGAACTCCTTGACCTCAGGTGCGTCCCTGAAGATCACGGACAGCTCGCCCGCGAACAGGGTCCCTTCCTGATCGATCGGAGGCAGCGGGAACCAGTCGTAGTCCACGCCTGATTCGGTGCCCTCGGGGAAGAACGCGTTGATGAAGCTGGCCTGACGGTGCAGCCAGCACTTCGGTGGGTCATCGAACATCGGGCCCGGCGCGTCGCCGAAGTTGATGGCGACCGTCTGGTCCGCTCCCCCGAGGACGTATCCGTCGGCGAACATCACGTCACCGAAGGTCTCGGCAGCCGTTACGACCGCAGGGTCGTTGAACGGGATCGCATGCGTGACCCACTGGTCGTAAACATCTGCACCGGCGGTGCGAAGCATGATGTCTTCCATCCAGTCCGTCGCCGGCCAGCCGGTGGCGGTGTCGCTCTCGAAGCCGACGCACCACGGGGTGCTGCCGTCGGCAAGGATCTGGTCACTCAGAGCCAGGAGCTCGTCCCACGTCGTGGGAACCGTGTAGCCCGCTTCGTCGAAGGCGGCCTTCGGGTACCAGACCATGCTCTTGAGGTTGATGTTGGTCGGCACGCCGTAGTGCTCGCCCTCGAACTCACCGAGAGACATGAAGTACTCGCCGAACTGAGCTTCCATCGCGCCGACGTCCATGCCCAGATCCTCGAGCGAAACTGCGTCGCCCGAGCGAGCGAGTTCGATGACGGCACCCGGCTGCGGATACATCATCACGTCTGGTGGGTTCCCGCCCTCGATCCGGATCTTCGCCTGCGCTTCGAAGTCTCCCGAGGTCTCGATCGTCGCCTGGTACTCAGCGTCGGCGTTGATCAACTCCTCGATGATCCCCTGAAGGGCTTCTCCTTCTTCGGGCTCCATGGCGTTGAAGACACTGACGGTTCCGGTGTTGGCAGAGCTTTCGTCATCCCCGCCGCCACCCCCGCCATTGTCATCATCGCCGCCGCAAGCCGCGCCCAAAAGGACAACGGCAAGCAGAAGCCCCATGATCTTAAAACGCATGGTTCCTCCCTTTTCGTGCTCGAATTCACCAACTCTTGGACTAAACGTCCCCCGGCCCCCTAGGAGATTCAAGGTCCATGTGGCCCTTGACTAACTCCCACCGGTTGTTCTGATTGCCGAGCCATCATCTGGATCGAAAAAGTGCAGACGATGGGTGTCGACGACAAGCTCGATCTTTCCCCCCTTTGTCGCCTCGGTGCGCGGGTTTAGTCGCGCTATAACCTCGGACTGTCCTCCTTCAGCCCCCTGCTTGGTGACTTTCTCCAGAGCTTCTGCGCCCACATCCTTCGCGAGCTCCTTCACATCCTCGGTTACAGCTTGGTTTGCGTCCAGCGTGAAGTGAACCACGACATCCGAGCCGAGCGCCTCCCTCAGGTCGACCGTCGAGGAGATCCGCCGGTCGGCCGGGGCGTCGGACACTAAGGAGGCGTCCTCCATGTCTTCGGGTCGGATCCCTAGGATCACGGTGCGATCCGCGAACTCCCGGAGGCGGGGCCGTTCCGATAGGACCTCGGCCGGTAGTGGGAGCCGGAAGCCCCCGAGATCGACGTCGAGACCGTCACCGGCGGCGCTGAGCCTGGCCTCGAGCAGGTTCATCGCCGGCGATCCGATGAATCCGGCAACGAAGAGGTTGACCGGGTTCTCGTACAGGGTTTGGGGAGTGTCCACTTGCTGGAGCTCGCCCTTGCGGATCACCGCGACCCGGTCGCCCATGGTCATGGCCTCGACCTGGTCGTGGGTCACATAGATCGTGGTGACCTCGAGTTCGTGCTGGATGCGGGCGATCTCGGAGCGCATCTGGACCCTGAGCTTGGCGTCGAGGTTGGAGAGCGGCTCGTCCATCAGGAACGCTTGGGGGTGCCGGACGATCGCACGCCCCATTGCGACCCTCTGGCGCTGGCCACCCGACAAGGCCTTGGGCTTGCGATCGAGCAGTTCATCGAGGCCGAGGATCTGGCCCGCCTCCCGCACCCGCTTGTCGATCTCCGACTTGGCTACCTTCTGCAGCTTCAGGCCGAACGCCATGTTGTCGTACACGCTCATGTGCGGATACAGCGCGTAGTTCTGGAACACCATGGCGATATCGCGTTCTTTGGGAGGCACATCGTTCACGACGCGGTCACCGATCTGTACCGAACCTTTGGAGATCGATTCGAGACCGGCGACCATTCGCAGCGCGGTGGTCTTTCCGCAACCTGAAGGACCTACCAGGACCATGAATTCGTTGTCCGCGATGTTGAGGTCAAGAGATCGAACTGCCTCGGTTCCATCCGGATAGACCTTCCAGACGTCTTCGAGAACGATCTCTGCCATATGTCTCCCCGTCCCATCGCTTGAATGGAGATTTGATACTCACCCAGACCGAGCAGTATCGCAAGTTGCCCTGCTTGTATGCTCGGAACAGAACCTCTCGCAAAGGAAAGCCCTGACGCGTTTCGGAAGTTTCGACGACGAGGCCCGCGAATATGTGATCTCGCGCCCTGATACGCCGCTTCCCTGGATCAACTTCCTCGGGAGCGAGGACTTCTTCGGCCTCATCTCCAACACGGCCGGTGGATACTCCTTCTTTCGCGACGCGCGATTGCGACGACTCACCCGATATCGGTACAACACTCCCTCTCAGGACGGCGGCGGTCGCTACTTGTACGTCCGTGACGCCGATGGCGACTGCTGGTCACCCGCCTGGCAGCCGATGCGCCGCGAGTTAGAGGACTACCGCTGTCGCCATGGCCTCGGTTACACCTCGATCGGAGCGAGCCGCGGTGGGATCGAGGCCGAGACCCTCTATCTCGTGCCGTTGGGAGAGACCCTCGAGATCTGGCACACGACGGTGACCAATCACCGTGACCAGGCGGCTTCGATCAGCCTGTTCGGTGCGGTCGAGTTCTGCCTCTGGGACGCCTGGGATGACCAGACCAACTTCCAGCGAAACCTCTCGATCGGCGAGGTCGAGGTGGCCGGCGGGGTCATCTTTCACAAGACCGAGTACCGGGAACGCCGGGACCACTTCGCCTACCTCGCCTGTTCCGAGGAGACGGTCGGGTTCGACACCCAGCGGGAGGATTTCCTCGGCCCCTACCGGGGATGGGACCGGCCCCTGGCCGTCGAGGCCGGGCGCTGCACGGACTCGATCGCCCACGGCTGGTCGCCGATCGGGGCCCACCAGGTCGACCTGACCCTCGAGCCGGGAGAGACTCGCACCGTCAACTTCGTCCTTGGTTACTGGGCCAACCCGGCGGCTTCGAAGTTCGATCCGCCCGATTCCCAGACCATCAACAAGGAGCTCGTCCGGCCCGTCATCGACCGCTACCTGCGCGATGAAGAGATCGAGGCAGCCCGAGGACGCCTGGCCGACCACTGGTCGGCGTTGCTCGGTGGGCTCCAGGTATCGATCCCGAACGAGCACGCCAACCGAATGGTGAACATCTGGAATGCGTACCAGTGCATGGTCACCTTCAACCTTTCACGCTCGGCGTCTTTCTTCGAGTCGGGAGTAGGGCGGGGGATGGGGTTCCGCGATTCGAACCAGGATCTTCTGGGTTTCGTCCACATGATCCCGGAGCGTGCGCGGGAACGGATCCTCGACATCAGCGCGACACAGTTGCCTACCGGTGGCGCGTGGCATCAGTACCAACCCTTGACGAAACGAGGCAACGACGCGGTCGGTTCGGGCTTCAACGACGATCCGCACTGGTTGATCCTTGCGGTCATCGCGTACCTGAAGGAAACAGGAGATCACGGGATCCTCGACGAGCTCGTGCCCTATGACAACGAAGCGGGTTCGGAGACTCTTCTTTACGAGCACCTGCAGCGAGCGCTGCGCTACACGATCGATCGACTAGGTCCACACGGACTGCCACTGATAGGTCGCGCCGACTGGAACGACTGTTTGAACCTCAACGTCTTCTCGGAGACGCCGGGTGACTCTTTCCAAACCGCGGAGAACCGCGCCGGAGGCGTCGCCGAATCCGTCTTCATCGCGGGTCTCTTTGTGCTCACTTCGGATGAGATGGCTAATCTCGCCGAGCGACGCGGGCATCCGGACGAAGCGGAGGACTATCGTCTCGAGCGCAAGAAGATGATCGCGGCGGTGAACGAGTACGGATGGGACGGCGCCTGGTTCCGGCGGGCCTACGACTACTACGGCGACGTGATCGGCTCGGCAAGCAATGAAGAAGGCAAGATCTATGTCGAGTCGCAGGGCATCTGCATCCTGGCCGGTCTCGGCCTCGAGGACGGGAAAGCGGAGCGCGCACTGGCGTCGGTGGCCGAGCATCTCGCGACGCCCCATGGGATCGTCCTTCACCAGCCGGCGTACACGAGGTACTACCTCGAACTCGGGGAGATGGGGTCCTATCCGCCTGGATACAAGGAGAACGCCGGAATCTTCTGCCACACGAACCCGTGGGTCATGATCGCCGAAACATTGGCGGGGAACGACGATCGGGCGTTCGACTACTACCTGCGGATCAATCCCTCGGCCCGTGAAGAGATCAGCGACGTGCACCGCTGCGAGCCCTACGTCTACGCGCAGATGATCGCCGGCAAGGACGCGGCCGCCCCCGGGGAAGCCAAAAACTCGTGGCTGTCCGGTTCGGCGGCGTGGAACTTCGTCGCGATCACGCAGCACATCCTCGGGATCATACCGGAGTACGACGGACTGCGGATCGATCCCCACGTTCCCACCGATTGGGGCGACTTCCATATGACCCGGAGGTTCCGAGGCGCCACCTACGAGATCAACGTCACCAAGCCTCAGGGGGCCCGGGCGCGGGCCACAAAGATCGTCGTGGACGGCCGCCCGATCGACGGAAACCTGGTCCCCCAGGCCCCCGCGGGCTCGACCGTCCGAGTTGAGGTTTCTGCCGGATAGGTCCGCTACTGGGGAAGTAAGTAGTTCTGACGATGTACTCCCGCCTCGGGAAGACCGATAACAGGGGCATGAACCGTCCCGTGGTGCTGATCATCGAAGACGATCCTTCGATGCAGGAGATCATGGCCGCCATGTTCGAAGACCATGGCGGCTTCCGCATCGGAGGCGTCGGCCAGAACGGCTTCGAAGGAGCCATGCTCGCCTGCGATCTCGAACCCGACCTCGTCGTCCTCGATTACTGCATGCCGCGCTGGGACGGTGACCGCACCGCGATCTTCATCCGCGAGCAGTGTCCCGGCCTCAAGATCATCGCCTTCTCCGCGGCTCTCCAGACGTGCCCCGAGTGGGCCGACGATTTCCTCGACAAGACCCGGATCGAGGATCTGGTTCCTCTGGCCGAGCACCTCTGCGCCGCAGCTCTTAGCCGCTGAACCTAGTGCGGCGGCACCCTAGAGGCGTTCGATGATGATGGCCATGCCCTGGCCCCCGCCGACGCACATCGTCTCGAGCCCGAAGGTCTTGTCGGTGTCCCGGAGCTGGTTGATGAGGGTCCCCATGATGCGAGCTCCGGTCATCCCGTATGGATGACCGATCGCGATCGCCCCACCGTTCGGATTGAAGCGGTCGTCGAACGGATCCATCCCGACCTCACGGCACACGGGGATGACCTGAGCGGCGAAGGCTTCGTTGAGTTCCATGACATCGATGTCGCCGATCGACATGCCGGTCTGCTTGAGGACTCTCCGTACCGCCTCGATCGGTCCGACGCCCATGATCTCCGGCTCGATCCCCGAGACCGACGACGCGACGATACGAGCCAGGGGAGTGACGCCGAGCTGCTCGGCGCGCTCGGCGCTCATCACGACCACCGCGGCGGCACCGTCGTTGAGGGGGCACGAGTTCCCGGCGGTCACGACACCGCTGGGGTCGAATGCCGGCGCCAGCGTCTGTAGCTTCTCGAAGCTCGACGAGGCACGCGGGCCGTCGTCCTTCTCAACCACGGTCCCTTCCGAGTTCGTAAACGGAGAGATCTCCCAGTCGAAGAACCCGCGCTCCTGCGCCGCAACCGCGCGTTCCTGGCTGCGCTGCGCGAAGCGATCCATCTCGTCGCGCTCGACGCCGTACTTCTTGGCGACGTTCTCCGCGGTCATGCCCATCGGGATGTAGACGTTCGCGATCGGTGCGTCGTCGCCGAACAGGCTCGGATGGAGTTCTTCCATGTCCTTGGGGTAGCCGTCGACCTGGCTGATCGACTCGACACCACCGGAAACGAACACGTCGCCCTCGCCGGCCTTGATCGCGTGGAACGCCATGCGGATCGTTTGCGTGGACGACGCGCAGAAGCGGTTCACGGTCGTGCCGGGAACGTGTTGCGGGAGTTCGGCAAGAAGGGCGGCTCGACGCCCGAGGTTCATGCCCTGCTTCGCCTCGGGAAAGCCGCATCCGATCATGACGTCGACGACCTCACCGGGATCGACCTCGGGGACCTTCGCAAGGGCTTCCTTGATCGCGAACGCCATGAGGTCATCGGGCCGGTCGCCTACGAGGGAGCCCTTCTTGGCTCGTCCCACCGGCGTGCGGGCAACGGAAACGATCACTGCTTCGGCCATCTCGAGGCTCCTTCCTAACGGCCCTTACGGCCGGGTCACCGTGGAGCGAGCGAGCCTAACTGGTTGCATCGGTAACCGGTCGTCTCGACGACCGGCCCGGAGAGGTGGGCCTCAGACACGAGCGTCCGCCATCGGAGCGAGGTCCTCATCGACCTTCTCCACGAGGTCCTCGAGGATGTGCTTCGAGGAGGCGAGTCGATCGATGAGTGCCCGTGTCTTGGTCCGGACCTCATCGGCTTCTTCGAATGCGACCCGGGTGATGCTTACGGCCTCCTCACCGGCGGCGGCGAGTTGCTCTTTGGCCTGGAGCCGGGCTTCCGCGGTCATACGCTCGGCCGCGTTCAAGGCGCTCGTACGCACCTCCTCGGCCTCCCGGCGCGCATCGGTAGTGCGGGACTCCGCTTCCCTGGCCGCGTCATCGCGCACCTTGTTGGCGGTCGTCTCCGCGTTCTCGAGCATGCGGGCGATCTCGGTCCCGTAAGCCTTCATCAGCCGCTCACTCTCGGGTCGTTCGAGTTCCGCGGTCAGCTCGGCGACCGTGTCGTCCCGCCGGGCGATCTCGGCCAGTAACCGGTCGCGCTCGGCGACGAAGCCATCCCTGAGATCGAGTGTGCGTTGTTCGAGGCGGTCGACATTCGCCACGAGATCGGAGGCGCGCCCGTCGCGATCGTCGATCTCGTCGGCGACGTGACGAAGGAAGTCCTGGACCTCCTCGCGCGCGAAGCCCCGCATCGCGTAGGGGAAGTCCCGTGCGGCGACCTCGTCACCGGTGAGGTACGGGTCGGGTTCGGACTCGACGAAAACGGGCTGCGTCACATCGATCTCGTTCGTGCTCACGTGAGCCTCCTCCGTATCGGCTGCAGCACAACGATTCTGCCACGTCCGATACACCCCTTTTGCCGGGAACCGTCTACGGGACCTCGATGCGCCTGACGCCCCCCATGATGGGACCCCCGACGAACGGGTAGTAGGAGCCGCCCCAGTCGAACTCCGCATGGAAGCCGACGCCCGAGAACTCTCCATCGCGGTAGTGATAGGTGGTCCCGCATTCCCCCGGGCTGGTCGTGCCAGCGGCAGTCGCCGAGAACGAGAACTCACCCTCCAGGTCGGGCTCGGCCCCGGTCCCGGTCGTGTCGACGCTTCCACTACTCAGGTCGTCGGCCAACTGGACCGCGCTCCCGGGCACCTTAGCCGTCACGCGGTGAGTAAGGCTCGTATTCGGGGTCACCTGATCGATCATGAGGAGACTTACCCGGGCCTTGCCCTTCGATTTCCTGGCGTCGATGACGAAGTCGTTGCCGCTGACGGCCATCACGCGTTGGACTTCGGGGCACTCGGGATCGACCGGCTGGCATTGGAAGTTCGCGCTGGTCGCGGTCAGCTTCGCCTTGATCTTGCGGATCTTGATAGTGCCGAAGGGATCGCTGCCGGTCTTGAACTTGAGGATCCCCGAGAGTTCATGCTCGACCGAGTACTTCTTGCCGCTGCAACCCTCGATCTTCCGCTCGTTAACGGCACTGGCCGGTACCTTGCTCGATAGCATCGCCTTGCCGAATCCGCCGTCGAAGGGCATTTCGATCGTGACCTTCCTCAGGGAGTCACTGATCTTCACAGCCCCCTTTTCTCCGCGGAAGTCCCCGGAGTGAACCTGCGGGGCGTTGTCCAGCTGAAGGTGGAGGACCGACCCATTGCTCTTGTACGCGAAGCCGGACAGTTTGTAGCCGCCCCCTACCCTGACCGACTTTAGATCGAGGGATCGGTTGACGGTCTTGGTCGCCGCTCCTCCCGCGTCGGAGCGCTCGATCCCGGCGAGTGCCGGCGCTGCCGGTGCGAGACCCGCGAGCAGCAAGGTCGTCAGTACTGCCGCGATGCGTCTGGGTCCGCTTCTTCCCACCGCCGTACCTCCCTCTCCACTGAGGGCGACGCCGCCCTGGCCATTCACAAAGTAAAGGGAGATCGGCTTCTTGACCAGTGCGCTATCGCGTAAGTCTCGTCCACATCCAGAGCGCCCCTGCGCGGGGAGCGCAAGGCGCGAGGAGTCGGGCGTACCGGGGAGTACGTACGCGACGAGCAACGCTGCGATCGTCGATGCAGGGGCGCTCTGGGGGCACGGTGATTTGCGCGATGGCGCACTACGGCGAGATCAGCGGGTGAAGCGGAAGCGGAGGACCGATCGAGCGTTGGTAGGGCTCTGTTGCTCCCACAGGATGCGGTAGCGACCCGGCCTCAATGACTCCTTCAGGGCGAAGTCGGAGCGCCGGTTCAGACGATCGGTGGCGACGGTGGTCCACCCGCCCTTGACCTTCCTTTGCAGGAGTACTTCGGTACGTGTGTGCCTCGGGCGGACCGAGCCCTTGAGGATCCGCGTTTCCGCGTTGTAGCGGCCGAGGCTGATCTTCGCCTCCACCTCGACGAGCGCGCCGTCCGACTCGCCATCGCTGCAGTTGCCCTTCGACTCGACCGCCGCGCTGTAGACGGTGCTCTCGGTTCCTTTCGCCGACGCCTTCCAGTTGTCGGAGCCGTCGGGGACGACCGTGTCGATCTTGGAGAGGCGGTCGTCCATCGTCCGGCGGTACAGCTCGACGACCACCGGAGCGGTGCAGCCGGCCTCCCTCGTCACCGTGCCCGAGAGCACGACCTTGCCGCGGTAGGGGACCAGGGTATCGGACGCATCGATGGTGACCGCCGCCCCGTCGCCCGGATCGGCCGGCTGCGGCGTATCGTCGGTGGTGGGGCTGGGACTCGGGGTGGGGGTGGGGGTGGGGGTCGGCTCCGGCTCCGGCTCGTTCGAGAACCCGGGGAGTTCGGGGACGTCGAGCATCGAGGGCGTGGCTATCAGAGGTGCCTTGGCGGTGTTGGCGTAGCGGTCTCCTACCCGGGCAGGTGCGGCCATCGGCACCAGCCATTCGGTCTGCTGGCCGTCGATCTCGGTGATCGGCTTCGGCAACATCAGGTTGTCGGTGTCGTTCGTAACGAAGTAGTGGATCCCGTGGCTGCCGAACGCTCCTTGTTTGTAAAGGCCCTCGTAGCCCTCGGGGGCCTGACCGAAGCAGGGTCGGTCGACGTAGTCGAGCTCTCGCTCGGTCATCCACGCGTAGCTCTCGCCCGGCCACTCGCGACGCGACGGGTCGTCACCGGTGCCGTCGTCAAGACAGGCGTCGTCCCGGTAATAGGGAGTGACGAGCGGATTCTCGAGCGCGTTCGCGTTCTTGAGTTCGAACATGTAGATGAGGGACCCGCCGTCGCCGCGTCCGGCAACCTGTTCCCAGTTGAGGAACGCCAGCGGGCGAGTGAAGGTCGGGTCGGGGGCATCGAAGAACGCCGGCTCACCGAAGATGTCGTCGATGTTGCCGACGGCCTCGTCATTGACGCCATCGATCGGCACACCCTGCTCGAGGGCCTCGTTGTAGTAGGTCCCAACCTTGTCGTGGTTGTAGTCCCACGAGGTGTAGAGCCCATCCGGCGGGATCGGGTGCACACGGACGTGGAAGCGGTAAGTGATCGTGTCCCGGTAGAACGTCTCGATCTTGGTGACGTTGGTTCCGGAGTCGGCTCCCCAGACCTCACGGATCGCGCGGACCGGTCCCGCGAGCTCTCCGAGCAGCGAGGAGTTGGCCTCCCAGTTGACCTGCTCGTCTTCGAAACCGACCAGCGAGATCGTTGAGTCGGGACTCTGCTGGAACGCTCGTCCCTTCCAACGATCGAGGAGGTCGGGACCGTAGACGCCGGGCTGCCCCGGTTTGGCGACGCGCTTGGAGCGCACCATCCATCGTCCGGTTGCCCTCCATCGATACGCGCTCGTGCTAACGGTGACACCGTCGCGGGGGAAGCGGTCGGTGGACTCGCGCACCGATCCGTCGGGGTCGCACACCGTGCCGGAGAGGTTTGGCCCGTAGCCGGTGTTCGACGAACCGAGCTTCTCGGGGTCGTCGTCGGCGAACGAACCGCGATCGATGTAGTCGTCGGCGTTCGCGTCGCGCTCGTAATCGACGTACCCGTTGCTCGAGTCGAACCTGGAACCGCTCTCGGTCGTGAACAGATAGATGTGGCTCGAAGTTCCCGGTGCGAAGGGGTCGTTCAGGGTGATGTCGTACGGATCGCTGAGGGCGCCGGGCGGCGGGACCGCATCGGCGGGAGCTGCGGCGCCCGCGTCGGAGGCCATGAACGCGATCTCGTCGTCGTCATCGAGGGTCGGAACCGGATCGGCCATCGCCTCGGCCCCCTCAGGGTACGCAGCGAAGCAGTCTCCGGCGGTCTTCTTCCACGATTCGCTGTCCCACGCGTAGGTGAGCTCTTCGTCGGTGCCGGAGTAGAAGCCGAAGTCGGAGTTGGCGTTGGCGAGGAAGTAGGGGAACCGTTCGTCGACCTGGACCGGAACCTCGATGTAGCGCTTCCCGTTCCAGCGGTACGCGGCGATCGTCGCCGGATCGACGCCGGTGCGGGGATCGGGCGGGACGGTCAGGGTTCCGTTGTGGGCGTCCCGGACGTTATCGCCGTACTCGGTCCCCGAGGGGTAGGGGTTGGCCAGGCCGGTCGCCGCGAGGCGTGACCACCCCGGCACCCGGTCCCCGGTCAGGACGACGGGTTCGACATCCCGAACCGGGGCGTCGAGCACCGACAGTTGCGCACCGCTCGTGGCGGGAAGGGCGACCAGGAGCGCGGTCACCATCGCTCCCACGCATAGAACGGCTGAGGCTCGGCGAGTCATTCCTTTAGGTCCTTGGCTGGTTGGGATCGTCCTGTCCCGAGATTTCGCCCCGGTCGGAGAGGTTCCTGCCGGCCCCCCTGGATTCCGCCGCCCGGCTTCAAAGATGCCTCGATTACGTAGAGGCCCGGCCCCCTTTTGTGCCGATTCTTATCCATAGTGAGTTGCATGCCGTCTTCAGATCTCAGGAGGTTCACCGTGGTTCTTGGTCGCAGGTTGGTAGTGGTGCTAGCGAGCACCTCGATGGTGCTGGCGTCGTTCGGCGTCGCGTCGGCCCATGAGGAGGTGGCCGACTCGAAGGTGACGATCGGGGAATCCAAGAAGGGCGTCAAAGGCAAAGTGACGTCTGAAGCTGCGTTCTGCAGCGCCCTGCGGCAGGTGAAGGTCTTCAAGGTCAAGTCAGGGAAGGACAAGAAGGTGGGCTCGGCGACGACCAACCTGAAGGGCAAGTGGTCCGTGAAGGTCCCGAACGCCAGCGGCAAGTACTACGTCAAGGTGGCGCGCACCCTGGATGATCATGACCCCTACTCCCACGTTCATGAGTGCACCGCCGCAAAGTCCGACAAGCTGAAGATCTAGCTCCGGAGGAGCGAACCAAGGGCCGCCGTGAAGATCCTGAGAAGCGTCGTCGTTGCCCTGTTCGTGATCCTCGTCCTCGACGCCTGTTACACCGCGGCTCGCCTCACTCTTGAGCTGAGGTGGACCGCGTCCGCGCTAGACAAGGCGGCGACCAAACTCGAAGCCGCCAAGTTCAACAAGGCCGAGCGCGATTTCGACAGCGCGCGGACGCATGCCCGGGCTGCGGAGCGGATGACCGGACACCTCAGCTTCAATCTCTTGAGCCACCTCCCCGGGATCGGCTCGGATGTCGATGCCATCGATTCGTTGGTGGCGGCGGTCAACCACTCGGCCGATGCCGGTGTCACGGCTCTCGACGGGATCCAGGCGATGGATCCGCACGATGAGGGCCTCGCCGGTGCCCTGTACGAAGACGGACGGGTCGACCTTGCCGCCTTCGACATGGCCCGCACCTACGTCGATGACGCGGTTGGTCTCCTTGGAGCTGCTCGCAGAGAGGTCGCCATGGCTCCGGAGGGCAACATCCCCCCGGTGTCGCACGCGGTGGAAAAAGCAGGGGACCGGCTCGATTCAGCGCTTGATTCCGCTCACGAAGGGGTGCGTGTCATGGAGCAGCTGCCGCGACTGCTCGGAGCGGATCGACCGCGTCACTACTTCCTCGCGTTCCAGTCGCCCAGTGAAGCGCGTGGCGGCGGGGGCCTGATCGGGTTCTACGGGATCCTCGAGGCCGACGACGGCAAGGTCGAGCTCGGACATCTGGAGCCGATCGGCGAACTGACGAACTCCAGGAAGGAGACTGCGGACGCTCCAGGATGGTTCCGCGACCTCTACGGTGGCGTCGGCGCGGTTGACGAGTGGCGACAAGTGAACGCGTCGATCAACTTCCCAGTCGTTTCCGAAGTGATCCTCGATCGCTACCAACGCAGCACCGGGGAACAACTCGACGGCGTGATCGCGATGGATCCCCTCGCCCTGGGTGATCTGACTCAGGGCACCGGACCGATACAGGCCGGGGCCCTCGGCAAGATCGGTCCCCGGAACGTGCGGGAGGTGCTGCTGCGTGACGTCTATCTCGACTACCAGGGCCGGCCGATCGCACAGAACCGGGCACTCAAGATCCTCGTCGATCACTTCTGGGACCGGCTGGGAGGCGGCCGGGTGGACGTCACAGGGCTCTCGGATGGCTTGAGCGATGCTGCCTCCGGTGGCCACCTCAAGATCTTCGCCGGCGACCCGGCCATCGAGGCCGCACTCGTCGATCTCGGAATCGATGGCGGGTACACCGACGAGCACTCCAACGTCCAATCCGTCTTCAACAACAACTGGTCGGCGAACAAGATCGACTACTACCTGCACCGCACGATCGAAACCCACATCGTGCTCGATGCAAAGGGGGAGGCCACGGTGACGACAACCGCGTTGCTCTCCAACTTCGCGCCACCCGACCAGGGTGGACTGATGAGTGGGTCGCACATCGAGGGCCAGGCCGACGGGACCAACACGATGTCGTTGTTCTTCCTCATGCCGGAGGGGTCCCGCGATCCCGTGGTCACCATCGACGGCCGGCGTGATGCAGCCTTCCGCGGGCACGACGACGTCTCTCCGGTGGCGTGGACGATCGTGCGGATCCCGGCGGGGGAGGCCAGCACCGTCACCCTCACCTACAAACTCGCCGGTGGGATCAGGGGCGGGCACTTCCCGTTCACGCTGTTCCCCCAGACGACCGTGAATCCTGACTCGTTCGAACTCACCGCCGAAGGCCCGAGCGGGCGGTTGCTCGAGATCTCGGAGATCGACGACGAGGACGGTTCCTCCGGGCAGTTGATCCGCGGCGTTCTCGATCGCGAGCGACGCTTCCGGATCGAGCTCTAGACGCGACGAAGCCCGGCGATGAGCCGGGCTCCTGGTGGTTCGGTATTACCTGAGGAGGCCGTTGGTCCCCATGAGGAAGTCTTCATCGTCGCCGCGCGCCGAGCCGTCGCCGATCCCCTCGATCCCGTTGAGGTACTCGAAGTCGGCACCCCCCCGGCCCTGAGCCGACGACTTGATCCGGGCCATCTCGAGCTCCTTGAGCCACACGCGACCCTTGGCGGTCAGCCCGAAACCCGAATCCCCGAGCAGCCCTGCGGCCTTGAGCTCGTCCATCGTGGTCATGTTCTTCACTCCTCTTAAGAGATCTGTGGTGTTCCCCAGCGTTCGTTGGACCACCACGGTAGCGAACGGTTACTTGACCGTCAGGTCCGAGACCGACATCAGACAAACACCTGGGATTTCGTTCCATACAGGGTCCTATGCATGGGAATGAACCAGGTCCAATAGGTAGAAAAGCGTATCTATTTCTCCGAAAACCCTATTGAAAGGGACCCATAAGACCTAGATGCTGGGGACATCCACCAAAGATCTAGTTGATGCCCACTCGGGGGCTTCGAAGGGAGAAACATGAACATTAGATCGCCAAAACAGTTCTTCGCGCCGGGGCGGACACGGTCTCTGGGACTCCTAACCGCGGCGCTTTTGATCGCCGGACTGGTCCCAGCCATGTTTAGCCCCGCCAACGCGGCCGGGGTGACTCACTACGTATCGCCGGCAACCATCGGAAGTGCTCCCGGGACCGACTGTGCGACCCCCGGATACAACACCATCCAGGCCGCGATCAACGCAGCCACGGCGGGCGACATCGTCCAGGTATGTGCCGGGACCTACGGCGAAGATGTCGTCGTGAACAAGGCCGGCCTTCAGCTCCTCGGCGCCGGTATCGACAACTCCACCATCGAGGGGCCGATCGGCGGCGGTGGCGCGACGGTTCAGATCAGTGCATCCGGCGTAGTCGTGGACGGGTTCAGCATCACGCGCACCGGCAACACTCTGGCGGACTGGAACAACACCGAGTTGAACTTTGCCGGCGTCGCGGTTCAGGGCCTGACCGTAAACGTGGAGCTGCGGAACTCCAGGCTGTACGGGAACCGGACCGCGATCGACATCAACAACAGCAATGGGAACTCGATCTTCAACAGCATCCTCGAGAACAACCACACCGGCATGATCTTCCGAAACCAAACGGACAACACGACGCTTACTGAGAACAGCATCGTCAACAACCGGACGGTGGGGATTCTGTTTCTGGATGCAAGTAGCGGCACGAACTCTCCTGTTCAGACGGCAGCGAACTCCACGTTCAGTAACAACAACATCTCTGGCAACTGGTACGGCGAGATCGTGGACCGCCAGTCGGGTGGCTCGCTGCCGGCTGCGGGGACCAACCTCAAGGACTTCAGCGGCAACTGGTACGGGACAACGTCCCCGGTGGTCAGCACCGCCAACAGTGCCGAGCCGGGCTATGCAGCACTGATTCCCGTGAGTGCAGGTGGAACGGCAACTGACCCGGGGGGGCAGCCCGACATCGCGGGGCCTGCCTCGGCGAACTTCGACTACACACCGCTCTTGGGGTCCGGTACAGACACTGCCGGGACCACCGGCTTCCAGGGGGACTTTTCCTCGCTGTATGTCGATGCTGCTTCGGCACAAACCGGATCTGCGGAGCCGATTCAGGAGAGCGAAGATGTCGCGCTTCCCGGCGGCACCGTGAATCTCAAGCCGGGCACACACACCGAAGGCAACCTCGTTATTGACAAAAGCCTGACAGTGGTTGGTGTCGGCGCTGCTGAGATCCACCCGGCGGCTTCGTTCCCCAATAACAACAACGCCGGCAGTGCATGGATTCTCGTTAACCAAGGAGTCGATTTCGATCTCAGTAACGTCTCCCTCGTCGGCACCGGGTTCAGCGTCCGGCAAGGTCTTCGGTCTCACGGCAACACGACTGTGGACAGCGTCGACTTCGACTCTCTCGGGAGCCCTGGCTACGGTGGCTTCGCGGTCATGGGTTTCGGGGGGACCGTTCCTGGCGGATTGGGGTCAGATTCACACTCTGGCGGTCTGTCCGCCAGCCACCTCACGATCACCAACAGCACCTTCACCGACTACGGACGGGTCGGCGTGCTGATCAAGGGCACGGGATCGACCGCCACGATCTCGAACAACGTGTTTGTCGGTAAGGGGCTCGGGAACCACCTCGATTACGCGGTGGAAGTCGGGGCCGGCGGTACGGCGGACGTCTCCGATAACTCGATCAGTAACAACAGAGGCACTGCTCTAAGTGATGGCTCGACCTCTGCTGGGATCCTCGTTACGGACTATTTCGGCGGAGGGACCTCGGCGACAGTTACGGACAACGATCTCTTCGACAACTCGACCGGGATCTACCTCGGCTATCTCATCTCCGACGAGTCGAGCCTGACCGCGCACCTCAACAGGTTCGATGACAACGACAGCGCGGCGCTCAACGCCAGCGACGAGAGCGTCTTCGTCGCCGATAACAACTGGTGGGATGATCCTTCGGGACCGACCCATCTTCTGAACGCCGGCGGTATCGGGCAGCTGATCGAAGGAGACGTGGCCTTCACACCGTGGTGTGTGAACCCAGATTGCACGACCCCGCCTCCTCCTCCGACGCCGACTCCGACACCGACGCCGACCGATCCGGGTGGTGGCGACATCGTTACGCCTCCAGGGGCGGATCCGCTTCCGGAGGGAGAGTGCAACCCTGCCACCGAGATCTGCGGCTCGACCGGTGACGATGATGCCGATGTCAACAACGGAACCGTTATCACGGGACCGGGCGAGGACCACATCGATATCGACACCGATGGGGACACCGAGCAGGTCACGGTCGACGCGGGGCCCGACAACGACACCGTCGTCCTCAATGTCGGTGAGGGTACGCCCGAAGGTACCGTCATCGAGGTCGATGGTGGCGACGGTGACGACACGATCATCGTCAACCTTCCCGAAGGCACGACCAACGTCGAGATCATCATCATCGGCGGGGACGGCGACGACACGATCACCTATCCGAACCTCGAGGGCCTCGATGGAGTGACGATCGTCACGACCACCGGCGACGGTGACGATGTTGTGAACGTTCCGCCGTCACCGGGCACGGTCCGGATCATCATCCGGCTCGGAGATGGTGCCGATGCGGTCGTCGTCAACACCGGAGTCGGTGCAGCTCCCAAGGGAGCGTCCGGCGCGGCGGTTACCGGCGGCTTCGACATCTACGGTGGAGCGGGGCGGGAACTGATCGAGGGCTCGACCGGCGCCGACTTCTTGTCCGGAGGCGGGGGCAGAGACTCCATCTTCGGCAAGCGTGGCGATGACGTCCTCAAGGGCGGCAAAGCCGTGGACCGTCTGTTCGGCGGCTTCGGCGACGACACGATCTACGGTGGTAAGGGGAAAGACGTTGCGAAGGGTGGCCCTGGAAACGATCAGCTGATCGGCATCTAGGACCGCGCGAAAGAGAGGACCCGGCCCTCGAAGGGGGGTCGGGTCTTTCTATTTCGCCTTGATCGTGCTGGAGCGAGTGCCCTTGCAGTTGTGGCGGTGCCCGTAGGGGGTGTTGAGTTTGCGGGCGACCTTCACGAAGTAGCGTCCGCGAGCGTTCTCCTTGACGATCCGGTAGCGGCCCTTCTTGTTGGTCACGTCGGAGCCGACCGCCTTGGACGGCTTCTTCTTGAAGTCCCGCATAAGGGTGACCTTCCGTCCCCGCTCGCAGCGACCTCGATCGGATGAGACCCTGCCCTTGAAGATGTCTCCGTTGTTGTTCAGCGTCACGGACGCATCTGCGGCGAACTCATGGCCGGTGGCCATCGGGCCGGGGAGCGCGGCGAGTGCCAGCGCCATGATCGGAAGGATGATCTTCATCTTCTGAAGCCTCACGGGGTCGACCTCCCAGCCTCGAGCGGGTGCTGGTCAGCAATTCGACCTCGACGTCCCGAGTCCTGCTTGGTTCGGGAAGTTCGACGTGGTTTGCGCCGATCCCTGATTCAATCCATGGGGTGTTCAAGCATGGGTCGAGGAGGCTCCGGTGGGCGGCGCTCGTGGTCGCCCTCATCGTCGTCGCGCTGGTGGTCGATGGCGTCTACGTCACGCTCCGCCTCAGGTCGTCCCAGCAGGCCGCGCTCGAGGAACTGGAGGAGGCCCGGGCTGCCTTCGATGCCGAAGACTTCACCTCGACCGCGGCGAGCCTCTCGAAGGCGAGGGACGCGACCAGCGCGCTCGTGAGTCTGACCGGGCATCCCTCGTTCAGGATCGCCGCACGTCTCCCCTTCATCGGAGGCGACGCCAGGGCGATCGAGTCCCTCGGTCGTGCCGCCGACCTGTCGGTCCGGGGTGGGGTGCTGCTGGTCGACGCCCTCGATGCGGCGTCGGACGGGGACCCCGGCTCCCTGGCCGAGTCCGTCTACCGGGACGGCACGGTCCAGTTCGCAGCGATCGATCGCGCCGCTCCGCTGGTGGAGGAGGCGGCCGCCCTCTTGGCTAGGGCCGAGAGCATCCTTGAGGAGGCTCCCGATCCGAAACTCGGGTCGGTGGAGGAGGCGCTGGAGGATGCCCGTGCGGAGGTCTCCTCGGCGTCGGTATCGACCCGGCGGGTCGCCGCGCTGATGGATGCCCTTCCATCGCTCTTCGGGCGCGACGGCGTGCGTCGTTACTTCCTCGCCTTCCAATCTCCGAGCGAAGCACGCGGGTCCGGAGGGTTCCCCGGCGTCTTCGGGATCCTGAAGGCGGAGGAGGGGCGTTTGAGCCTCGGCGCGGTCCGACCGATCGGCTCTCTCGGACTGCTGAACTCTCCGGCTTCGGTGCCGGGCTGGTATCGCGATCTCTACAGGGACGTCGGAGCGTTGCGGGATCCTCGCCAGGCCGGTTACTCGCCGAACTTCCCCGAGGTCGCGCGCGTGTGGCTCGAGGTCTACGAAGAGAGCACCGGCAACTCCCTCGACGGGGTGATGGCGATGGACCCGATCGTGCTGTCCGAGATGACCCGCGGTACCGGACCGCTCACCGTCGACGGGTTCGCCGGATCGATCGGGCCCGACAACGCGGTTGAGGCCCTCCTCTACGACAGCTACGTCGAGTTCCCCGATCCTGACGATCAGAACCTCTACCTCGCAGCCCTCGTCGATGCCCTATGGCAACGTCTCGGAGCCGGGGATGTGGAGGTCGGACCCCTCGCCGAGGGGCTCGGCCGGGCCACGAGAGGGCAACATCTGAAGCTGTATTCGGTCGATGACGACGTGCAGGCTGCACTTGCGGACCTCGGGGTCGACGGCGACTACGCGGCGGTGGGGCCGAACGTGCAGCTCGTTTACGGCAACAACGCCGCCGCCAACAAGGTGGATTACTTCCTCACCCGCACTATCGACACGATCGTCGAGCTCGAGTCCGACGGCGACGCGCGCGTAACAACGCGCATCGAGCTGACCAACAACGTTCCGGCCGATGCTCCGCCCTCGATCCTGTTCGGTCCCGGGGTCGAGGGGGACCGGGCGGGCATCAACGGCATGGTCCTCTATCTCTTGATGCCCGAAGGGAGCCGGCTGACGGGCTCGAGGGTTGACGGCGACCCAAGCGAGCCATTAGCGGGCCGGGAGGGCGATCACCCGGTCGCTTACGACCTCGTCGAGATCCTCCCCTCGGAAACCTCGATCGTGGAGTTCACCTACCTGGTGCCGTCGGCGTGGGATGAGAGCGACGGGACCTTCGCCTTCGACCTCTTCCCCCAGGCGACCGCGGTTCCCGACCGGTTCTCCCTGGAGGTCCGTCCGCCCGCCGGACCGGCGCTGGTCCGCAGCGGCATCCTGGACCGGACGATCTCGGTCCGGGCAACGTTCGGGAACTGATCGGGAACATCCGGAAATTCCTTCGTCACCCGGCAGGAAACCAAGCACTTTCGTCCAATACAAGCTTCACATAACGCGGCGGGCGAAGGACGTGGGGCTATGCGGGCAGATCGTGCGGGCCTCGGTTCTTGGTATGGGGAGATCCTCACCGAGAACCGCCTTGGGCATGCTCCGGCCCGAGTCCCGACCCCCTCCTACCGGGTCCTCGGCACCTCGATCGCCGCCGTCGATCCCGCCCGGGCCGTCGCTCACGTCGAGGGTATGGTCCGGTCCCGCAGCCGGGGGACCATCGCCTTCTGCACCGCCTCTACCGTCCTCGCCGCACGCCGGGATCCCGATCTCCGCCGGGCGCTGACGAACTCCTCGCTGGTCAATCCGGACGGGATGCCGCTCGTGTGGCTCGGCCGCCGAGCTGGGGTCGAGCTCGATCGTGTCTACGGGCCCGATTTCATGCTGGATCTGTTCGCGGCGACCGGATCATCGCTCCGTCACTACTTCTACGGCGGAACCCCGGGTGTGGTCGACGCGCTGGTCGAGCAATTGAGCGAGCGTTTCCCCGAGATCCAGATCGTCGGGTCCCACACTCCGGAGTTCGGATTGACCGGACGTGATGTCATCGAGGCGGACGTTGCCCGCATCAACGCCGCGGCGCCCGACATCGTTTGGATCGGTCTCGGACATCCCAAGCAAGAACTCTGGATGGAAACCCACGTGGCGAAGCTGGATGCCTCGGTCCTCGCGGGGGTCGGGGCTGCGTTCGACTACCTCTCCGGCACCAAGAAGGAAGCGCCCGAGTGGATGAAGCGCTCGGGACTCCAATGGATGCACCGGCTGGGATCGGAACCGCGCCGTCTGTGGAAGCGCTACCTCGTGGGCAACTCGACGTTCGTGGCGTTGCTCGTCGCCGAATGGGTCCGCACGGGACGGATGGCCCATGTGGACTGACGTCGGAGCGCTGCTACTCATAGCCACGGTGGCGTTCGGGACCACCGCTGCTCTCACGCCGGTGGTGCGATGGGTTGCTCTCCGAGGCGGCATGTCGGACGATCCCAGCCGACGGAGGTTGCATCAGGTCACGACGCCAACGATGGGTGGGATCGCGATCCTCGCCGGTTGGCTCCTCGCCACCGCGATCTCCGGCCGGGGAGGCGATCTCTGGGCGCTGCTCGTCTGCGCCGGGGCTCTCGGCGTCATGGGATTCATCGACGACCGCTTCCATCTCGACGAGCACCTGCGGCTGGTTCTCCAGGTTCTCATCGCCGGCTTCGCGTGGGGGCATGGCTTCGGCCTCGAACTCTTCGGAACTCCCGGACTCAACCTGATCGTGTCGCTCTTGTGGTTGGTTGGGATCACCAACGCGTTCAACTTCATGGACAACATGGATGGCCTGGCATCCGGAGCCGGAGCCGTGGCCGCTACGACCCTGGCCGCGCTGGGTCTGTTCGCCGGAGACATCGGGATCGCGTTCGTCGCCATCGCACTCGCCGGTGCGCTGGCCGGTTTCCTGCCGCACAACTTCCACCCGGCGCGCATCTTCATGGGCGATACCGGCAGCCTCCCGCTGGGCTTCGCACTCGCGGCGCTCGGGGCGCGCCTATCGACCGACGGGCTCCACCCGTTCGTGGCGACCGCCATCCCGGTGGCGGTGCTCGGGATCTTCGTTTTCGACACCTCGCTGATGGCGATCGGAAGGGTTATCCGTCGAGAACCGGTGATCGGCGCCCGGATGGACCACACCTCGCATCGACTGTTGGGCACGGGTCTTCCGGTGCGGGCCGTGGCGTTGCGGTTGTATCTGGTTTCGGTTCTCTACTCGACGATCGGCCTGTCGCTGGCGCTCCTGCCGGCCCAGTGGGCGGTCGCCGTCTGCACGGCAACGTTCGTGGGTAGCGCCCAGGTACTGCTCCGCCTGCTACCGCTTCCGGCCCTGGTGCGCGAGGGCGATGCTCTGGTTCCGGTGGCCGAACCCACGCCCCGGATGCCACGTTTCCGCCTGTCCGACGCCATCGAGCCGATCACCCTGTCCGAGGACGCCCTGATCGACTAGCCCCCTACGGGGTGTCCGGTTTCGCAGTGATTGCGTATTTACTTCGATTGGTCTTATGCCGACATTAGAGGGGTGAGAGGAGAGGATCGGGGCCGTCCGGCACGGTTGATCGGGGCGCTATGTGGCGCCCTTCTCGCGTTGACCCTCGCCCCGGCCGCCTCGGCCCAGGTGCTCCCCGATCTGCCCGAGTTCCCGGATCTCTGCGTCCCGGTCCCGCCCGGCGCCGACCTCCCCACGCTGGTCGACGCCTCACTGCCCGGCCAGAGCTTCTGCCTCGATGCCGGGCTCCACAGGGTCTCCAGGACGATCCGCCCGAAGGCCGACCAGAGTTTCATCGGCGCCCCCGGCGCGGTGCTCTCCGGCGCGATCTCCGTTGTTGGATTCACCTCGACCTCGGGAGCGTTCTCCGCTCCCGCGCCCATCGTCGAACCGGTGATGCGTGGGGAGTGCCGGGATGCAACCTCCGGTCTCTGCCGCATCCCCAACACCGTGTTCGTGGACGACGTCCCGATGGTCCCGGCGCCCTCGCTCGACGAACTCGATGCCGGCGAGTCGTTCCTCGACTACGACACCGCGGCGCTCTACCTCGCCGAGGAGCCGGCGGGTTCCGAGGTCGAGGTGGCCTCGACGCCATTCGCCTTCTACGGCATCAATCTCGGAACCGGGACGCCCGGGGTGTCGATCTCGGGCCTGGTGATCGAGAAGTTCGCCAACCTCGCCCAGTCCGGAGCCATCTCGACCTACACCGGCACCGACTGGCGGATCGAAGACAACGAGATCCGCCTCAATCATGGGTGCGGCATTTGGTCGGGTAGCGGAGCCGTGGTGAGCGGTAACTACGTCCATCACAACGGTCAGCTCGGACTCTGCGGTCAGGGCGACTCGATCCTGGTCGAGAACAACGAGATCTCCTTCAACAACAACAAGGGGTTCGATCCGCGCTGGGAGGCCGGCGGTTCGAAGTGGGTCAACACCACCGACCTGATCGTCCGCGGCAACCACTCGCACAACAACTACGGTCCCGGCCTCTGGACCGACATAAACAACCTGGACGTTCTCTACGACGGGAACCTGATCGAGTTCAACGAGAACGAAGGCATCCTCCACGAGATCTCCTACCGCGCCGTGATCCGCGGCAACACGATCCGGCGAAACGGACTCACCGCGTCGAAGGGCGTCGCCGGCTCCGGGATCACGATCTCAACGTCACGAGACGTGACCGTGACCGGCAACCGCATCGCCAAGAACCGCAACGGCATCCTGCTCCGCTCCGACGACCGAGGAACCGGAACGCACGGCCTCTATCTCCTCGAGAACGTCCGGGTCGCCGCCAACCGCATCCGCATGACCCGAGGCTTCACCGGCGTTCTGGGATCCGCAGCAGGCTCCTCGGTGTACTCAGGCGTCACGTTCGAAAACAACACCTACCGGGTGGGCAAGAAGAAGAAGGCCTTCCGGTGGCGAGATCGCATGCTCACCCTCCGGGGCTGGCGATCCCAAGGCAACGACCGCCCCTGATGCTTCAGGCTCTCAGCCACTGGTGATCCGTCCGGACCGAAAAAAGTTCAGAAATCTTCGACGATCGCCTCGAAATGGCCCGTTTCGGGCGTCTCGTGTCACACCCCCTCGTCAGAATGAAGGGATGAAAACCACCCACGAGGCCCGCGCGGTCGAGTCTCTGAAGAAGGCGAACTCGGAGCTCGAGCCGGACCTAATCTCCATCCCCGAGGCCAAGGCACGTATGAAGGACTTCATCCAGGCCCAGCGCCTGGCCGCCTTCGGGGTCGCCGCTCTGGCAGGCAAGATCGACGACGCCGAGTCCCTCGCGCGAGCTACCGGCACCTCGATAGGCAAGGCCAAGGAAACCCTGGCGACGAGCGAAGTCCTGGCCAGCTCCGCGCCGTTGAACGCAGCTCTACGCAGCGGCGAGGTGTCCTTGGATCAAGCAACCGAGATCGCTCGCGCCGAAGGTGCCGCTCCCGGCTCCGCCAAGGAGCTCCTCAAGGTCGCTAAGAAGGAGTCGTTCCACGTGCTGAGGGACGAGGCCCGCAGGACCAAGCTCGAAGCCGAGCAGCACCAGGGCCTGGCGGAGCGACAGCGGAAGGCCCGGCGGTCTTCGCATCACGCCGACGAACTCGGCATGGTCAACGTCCACCTGTCATTCGAGCCTCACATCGGAGCACCAATCATGACTCGTGCCGAAGCCGGGGCGGAGAGGTTGGCCCGAGCCGCCAAGAAGGCAGGCGGCGAGGTGGAACCCTTCGAGCGCTATCTCGCCGATGCCTACGCCGAACTGATCGAGGGATCGGGCAAGGGACGGGCCAAGCGCCCCGAGCTGGTGATCCTGGTCAGCCACGAGGTCGCCACGCGCGGATGGACCGAGGTTCGCAAGGGCGAGGTGTGCAAGATCCCCGGAATCGGCCCGGTAGCTCCCGAGATCGCCAAGGAGATCGCCAAAGATGCGTTCCTCAACGGCGTGTTCTACGACGGAAAGGACCTCCGTCACTTCAAGCGCTGGGGACGCTCCACCCCGGTCGAGATCAGCGTCGCCCTGGAGTTGGGCAAGGCTCCCGAGTTCAAGGGCGTCCGGTGCGTCGACTGCGGCAACAGCTTCAGGCCCCAGTTCGACCACATCGAACCGGTCGCCGCGCGGGGACCAACCGCACACTTCAACTTCGACCCGCGCTGCGACCCCTGCCACAAAGCCAAGACCGCCCGCGACCGGCGCGCCGGGAAACTCAAACCCAAGACCAAACCCAAGGCGGCGACGAGAAAACCCAAAGCCACGACCACCCGCACCCGCCGCAGCGCCACGGCGAACCCGAACGCCCCCTAGTAGATCGCGCCGGTTTCCAGACAAGCGGAGCGAGCCCCCCGAGGCCGCGCCCGGAACCGATCCGCAAGGCCCGGAACGAAGCGGGCCCCCGGAGCGAACCCTCAAAACGCTCTGGGTGAGCGGAGCGGGGGCCGCTTGCTACCGGAGCCGGCCCCAGGTTCCGGCGAGCCACGACCCAGGGAGGCGGAGCGGAAGGGATTGGGCCCCCGCCGCCGTATCTCCCCTTCAAATGGCGCAGACCGTCATCTTCCTGCACGTCCCACGCACGGCCGGGACCTCGTTGGGGAGCATCCTCGGACGGCAGTACCCGAAAGGGTCGATCTACCGGGGTGGCCTCCTCAAGGATGAGGACCTGGCGTCTTTCCGCGCGCTCGATGAGGGCCGGAGGGAAAGCCTGGCCCTGGTCGACGGCCACATGCTGTTCGGCCTCCACGAAGACATCCCCGGGGATTCGACCTACATCACGTTCCTTCGGTCTCCGGTTGATCGGGTGGTCTCGTATTTCTTCTATCTGAAGCGGCGGCCCCAGACACCGCTCAACAAGAGGATCGAATCGCAGAACCTCGATCTCCGAGCGTTCGTTGAACGAGCTGAAGCGCGTCTTCACACCCACGATGGAGCCACCAGGATGATCTCGGGCGGGGGTCTGGACGCGTTCGAGGAGGATCCGGACGGGATGCTGGAACGTGCGAAGGCCAACCTCGAGGCGTCGTTCTCATGTGTTGGATTGTCCGAACGCTTCGACGAGTCCGTCCTTCTTCTGAAGGCGGAGCTCGGGTGGTCCCGGCCCGTGATGTACGCACGCAAGAACGTCACCGCGGCGCGTACGTCCCTCGATGATCTGAGCTCGGCGGAGCGTACCGCGATCGAACAGGTGAACCAGCACGACATGGAGCTGTACGAGTTCGCCAAGTCGTTGTTCGAACGGCGACTCGCGGCGCACACGACGATCGACAGCGAGATCGCGCGGCTGCGGAGGATGAACGCCTTCTACCGACCGGCAGCCGGAGCGAAGGCTAGGGTCCTGGGCAGGGTCCGGTGAGGCTGCTGGCGACCGCGTACGCGTGCGAGCCGAACCGAGGCTCGGAGCCGGGGGCGGGCTGGGCATTGGCGCGTTCCCTCGCGTCGTTCGCGGACACACACGTGATCACACGCACCGGCTACCGGGAGGCGATCGAGGCTGAGCTGCCGCACATCCCCGAGCGCGACTCGCTGCACTTCCACTACGTGCAGCTGCCGCGCCGGGCGGCGTTCTACAAGAAAGGTCAACGAGGGATCCGTCTCCACTACATATTGTGGCTCCGGGCGGCACACGCGGTAGCCAACGAATTGTCCGGCCGGCACGACTTCGACGCTGCGTGGCACCTCACGATGGCGAACGCATGGCTCGGCTCTCCCGGGGGTCCGGATGGGATGCCGTTCATCTATGGCCCCGTCGGCGGAGGAGTGGTGCCGCCGGCCGGGCTGTTGCTCTCGCTCGGGCCGCGGGGCATGGCCTACGAAGGGACGCGTCTCGCCATGCGCGCAGGCTTCCGTTATCTGAACCCCATGGCGCGGTCGGCCGTGAAGAGAAGCTCTGCCGTGTTGGTGCAGAATCCGGATACCGCCGCGTTCCTCCCTCGCAAACAACGAGGCAAAGCTCTCGTGTTCCAGAATGCACTGTTCCCGGGGAACCCTCCGGGCACTCGTCCCTCTGGCAGTCGTCCACGCGTTGCGTTGTTCGCGTCTCGACTGCTCGCGTGGAAGGGAGCGCATCTCGCCGTGGGCGCGCTTGAGTACGCTCCGGCCTGGCGGTTGATCATCTGCGGGGACGGACCAGACGGAGCGCGTCTGCGGCGCATCGTCGAACGTTCGCCGGCGCGGGAGCGCATCGAGCTCCGCGGCGCGGTGAGCCGGGACGAGGTGCTGCGCACGATGCGTGAGGAAGCCGGAGCATTCATCCTCCCCAGCCTCCACGACGACTCTCCGCTGGCGGTCGCCGAGGCGGTTGCCTCCGGACTTCCGGTCGTATGCCTTGACCGGGGTGGTCCGCCGATCGTTGCCGGAGGGGCGGGGATCGCGGTGGAGGCCGCCGGTCGGCGCGTGACCGAGCAGCGTCTGGCGAACGCGCTCGAGGCATCGCTGGATCTCGAGATCCCCACCGATGAGGCGGCGCGGTTGTCACTGGCACAGGCGAGTGATCGCCTCGCAAGCATCGTCAAATCGGTGCTCAGGGAACCGGCTCCCGCATGAAAGTCCTCCACTTCTTCCCCCAAACCCTCACCGCCGATGGGGGCCCGGCGTTGTCGGTTCGAGGCTGGGCCCGCGGCATGGCCCGAGCTGGAGCCGAGGTATCCGTCGCGTGCGCCGGCGGGAACATGGCCGGCACCCAGGAAGGCGTGACCTTCCGGAGCGTCGCTCTCAGGGCCCGGCATTCACTGCAGTACCCCAGCGGCCTAAGGGAGCTCCTCCCCGGCCACGACGTGCTGTTCCTCCACTCCGGCTGGACGCCCTACAACCTGTGGGGGGCGAAGCTCGCCCGACGCGCCGGTGTGCCCTACGTGTTGGTCCCGCACGGCGCCTACGAGCCCGACGTGCTGGCCCGAAGCAGGGCGACCAAGCTCCTGTGGCGAACCACTTCGGAGAGGACGGTGATCGAAGGAGCGTCCGCGGTGCACATCTTCTTCGAGCAGGAGCAGCGCAACATCAGTGCAGTGGGGGCCGAGTGCCCCGTACTCGTCGCGCCCAACGCCGTCGATGTGCCCCTCGATCGGAGCTGGGACGGCGGGAGCGGCGGCTACCTCTTGTGGATCGGGCGCTACGACATCCACCACAAGGGACTCGACATCCTCATCGACGCGTTCTCTAGCCTCCCGACCCCCCGCCCCCCGCTGGTTATGCGCGGTACGGGAGAGCAAGGCCGTGCGGAACTCGAGCGCTACGCGGAGAAGCGCGGCGTGCACGACGTCCTGATCGAGGGCCCCGTAGAGGGCGACGACAAATGGGATCACTTCTGCCGGGCGCGGGCGTTCGCCTTCGCCTCGCGGTACGACTCCCACTCGATCGCGATCATGGAGGCCGCCGCCCTCGGGGTGCCGATCGCCGCTGCGGACAACACCTACGTGGGTGAGTTTCTCGCCTCGCAGGGAGCGGCGGCCGGTGCTCCTGCCGAACCGGATGCCTTCGCGCGGGCACTCGCCGACGTCCTGTCCGAGAACGGGATCAGTTACGGGGCGACGGCCGGCTACCTGGTGCGCTCCTCGGTCTCGTGGGAGTCCTCGGCTCGCAACCTGCTGGGCCAGCTCGAGGCGGTCCTATGAGACCCGCCGACATCGCTCTCGTGACTCAAAGCACCGGTGCCTTCGATCGCATCGCTCGCTGGCTGAGCCGCGGCTTCAACGATCTTGGTGCGCGTCTCGACCTGGTCACGATCGACGGGCCATCCGGCATGGAGCATGACGGAACCACTCGGTGGATCGGGCTCGGCCACACTCGGGCGGTGCGCTCGACCGGAGCGATCGCGTCTTACTTCCGTTCCAACCGGCCGACCCTCGCCCTCTCATCTCCGGAGTTCGTGTCCCCCTATGTCCTGTTCGCGGGACGGCGAGCACAGGTTCCCGTGATCCCATGGGAGGCGTCGTTCGTGAACTTCGGGATGTCGGAGCTCGCGCCTCGCAAACGCCTGCTCCCGACCCTGCAGAAGCGGACCTACCGGAACGCGCCGGCGGTCGCCGCGGTGTCGAGCGATCTCTTGGATCATCTGGGCGCCTTCCTCGGGACGTCACCCCCGCTCGAGCTGGTCGAGAACCCGGTGGACGTCGACGAGATCCGCTCTCTCGGGGCGCGAAAGGAGAGCAAGACCGCGGCGGTGCGTCTCGTTGCCTGTGGTCGCATCAGCGTGCACAAGGGGTACGACGTGCTGATCGAAGCCCTCGCTGAGGCCGGCGATCGTTTGGGGGACTGGGAGTTGCTCGTGCTCGGTACCGGGCCCGGACGGCGCGCCCTGCGTGAGCAGATCGTGGCCGTCGGCCTGAAGGACCGCGTTCAGATCCGCGGCGAGGTCCAGGATCCCTATCCGGCCATCGCGTCCGCCGATCTGTTCGTGCATCCAGCGCGCCGCGAGGGATTCGGGCTGGCGATCGCCGAAGCGATGGCGCTCGGCGTCCCGGTGATCTCGACGACCTGTCCGGGAGGCCCCCGGCGATTGCTTCGCGGAGGAGGCGCCGGGGTGCTCGTTCCTCCCGACGATGCCGGGGCTCTCTCGGCCGCGATCCTGGACGCGATCCGTTCTCCGACCTCCCTGGCCCCACTGGTCGAACGCGCTGCGATGGTGGTCGAGGAGTACTCACCCAAGGCGTGCGCGGAACGGATGCTGGAGCTCGCCGACCGCTACGGGAGGCCCTCGTGAACGCGGTCCGCTGGCGATGGATGGGTTTCGGGCGACGGGTGTCGAGCGCGTTGACGGGCTACCCCCGCCTTAGGTGGCGGGTCTTCCGGTTCTTCTCGGCACTGGGTCGGCGGATGGGCCGCGCCGAGCGCCGGTGGGTCACGGTTAGATCGGGGGCCCGGTTCCGGCTCGATCTCGACGATCCGCTCCAGGAGCAACTCTTCGTCTACGGCGAGTACTCGAGGCCCGAGATCGAACGGCTCATCCGCAACCTGCGACCCGGCGACGTGTTTGTGGACGTCGGCGCCAACATCGGTCTGTTCTCGGTCGAGATCGGCCGACACGTCGGCTCCCGGGGCCGGGTCGTGGCGATCGAACCGGCCGCCGACAGCGCTCGCCTCGCGAGCGAGCATGTCGCGATCAACGAGCTGCAGGACGTCGTTGAGGTTCACGAGTTGGCCCTGGGGGAGAGGGAGGATCAACTCACGCTCTTCGCACCGGCCGACGATCCCCTCGATGTCGGTCGGCGATCGTTGCTCGGATCCGATGGGTCGGCGGTCGGGACCGTTGCGGTCCGCTCGCTCGACGGCCTGGTCGCTACCGGTGGTCTTGATCTCCCCGAGGTCCACGCGATCAAGATCGATGTCGAGGGCTACGAGGTGGCCGCACTGCGGGGGATGAGGGCAACGATCGAGGGATGCCGCCCGCGCATCGTGCTCGTCGAAACGGTCATCGCGAACCTGGCCCGAGCCGGGAGCGAAGTCGTCGAGATCGACGACCTCATGCGGTCCTTTGGGTACCGCCGGCTTCCGGGCGACCCGGAGAACGCGGCCTACGTTCCTGGGGGTTCCGATGACTGAACTACCGTCGATCGCGCTCGTGACGCCGAACTACAACCAGGCTCATCTGATCCGGGGCGCCCTCGAATCGGTCCTCGATCAGGGGTATCCGAACCTCGAGTACGTCGTGATCGACGGTGCCAGCACCGATGGGTCGGCCGACGCGATCCGCGAGTACTCCGACCGCCTCCACTTCTGGATCTCCGAGCCGGACTCCGGCCACTACAACGCGGTCAACAAAGGCTTCGAGAAGACGACCGGCGAGATCATGGGCTACCTGAATTCCGACGACACCCTGCTTCCCGGGGCACTTGGGACCGTGGCCGAGATCTTCACTCGCTTCCCCGAGATCGAGTGGATCACAGGGTCGCACACCGCGATCGACTCGCAGGGCCGTCCGGTCGCGGTGACGCTCCCCGACGTGTGGTCGCGGTGGCACACGATCAGCCGAAAGGTGCACCGGTTCATCCCGCAGGAGTCGACCTTCTGGCGGCGCTCGCTATGGGAGCGTGCCGGGGGAGGACTGGACGAGGCGTATCCGCTGGCTGCCGACTACGAGTTGTGGACGCGCTTCGCGACCCACGCCCAGCTTCACACGGTCTTCGCTCCCCTAGGGTGCTTCCGGTTCGTCGAGGGCCAGCGATCGGTCGCCCAACGTGACGGCTACTGGGAGGACGTCGAGAGGGTTCGCAGGAAAGTGCTCGAGGCACCGGGATCCGCCCGCGCTCTGCGGGTTGCCGACCTTGGTCTTACGGTCACCGACGTGATCGGCCTGCGCCGCCTCCGGCGGAAGGTGAACCGAGCGCTTGGCGCACCGGCCGAGATCGTGTTCGTTCCCGAGGCGATGGAGTTCCAACGGGTCGCCGATCGATCCAGCGGAGCGCTCGGCCGGCGCATGTTCAGGGCATTCGGCGGACGGGCTGCGGGAGGTCGCTCGTGAAGCGGCGGCGGCGCGCGGCGCAGAGGATCGCCCAGTCCGACGCGGTTCAGCGCATCGCTCCCGGCATCCGGCGGCGCGCGATGAACGCCGCGGCTCGCCTCGTTGGGCGCGAACTGATCCATTACGACTTCGACCAGATGATCGAGCGCGGCATCGTTGAGATGGGCCGGCATTGCATCGCCCGGCCCCTGATCCGCGGGGCGTGGACCGGTGACGACAGCGAACCGAAGCTGCGGATCGGTCACTTCTGCGGCATCGCCGAGGACGCCGAGTTCCTCCTGGGGACGGAGCACCGCACCGATCGGGTCACCACCTTCCCCCTGCGTGGAGTGCTTCACGGACAGATGGGGGTCGATGGGCCGTACACGAAGGGCGAGACCGTCGTCGGGAACGACGTGTGGATCGGCTACCGAGCGACGATCGCCTCCGGCGTCACGATCGGCAACGGAGCGGTGGTTGCGACCCGGGCCATGGTCGCCAAGGACGTGCGCCCCTACGCGATCGTCGCGGGCAACCCGGCGCGGGAGATCCGCAGGCGGTTCACCGACGAACAGATCGAGGCGCTCGAGAAGATCGCGTGGTGGGATTGGCCCGACGAGGAGATCTCGGAACACGCCGACCTGATCTGCAGCGAGGACGTCGACGCCTTCATCGCCCGCTTCCTCTAGCTCGCATGAAAATGGTACTGAGCCCCGCGTGAAAATGGTACTGAACCCCGCGTGAAAATGGTACTCTAGGGCCATGGAATACCGCCCCAGGGCCCTGGAACCACTTCTGGCAGAGCTGTTGACGGAATTGCCTGCGTTGCTCCTAGTCGGCCCTCGTGCGACCGGAAAGACGACCACGGCCGGCCGGTACGTGACTCGCGTCGTGCGTTTGGACAGGCCCGCGGAGGCCGCTGCTTTCCGTTCCGATCCCGATGCCGCCTTGAAGTCGATAGAGGGGCCCGTACTGCTGGACGAGTGGCAGGCCGTGCCTCAGGTTCTTGGCGCGGTGAAGCGGGCGGTGGATGCCGGAGCAGGACCAGGCCGGTTCCTCCTCACAGGCTCCGTCCGAGCGCAACTGGACTCTGAAACTTGGCCCGGCACTGGTCGCCTGGTCAGATTGGCGCTATTCGGAATGACCGTGCGGGAGCAACTCGACCGTTCGGGTCCGGCGTTCATCGATCGGGTGCTTGGAGGGGCAGATCTCGAGGTGCCGGCGGTTCTTCCAGACCTTCCCGGGTACATCGACCTTGCGCTCAGGAGCGGTTTCCCAGAAGCCGCTCTGTCTCTATCCGAACGGACGCGAGACCGCTGGCTCGAGAGCTATCTTGATCAACTTCTCACCCGCGATGCGATCGAGCTCGAGGGAAGACGCGATCCATCAAAACTCCGTCGCTACTTTGAAGCGTTTGCACTCAACTCCGCGGGTCTCGCCGAGGACAAGACCATCTACGACGCGGCGGGTGTGAATCACAAGACGGCAGGCGCTTACGAAGGGCTCTTGAGGGATCTCTTGATCACCGATGCGATACCGGCGTGGGTCTCGAACCGTCTGAAAAGGTTGACCAAGGCATCGAAGCGGTACGTTGTTGACCCCGCACTCATGGCGACGGCCCTGGGGCTCGATGCGAGTGGTGTATTGCGGGAGGGAGACATCATGGGCCGCTTGCTCGACACCTTCGTGGTCGCACAACTGAGACCGGAGCTTGAGCTAGTGAGGCCGAACGCGCGCCTCCACCACCTCCGAGTCGAAGGGGGCCGCCGCGAGGTGGATCTATTGATCGAGATCGGCGGCGAACGGGTCATCGCGATCGAGGTGAAGTCCGGCGCGGCCCCTAACCGCTCCGATGCACGACACCTAGTCTGGCTCCGCGATGAGCTCGGTGATCGATTCGAGGCGGGCATCGTCTTCCATACTGGCCCGAACGTCTACGGTCTCGACGAGAAGGTCGTCGCGGCCCCGATCTGCGCTCTCTGGGCGTAGCGCAGAGCTAGCTGTTGAGGGTGTCGCGGCGGGCTCGCCAGACGTTGACGCGACGGCGGAGGATCCCGTAGGTCGGGTTCGTGACCTTGAAGGTTGCGATGCGGGCCTGGAACGCCGGTCCGAGGGCGGCCAGCCGCTCCTCGAACAGAGCGACGCCCTTCTCGAAGAGGATCGTGTCGAGCTGGTTCGTTGCCACGATCGCGCCCAGGGTCTCGGGATCGAGCGTCTCGATGGCCGGGCGGTTCTGGGTGACGTTCTGGCGCTCGTAGAACACCGGTTCGTTCCACCCGAACGCCTTGCGGCACAGAAGCAGGGATTCGTCGAACCGCTCGGTGAGTCCGATCACGTCGTACCCCTCGAGGCTGGAGATGGCGCGGTCGAGAACCTCATTCGTGATGGTGCCGAAGTCGTCCATGGCGGCGCCCCCCAGGAACCGGGTCATGCCGTTGTCGGTGTGTGTCGGGGCGACGCCCGAGGCCACGAAGTCCTTGAGCGACATGGTCGTGGCCGCGTCGTGGAGCGAGTTATCGGGACGCCGCTTGACGAAGTGATAGAGCGACACGACCCGATCGATCGGATCTCTCAGGAAGGTCATGTAGGCGCCCTCGCCCCCCGGAAGCAGCTCGTGCACACCGTGGGCGAAGTGACCCTTGACGATCTTGAGTCTCCTCTTGCGGTCCTCGGGGAGTGCCGTGAACCGAGCGATCTCCTCGCCGAAGAGGAGCTGCCCGGTGAACATCTCGTCCTCCGCGTACTGCTTCTTCATGATCCCGTGGAGGGTCGATCCGGCGGTCCTTGGGATGTGCAGGAACAGCACTGTGCTTGTCATATCAGGGAGGTACGGCCTGTACTGCTGAATCCCTCCCTCGGAGGGACCGGACATTCGGGATGAAATGACACAAGTCACCGTGATGGAAGCACCTCAACGATGGCCCCGACCCAGGCCGTCCACTTTCTGGCGCCATCGGGAGCTCCTGGGCTTCCTGATCCAGCGCAACATCAAGGTCCGCTACCGCCAGACGTTCGTGGGGGTGGCGTGGTCGATCCTCCAGCCACTGACGATCATGATCGTCTTCACGATCGTCTTCGGCCGGGTCGCCAAGATCCCCTCCGACGGCATCCCGTATCCCGTGTTCGTCCTTGCGGGTTTACTGCCGTGGTCCTACTTCGCCAACTCCGTGACCCTGACATCCCAGAGCATGCTGGGGAACGCCTCGTTGATCACCAAGGTGTACTTCCCGAGGATCCTCCTTCCGGCCTCCACCGTCCTAACCCCGCTGGTGGACTTTGCAGTTTCTCTGCTGCTGCTGTTCGTTCTCCTGCCGGTCTACGGCGTCGGGTTCCACCTCACGATCCTCCTGCTGCCGGTCCTGTTCCTGGCCCTCGTGTTGACCGCGTTCAGCATCTCGGTGTGGCTGGCCGCCATCAACGTCCGCTACCGGGATGTCGGTTTCGTAGTCCCGGTGCTCTTGCAGCTGTGGCTGTTCCTCACCCCAGTGATCTACCCGGGGAGACTCGTTCCCGACGGAACGCTGCGCGTCGTCTACTCCTTGAACCCGATGGTCGGGATCGTCGAACTCTTCCGCTGGGCTCTGGCCGGAGGTCCGGCCCCCGGCGCGTTCCTCCTGTCGTCGGGCATCGTGGTCCTCGCTCTCCTGTCCACCGGCTGGGTGTACTTCCTGCGCACCGAACAGACCTTCGCGGACGTCATCTGATGGGCACACCGGCGATCGAGGTCCAGGCCGTATCGAAGCGTTACGTCCTGGGACGTGAAGCCCACCGGTCGTGGACCTTCCGTGACGATCTCGTCGCCCGCCTCACCGGCTGGAAGAAGGGGGCCGAGGCACGCGCGCGCAGAGAACTCTGGGCTCTTGAGGACGTTTCGTTCGACGTTGCCCCGGGCGAGGCAATCGCGCTGATCGGGCGCAACGGTGCCGGGAAGTCGACCGCGCTGAAGATCATGTCGCGCATCACGCATCCAACCTCCGGCCGCGTGATCGTGCGCGGACGCGTCGGCTCGTTGCTCGAGGTCGGAACCGGATTTCACCCGGAACTCACCGGGCGGGAGAACGTGTTCATGAACGGCGCCATCCTTGGGATGAGCCGTGCCGAGATCGTTTCCAAGTTCGATGAGATCGTCGCGTTCTCGGGCCTGGAGAGATTCATCGACACTCCGGTCAAGCGCTACTCGAGCGGGATGCAGATGCGACTGGCATTCAGCGTCGCCGCCCACCTCGACCCGGAGGTGATGCTGGTCGACGAGGTCCTGGCGGTCGGGGACCAGGAGTTCCAGAACAAATGCTTCGGACGCATGAGCGAGATCGGACGCGAGGGACGCACGGTCGTCTTCATCAGCCACAACATGGGCGCGGTCAAGCGCCTCTGTAGCCGATCGGTACTGCTGAACGGGGGCCGGGTGATCGCCGACGGGCCGACCCCAGAGGTGATGCAGACCTATTTCGACCTCATCGTTCCGAACGAGGAAGCGACGCTCGCAGACACCTCCGGCCCCCGGCTCGTGTCGTGGTCGGTGGACTCTCCCGACGCCGGAACCGGCCACGCGGTGATGAGCGGCGACAAGTGCAGCTTCTCGTTCGTCGCGAACATCCCCCGAGAACTACGCCACGTCCACGCCAAGCTCGAGCTCTATTCCTCCGACGGGATCCTGGCGATGGCGACCTCCAGCATGGGACCGGACGGTTCATTCACCGATCTGCGCGAGGGACGCGCGGAGGTCATCGTCGATCTTCCCAGCCTCCCCGTGACACCGGGTCTGTACCAGCTGCACCTGTCACTGATCCAACGGGGTGAGGGCACGATCGAGTCGTGGCACGTGCAGCCCGGCCTCCGCGTGCTCGACGACCGGCCGATCGAAGAGGACTTCAGGAACGTGGGGCTGCTCAATCTGGACGCCCGGACGACGCTTCGATCGGGGATAGACGGCCCGGCCGAGCCGAGCGCGTGATGTCACAGCCACTCGTATCGATAGTCACCCCCGTGCTGAACCGCGCCTCGGTGATCGGTGCGTGCCTCGGATCGGTCGCGGCGCAGGACTACCCGAACATCGAGCACATCGTTGTGGACGGCGGCTCAACCGATGGAACCCTCGAAGTCATCGAGTCGTTCGCCCGCCCCGGATTCCGGTACGTGAGCGAGCCTGACGGCGGGATGTACGAGGCGATCAACAAGGGCCTAGCGATGGCGAAGGGAGAGATCCTCTGCTACCTGAACAGTGACGACCTCTACCTCCCCTACAGCGTGACCGCGGCGGTCGAGGGCCTCGCCGGTGCCGATCTCGTCTATGGGGATCTCGGCGTGATCGACACGGGGGCCGGTCGCGCGACCTTCTATCCGCAGTTCTACCGGCGCTTCGATCTGAACCACTACACCCACCTCGCGACCCTGGCGCAGCCGACGGTCTTCTGGCGACGGTCGGTGAGCGAGAGGATCGGCCCATTCGATGCCGGCTACCGGCTCCTCGGTGACTGCGACTACTGGATCAGGGCGGGCGCGGACGGAGCCCGGATCAGGCACCTCGACGAGATCCTCGCGATCGAGGTCGAGCATCCCGGCACGCTGCGGCAGGTACACCCTCTGAAGCTCGACGAGGAGTTCGCGCGCCTCCGGATGCAGCACACACCCATCGTTGGAGCGCCGAAGGGCGCGCTCCGACACGCCTTGGTGCGTAGGGCGCGCTGGCGGCTCTACCAGTGGAGGTTCATCCTCTCGGCGGCCGCCTCCGAGCCGCGCCGGTGGTCTCGGTTCATGTCGCTGCTCCGAGAGGGCGAAGTCCCGGTGCGGCGTGGCGGACTGCTCTGGTTCCTGCTTCCCCAGATCCTTCGACCGGCCGACGCCTCGTTGCTCGATGCCGGTGCTCTGCGGCGAACGCTTGACGACCGGATGAGCTATGACCCGGCCGCGTAGCGAGGTCGCACTTCCTAGTGCAATCGGGATGCTCCCATTCCTGCTGCCCCTCTACGCCGCGGCCGTCGTGGCCCTGAAGCTCACCGGCGCCGTCTCGGAATCGCAGGCGGCGATGGCGTTGGTCGCTCCGGTCGCTCCTGTCTTGATCGTGTGGCGTCCGGGGTGGTTCTTGTGCCTCTTGCTTGCGGTGCCGCCCGGCCTCGTCGCCCTCACCCCGCTGGGACGGCCGGATCTGCTGATGGTCGTGCTGGCCGGTCTCCTCGTCTTCCGGCTCCTCATGGGAGGGCGCGTGCGGATCCCAGGGGTGCTGCTTCCGTTCCTCCTCCTGCTCGGGGTCGCGGCCTTCATGTCCGGGGCTCAGGGTGGTGTCGCCACGTCGATCGCGTCTCGGGTCCTGGAGTTGTTCCTCTACTACGGACTTCTCTCGATCGCGGCTCATTCCTTGGTCGGTGATGAGGAACTCGCACCGCGAACGATCGTCACCGCGCTCGCGCTCGGCGCCCTCGGAACCGTGATCGTGCTCGGGTTCCAGACGGGTGCCTCGCCCTCGGGATTCGTGCTGAACGGAGGCGACGCGCCTCCTCGTCCCGGACTGCTCGGTTACCGCACCCACTTCGGTTATCTGATGGCGATCGGGCTGGCGGTAGCGTTGCCCAGAGCCCTGGAGCGACCGCGAGGAGCGTTGAGATGGCGTGTCGCGGTCGGACTCTTCGCCCTGTTCGCCCTCCTCTCGTTCACCCGCGGCGCGTGGGTGGCCGCCATCCTCATGGCTGTCCCGATGCTGTGGTCGACCCGCCGGCGCGGAGCGCTGGTCGTGGCCCTCTGCGCGGTCGCGATACTGGTCACCATCCCGCGCGTGTCGGAACGGGTCACCGGTGGGGCCCGGGGCGATCTCGCGACCGCGGTCATGAGCAGTGAGTTCACCTCCGGTCGCACGCGGTTGTGGAGCGCGATGGCGAGCGAGGCATCCGACGGGTTTCCGTGGGGCAACGGGTTCGGACACGTGTGGTCGCTCTCGGCGGAACGCCTCTTCGGTAGCTCGGCGAGCTTCGGAGACGGAACCGTCGTTTACCCCCACAATGACTTCCTCTTCTGGGCGGTGGATCTCGGATTCCCGGGGATCCTTCTCTTCGGTCTGCTCTGGATCGGAGTAGCGCTAGCCCTTGCCCAGGCGCGTGGCTCGCTGCCGCGCCCTGAGTGGTTCGCTTTTCTGGGGATCGCCATAACGATGCTGATCGCGTCCCTCGTCGACAATGGGATCTTCATCCGGTCACTCGGCGAGCCGTTCTTCGTGACACTCGGTGTCCTCGCCGCCTTCACCGGTGGACGGGAGGTGACGCGGCGATGGACGTGAGCGTTCTGACCCCGTCGTTCGGCTACGCCCGGTTCATCAGTGATGCGATCAGAAGCGTGGTGCTCCAAGAGAGTCTGAAAGTGGAGCACGTGATCCAGGATGGAGCGTCCACCGATGGGACCACCGACGTTTTGGACCGGTACGGATCGCTCGGCTGGGTGAGTGAGCCCGACACCGGCCAGTCGCAAGCTTTGAACCGGGCCCTCGCGCGGGCCGGTGGTCGGTGGATCGCCTGGCTCAACGCCGACGAGTTCTATCTTCCCGGCGCCCTGGCGCGACTGGTCGAGGAGGGAGATCGCTCGGGAGCGGACCTCGTCTATGGGGATGCGGTGTTCTGCGACGAGCACGGCCGGTTCCTCCGAGGGCTGCCGCAACATCGGTTCTCGCCCTTCGTCCTGCAGCACTATGGGCCCTATATCTCTTCGTGCGCCATGATCGTCCGGCGTGAGGCTCTCGAGGATCGTCCCTTCGACGAGTCGCTCCGGGTCGTGATGGATCATGACCTCTACCTGTCGTTGGCGGCGAACGGGGGCCGGATCCGGTACGTCGCCGGCGGGGTCGGGGTGTTCCGGGTCCACGATGAGAGGGTCACCTCGGGACCCGAAGACGACTACCGGGACGAACGCGAGAAGCTCGCGGCGCGCTACGGGTTCTCTACCGGATCACTCAGCCGGTTCGCGGGGCGAGGTCTGCACCGGTTGCTGAAGCTGACCTCCGGCGCCTACTTCCGGCAGATGTCGTCGCGCCGACGGCGCGGCGCAGACCTCAGATGGTTCGAAGAAGCGGCGCATCCCCGCGCCGACGTGACGCCGTAAGGGCCCCGTAAAGAGCTTCCAGTTCCCGCCGGTGGGCCGAAGCGCCATAGGTGTCGGTTACCGCTCGAAGGCCGGCGGTCCCCAGTTCCTCGCAACGGGACGTGTCGTTCTGCAGATGACGGATCGCAACCGCGAGCAAGGTCGCGTCTCCGGTGGGGAACGCAAGGCCCGCTCCGGTGGCGACGAGCTCGCGCAGACCTCCGTTCGATGCCGCGATGAGGGGGCGGCCCAGTGCCATCGCCTCGAGCGCGGACAGCGGTGCGTTCTCGTCCCACAACGACGGCACGACCACGTAGCGAGCGTCCTCCACCAGGGACCGGGCATCCTGCTCCGGCACCATCCCTGCGAAGCGCACCCCCCGCAGGCCGAGGCGAGCGGCGCGATCGACCAGCGCGCCGTGTTCGGGCCCGGTTCCCGCGATCACGAACGGGGGATCGTCCGCCCCCCGGAGAGCGTCGATCAGTACGTCCACACCCTTCTCGGGGACCAACCGGCCGAGGTAGAGGCCGTAGCTTCCCGCGGCACTCGTCGCCCTGGGCTCCTCGTTGATGAAGTTGGGGATCGTTGCGATCCGGCCGGCTCCGATCCCCCATGACAGAAGTCGTTCCCGCATGAATCTGCTCGGAGCGATGAACGCGTCGACGTGTCGTTCGAGGCGCAGTCCGACCCGATGCATCCACAGGGCACCGGCGTAGCCGGCGGCCTGGGTTCGGGTTGGGAAGCATCCGTGCATCAACGAGTGTGCGTAGTTCCCACCTAGACAGCGCGTGCAGTTCTTACCTTCGGTGAACATGAGGCCGTTCGGGCACCGCAACCTGAAGTTGTGGATCGTCTGGATCAGCGGGGTCTTCGTTCGCCGGCACGCGAGATGAACCGCAGGACCGAACGCGGGATACGGGTTGTGGAGGTGGACGATGTCGGGGCCGAACGACGAGATCGCGTCCACAACCTCGCCGACGGCGGCTCGGGAGTAAGCCATCGCCGCCGCGGTCCGGGCCTTCTGAGGGAGGTGGGTGTTGCTCCGTTCGAGGAGCTGGACGTCGTGCTGCTTGCCCAGCAGCTCCATCTGGCGCTCGACGTACCGGTTCTCACCACCGGGAAGGCGGTGGAACGCGTGTGCGATCAGGATCCGCATTGACTAGCGGGCGCCGGCGCGACCGCGGAGGAGCCTCAGCTTGTCCCCGGAAGCAACTCCGTTGCCCCCGTTGAGTGACGGCTGGTAGCCGTAGCCGGGCTGCTTGTAGGGGTGATAGCCGGTCCCCGGGCGCGCGATCCCATTGACCACGATGCCGGTGACGTCACAGCCAACCTGAGCGAGTTCCCGGACCGCGTTCTGTTCGGTGTCGCGATCAGCGCGACGGGAGTCCATCACGAGCAGGGCCTGCGGGATGCGGGAGGCGAGAACGGTTGCGTCGGCGACCGGAAGGATCGGCGCGGAGTCAACGATGACGAAGTCGAAGTTCTCTTCCAGAGCGCCGATCAGCTTGGTCATCCGAACGGAAGACAGGAGTTCCGCCGGGTTGGCCACCAGCGGCCCCGATGGGATGACCAAGAGGTTGGCGACCGACGGACCCCACGTGAGGTTCTCGATGCTCAGTGCTCCCGAGTTTGTCAGCCATTGAGACAGACCCTGCCCCTCGGCCGGGATGTTGAAGAAGGATTCGATCGCAGGGCGCCTCAGGTCGGCCGAGAGGAGAACCGTTCGGGCTCCGATCTGTGCGAGGCCGACCGCGAGGTTGACTGCGGTGGTGGTCTTCCCCTCACCGGCGCCTGCGCTGCTGATGAGAAGCGACTTGAACCCGGATCGATGCGCAAGGGCTTCGACGTTGATCCGCAGACTCCGGTAAGACTCACTGGCTGCTCCGTACGGATCGGCGATCAGTGGGATAGCGGAGGCACGGTCCTTGCGTGCGACCTTGAAATGGGGGATCGCTGCCAAGACCGGAGCGCCTATGGCCGTCTCGAAGTCGCCTCGACTCCGGAGCCGGTCGTCGAGCCGGTGCCTCAGGAATGCCGCCCCGATCCCCGTGATCAGACCGATGAGCAGTCCGAAGATCGCATCGTTCCGGTGGTTCGGGGATGAGGGGTGGAGCGATTCGCCGGCGGGCTGAATGATCCGGCCGCCTCCGAGGGCGATCGCACGATCGGGCTGAAGGTCTTCGAGTTCCTGCTGGAGGATCCCGAGGCGGGCGAGAAGCGAGGCACGCTCACCCTGAAACACCGACCGTTCGTCTTCGTCCCCGCGCTTGCTCGCGTCATCGATCTCCGCGTTCACGGTGGTCAGCTGACGCTCGACGTTGTCGATCCGATCGCGGATAGACTCTTGCGCGCCGAGGATCCGCTCGAGCACCTGCTCCTGTTGGTACGTGATGTAAGCCTGCGCGAATCCGTTCGCGAGTCGCGCGGCGCGTTCCGGAGACGATGCCGAGTACCCGACCTCGATGACCTCACTGTCGGGCACCGGTTGCACGGACAAGCCGGCAAGCAGCGAAGCGGGAGGCTCGTCCAGTCCGAGTTCGCTCGCCACGAGCGATGCAACGGAGGTCGAGCGGATCAACTCACTTTCGGTTTGCAGGTTCGGCTCGGCCGGGGCGGAGTCGGGAGTCAACTGCAGCGGCTCGACCAGCACCCTGGCGCGCGATGAGTAGATCTCGGACCGCGAGTAAGAGATGCCGAGTGCGACCCCGGTGCAGAGGATGGCCGCGAACAACACGAGCCATTTCCGAGACCACAGGATGGCGAGTGACTCACGCAGGTCTACCGGTTGCTGAGACGTGGTGTCCCTCCAGGCGAGCGGGCTTTCTATCTTTCGATACAAGTTCGCTGTACCGGCCCGAACTCCTCCACAGAGGCTCCCAAGTAAAGTAAGCAGATGAAGGTTGGAGTGGTCGGAATCGGACATGTGGGACTTCCCACCGCGTCCGTACTCGCACATATCGGACACGAGGTCACTGCGATCGATTCCGATCGGCAGAAACTCGAGGCTCTGCGGGCCGGCGATCTGCCCTACTTCGAGCCGGGGCTCGCCGAACTCGTCGACGAGGGGCGGGCCAACGGCCGGCTGAAGTTCGTCACCGACTTCGAGGATCTCGTGGCCGGAGCCGAGGTGGTCTTCGTGTGTGTCGGAACGCCCCCTCGGTCCTCCGGGGGAGCCAATCTCCTCGCAGTAGAGAAGGCCGCGCGGGCGGTTGCCGAGGTCGCCGACGGACGCGTCGTGGTGGCCGAGAAGAGCACGGTTCCTGCGGGGACCGCCGAACGGGTCGCCCGGACGCTCGATCGCTACCGGCGATCGGCGGAGTTCCTCGTCGTTTCGAATCCCGAGTTCCTCAGGGAAGGCAGCGCGGTCAACGACTCTCTCACTCCCGACCGGATCCTGGTGGGGGCCGAGTCGCCGGAAGCGCTCGAGGTCATGAAGCGCCTCTACTCACCTCTGATCGAGAAGGGTGCCCGGTGGATCGCAACCGATCTCCGCACTGCCGAGTTAGCCAAGCACGCGTGCAATGCGTTCTTGGCCCTGAAGGTCTCCTACATCAACGCTCTGGCTCGCATCTGCGAGCTGTCGTCGGCGGATGTGACCGACGTTGCGGAGATCATGGGATCGGATCCACGCATCGGCCCGGCGTTCCTCGATGCAGGCATCGGTTACGGCGGCTATTGCTTCCCGAAGGACCTGGCGGCGTTCGACCGGCTCGCCCGGCAACTCGGCTACGAGTTCCCACTGCTCGGCGAGATAGCGCGCATCAACGATGAGGCCCTACAAGCTGCGTTCGACAAGATCGAGACCGCGCTCTGGAATCTCGAGGAGAAGCGCGTTGCGTTACTCGGCCTGTCGTTCAAGCCCGGGACCAGTGACACGAGGTTGTCGCCGTCGCTGGAACTCGCACGCAAGTTGATCGCGGCCGGTGCCACCGTGTGCGGATACGACCCGGCGGCAGGGTCCGTGGCAGCGAGCGAGGTTGACGGGATCGAAGTGGTGGACGACCTTTACGAGGTGTTCAAGGGGGCCGACTGCGCGGTGATCTGCACCGCGTGGGACGAGTTCAAGACCATCGATCTCGCCCGGGCACGGCAAGCGATGGCAATCCCGATCCTGGTCGATGGACGCAACCTCCTCGATGGCGGCGCGGTTGCCGCCCAAGGGTTCACCTACATCCCCACCGGCCGGAGCGGTCTCGAGCCCGACCCCACAGCTCGATGAGGGCGGTCGTTACCGGCGGCAGCGGGTTCCTCGGCTCCCATCTCTGTCGCAGGTTGCTCGCCGAAGGTCTCGAGGTCGCCTGTCTCGACTCCATGCTCACCGGGGTCCCCGCGAACGTCGCGGAGCTCGAGAAGGAGCCCGGTTTCTCCCTTCAGCGGGTGGACGTCACCGACGAGCTGCAGGTTGACGGATCCATGGATTGGATCTTCCACTTCGCGTCGCCCGCGTCGCCTCCCGACTATCTCGAGTACCCCATCGAGACCCTCAAGGTGGGGGCGATCGGAACCTGGAGGGCTCTGGGCCTGGCCCGGGCCAAGGGCGCGGGACTTCTGCTGGCGTCGACCTCGGAGGTCTACGGCGATCCGGAGATCCACCCGCAGCCCGAGAGCTACTGGGGGAATGTGAACCCGATCGGTCCCCGAGGTGTGTACGACGAGGCGAAGCGCTACGCGGAGGCGATGACCACCGCGTATCACCACAAGCACGGAGTCCCGATCCGGATCGTGAGGATCTTCAACACCTACGGCCCCCGGATGCGCCGCCGCGACGGACGAGCGGTCCCCAACTTCATCTCGCAGGCGATGGACGGGGACCCCCTCACCGTCCACGGCGACGGTTCGCAAACGCGGTCGCTCTGCTACGTGGACGACCTCATGGAAGGGATCTGGAGATTGCTGAACTCCGATATCGCGACGCCGGTGAACATCGGGAATCCCGAAGAGGTCACCGTGCTCGCGCTGGCGGAGTCGATCAGGGACCTAACGGGCTCGGCTTCCGAGATCGTGTTCCAGCCCCGGCCTCAAGACGACCCCGAGGTCCGATGCCCGGACATCACTCTTGCCAGGACGCGACTGGGATGGGAGCCGAGGGTCCCGTTGTCCGAGGGCCTCGACCGCACGATCGACTGGGCGCGTACCGGCTGGTAGGTGCTACTCGGTCTTGTCGTACTCGCCGATGAACTCGTCGATCCGTTCGCTCATGAGGAGATCGGAGTTGTCGGCGATCCTCTTGTCGGGCCAATCCCACCAACGGATCCGCAAGAGCGCTTCGACCTGTTCGTCGGTGAAACGGCGCTTGATCTCGCGCGCCGGGTTCCCGACCATGACCGCGTAGGGCCTTACATCCTTGGCGATAACGGCCCCCGCCCCGATCACCGCGCCGTCGCCGATCGTGACGCCCGAAAGGATCTTGGCCGCGAACCCGACCCACACGTCGCTGCCGAGGACGATGTTTCCCTTGCTGAATGGGCCGTCGATGCCCCGCGGCCCGCGGTCGTAGATCATCCGCAGAGGTAGGTGGGCGATCCAGTCGGAGCGGTGCTCCGATCCGGGCATGAACTCACTGTCGTTGGCGCAGCCGGAGAAGTTGCCGATGATGACTTTCGCCTTGACCCCGGCGTCCTTGTAGTAGTGAACGAACGGCCGGCCGATGAAATGGCGACCGGTTTCGATGGCGCCGAGCTCGACGAGACGATCGAAGTCGAGATACGCGACCTCACGGCCGAGCATCCTCTGGTAGGCCCCAACGCCCGCCGTCCGAAGCCTCCGCTTCAACCGTTGCTTGATCCCCATGGGCGACATTCTTACCTGCTCCGGACTCCGAGGCCACAGGCGAGGTAGGGCTCGGCTACGCTCCGTCGATGGAGAGAGCGAAGAGAACCGCTTTGATCACCGGCGCCTCTGGCGGTATCGGCGAGGCCCTGGCGCGCGAATGTGCGGGGGCCGGGATGAACGTCGTGCTCGTCGCTCGGAGCGAAGACAGGCTGAAGGCGCTCGGCGAGCAGCTGTCGGGCGAGCACGGCATCAGTGCGACACCCGTCGCTACCGATCTCAGCGATGCCGACGCGCCGCCGGCGATCAAAAGGGCTCTCGAGGCCTCGGGAATCACCGTCGACGTGTTGATCAACAACGCGGGCTTCGCAACCTTCGGACCGTTCGTCGAGACGGATGCATCGGAAGAACTCGATGAGATTCAACTCAATGTGACCGCCCTCACGCATCTGACGAAGCTGTTCGCTCCAGGGATGGTCGAGCGCGGCTGGGGGAGGGTGATGAACGTTGCGTCGACCGCCGCGTTCCAGCCCGGTCCCCTGATGGCGGTCTATTACGCGACCAAGGCCTACGTCCTGTCGTTCTCGGAGGCGCTGAGTGAGGAGATGAGGGGCACCGGGGTGACCGTCACGGCGTTCTGTCCGGGTCCGACCGCATCTGGGTTCCAGGCGCGCGCTGCGATGGAGGACTCTAAGCTCGTCCTCGGCCGGAAGATGCCGGATGCGGCGACCGTGGCCGCGGACGGCTTCAAGGCGATGATGGCCGGGAAGCCGGTCTACATCCACGGCCTCCGGAACCGCCTCATCGCACAATCGATCAGGTTCTCACCGCGCGCACTCGTGCGGCCGATGGTCAAACGCCTGCAGGAGCGCGTCCACTAGTTGTGCACTAGTTGTGCAGCGGTCCCCTGAAGAAGACCGTGCTGTTGTTGCCGAGTTCGTCGTCGAGGACGTTCGACGCGAAGGTGTCGAACGCAACGAAACGGCCGTCGCCCGATATCGTGCCCTCTGGAGCTCCGGAATCGAGATCCGAACCGTCGAACGTGCGGCTGACGAGCTTCATCTTCTTGGTCTTGCGGTCGTACCAATACATGTCGGCCACGCCGTTGTCGTCGCCCTGCACGAGGTTCGTGGCGAATGAGCTGAAGGTGACGTACCGACCGTTGTAGGACAGTGCTCCTGCGTAGGCAGCGCTGCTGTTGTCCGAGGGCGCTCCGCCTACTCCTTTGGTTATGAGCCTCGTCTTGCCTCCCGTCATGCTGCGGACCCAGATCTCCTCGTAGACTCCACTGGTTCCTGGAGCGAACGTCGTCGCCGACATGAACGTAACGACACTCCCGTCCCTTGAGATGGCTGCGTGGTGGCTCGTCTGGTCTCCATGGACTCCGCTTGTCGAAATGCTCGCTAGCGTTGTCTCTCCCGTCTTGAGGTTGTGTACGAAGACGTCGTAGGTGCTGTTGCTGTCGTCGGCGACGAGATTGTCGGCGCCCGAGGAAAAGACAACGTGACCGGTGTCGGCGACAGAGGGAACCTCGCTGGAGCCGTTGCTTTCGAGACCGCTCGAATCCACGCTTACTCGAGTGGTGGTCTGCTTCTTCCGATCGCGGACGAAGATATCGACCAGGCCGTTGGCATCGTTCGGTACCAGGTCGTCGGAGAGGGAGGCGAATGCAACGTAGCGCCCGTTGGGTGAGATGGAAGCCTGCATCCCACCGTCATCAGCCTGCGTCTCTGACGAACTGATGCTGACCCTCTTGGTCTTCCCCGATCTGCGGTCGTGGACGAAGACATCCACAGTGTTGTTGTCGTCGAAGGGAACCAGGGTGTCGCTGCTCGCCTCGAATACAACGAGGCGCCCGTTGGCCGAGATCTCCGGGCCGAATGCGAAGTTCCCTCCGGTATTGCCTCCGTCCGGGACCGACACGATCCTGGTCTTGCCCGACTTCCGGTTCCTCACGTAGATATCGAAGATCATTGAGTTGTCGTCCGTCGCCACGAGCTTCTGTTCGGTTTCGAACGCCACGAACTTCCCGTTCTGGGAGACGGATCGCTTCCATGCGTACGCGTCCCCGGCCACCTGCTAGCCCTGGGAGTTGACGCTGATCCTCCGGGTCTTCGCCTTGGGGGCCGCGTGGATGGGCGCGACTGCAACGAGTCCGATGAGCAGGACGGATACACCAACACGCATGGGCTTCACGAGGCCTCCTGGCTCCGACTATCGAAGGGGAGAGTGTCCCTAAGCAGAGCGAGTTTGTCCATAGCAGGACAATCAGCCTCAATCGGCTGGCGCTTCACTCACCACCGCGGCGGCGGCCTCCAGCCTCGTGGCCGCCCCGGTCTTGCGCATCGCGTTGCGTATCAAGGTCTCCACCGTTGACGGAGCGATCTGGAGCTCCGCGGCGATCTCCTTGGTGGGAGAACCGGCGGCGACGAGACCGAGGACCTCACGCTCTCGGGCGGTGATCCGACCGACGGCGGGGGCCCGCGAGGGACGGGAGAGGCCCGCCTCACGTGCCGCCTTCCGGATCCGTCGCAGCAACGGCTCGTAGTGGCACTCTTCCGCGATCTTCTCGGCCTCGAGGAGACTCGCTCTGGCACCGGCGATGTCTCCCAACTTCGTCAGGGCGAGACCGGCGCCGAGGCGGCATCTCACCGTGCGCGCCTCCCACACCCCGCCCCATCGGACGCGGGCCATGTTGAACATCTCGACCGGATCGTCTCCTGGGCCCCCGCCGGTAATAGCCGCGAGCGCGGCGCGCTCGAAGTAGGCGGGCTCGAGGTAGTCGAGAACGGGGGTCGGCCTCGGGGTACGCGACCGGGAGGCCGAGTTCCATCCGGGCCCAATCGGCCTCGAGCTGAGCCACCGCTCGCCCCGGACCCCTTGGTATCTCCTCGAGTGGAATCGCGATCACTGCTTCGGGGTCCCCGTGTAGCCAATGGTAGCGGGTCATGGCACTGGCAACCTCCCCGCGGGCCCGCCGGTCGACGGCACAAGCCTCGAGAACGGCGAAGCGCGCCCTGGCGCGCTCGAACATGCCCAGCTCCGCGAGGCAGGCGACCAGCACACCTTCGGCGCGCGGACGCAAGGTGCCCATCGGAGTGTCCCGGTCGAGGAGGGTCTCGAGTTCATCCACGGCTCCGAAGTATCTCCCGCTCGTCATCAGGTGGCTAAGAACCGCCTCAACCCGGAATCCGATCTCCCAGTTGCCCAGGTCCTCGGAGTTGGCGCGCCATGCCATCGCGAGCGCCAGAGCCTGACCGTCGTCGCTCCGCTTCTGGGTGAAGAAGAGCTGGATGAGTTCGACCGCGGCCAGGAACTCGTTGATGAGGTCGCCCTCGACCTGAGCTTGCTGCATCGACTCGGTAAGCAACCCTTGGGCTCCCGGTTCCCCCGCGTTCATCAACGCGACCCCGGCGACCCGGAGAGCCCGGTCGACCTCGACGTCCTTCTTTCGAGCGACATCGACGAGCCGGAGGTACCTCGCGACATCCGCACCGAACGGGACCTCCGACACGTCGGCCTCTGCGTGCCGGAGGTGCAAGCGGGTCTCGAGCGTCGAGTCGTCACCGCCGACCAGGCCCAGCCCTTCGTTCGCGAACCGAGCGGCCTCCTCGAACCGACCGATCGACATCAGCGCCCAGGAGCGATGGTGAAGGACCGTGGCTCGCTCTTCCGGGGATCGATCGATGACCCGGTCGAGGATCTCGAGCCCCTCCTTCACCCGACCAGCATCGAGCAGCGCCTTCGATGCTTCGAGTTGTAGTTCGGTCGAGGTTCCTTCGGGGGCATTGTTCGCGGCCAGCTTCAGCAGCCGCGCGCGCTGGCCCGGTTGCGGTGCCTCAGCCATCGCCTCGATCGCGGTCCGGTGGGCCTCGTCGAAACGCTGCGCCGCGGCGAGGTGGACCGCAGCTTCCGCCGGGTCATCGAGTCGATCGGCGATCTCCCCGTGCAGCGCGATCTTTCTGTCGTCGTCGATCGACTCCGCGATGGATTCCGCGATCAAGGCGTGCTCGATCCGGAGGAGTCCCTTCTCCAGATAGACGAAGCCGGAGGCGAGAACGTCTTCCACGGACCCGGTAAGGAGGTGTTCATCGGCCGGCCGTCCGAGAAGGCTCAAGGTCTCGACCGCGTGTCGGGTCTCGTCACTAAGGAGCTCCAGTCGCGCACTCACCGAATCGCCGAGATTCGTGGCTCTCGCTTCGGCGAGGGCGCGGATCACCAGTGGGTTCCCCCGCGCTCCCCGAACGACATCCTCCAGTTCCTTGCCGCTGAGGGATCCATTGAGGCCGGTGGCGAGCCGGCGAGCGTCGTCGGGATCGAGGGGCGGGAGCTCGACGATCGCGCAATCGCTGGCTTCCAGCGCGGCGCCCACCGATCCCGAACCGCCCGCGTCTCGGGTGGTCACGAGCATCCGCATCCTCCGAGCGAGAACCGGCAGCGCTGCCAGAGTCTCCTCGTCCGCCCAGTGGAGGTCTTCGATCACGAGGACCCCGGCTCCCACGATCGCGGCCATCTTGGCGGCGATCGCCGTGCCGTCGCCGGCAAGATCGAGCCCCACGGCCCGCTTCAGGGGGAGGTAGGAGATGTGCGACAGGGTTGGAAGGGCCCCACCTCGGCGTGAGGGGAGCCCGGTCGCCGATATGGCGGCGCCGGCCACGGTCGTCTTGCCGATCCCCGGGGCCCCCACGATCGCTACGGGCCGTTCCCTAGCGCGCAGCCGGGCGGCGATGTCGGCGATGTCGTCGGAGCGCCCCAGCAGCATGGGGGGATCGTACCCGCACCGGGACGAATGTGGCGCAGATTGGGGATGAGAACCGGACCTTCGGCCCGTTAGGTTCGAGTCACTAAGCGTGCGCATCATTGGGGAATCGCTGTTCTGGGGGGACGATGCATCGGAGCCACCAAGTGGTACGTAGCGCGCTGCGAACCGCGGTACGCTCGCTTGCCTTGCCCGTGGCTCAAGAGCAGAGACTGTACTTCCTGCTCGATGAGGCCCACCTCGGTTTCTTGGACGGGCGGGTCGCCGAAGGCATCGTCATGCTCCGGAGGTTCTCGTTCACGGTGGATTCGGTCGCGAGATCCCACCGCCGTCCGGCGCGGGTGCTCGAGCGCGAGACTCCTTTCGATCGCTTGTCTCAGGCGCGCCGGGGGCGTCCCGAGCCCCGGCTGATCCACTAGGGCTTCCTCCAGCGGGCGAGTCTTCTCCGTAGCAGCGTCACCGCTTCGGCATTGGTCTTGACGTTCAGCTCCTCGCGGGCGCTGGCCAGCAAGCGATCGGCGGTCCGTCGGGATCGATTGATGCGCGTCGCCGCCTGACCCACGGTCGAGCCGGTCGCGAGGTACTCGATCAACTCGAGTTGCTCCTCGCTGAGCTTGAGGATGGGGGATAGCTCCTCCTCGTTCCGGAGCTCGATCAACCCCACCCGTCGGAGATCGTGAAGGAAGCTTCTCCTCGTACTCGCATCGCATCGCAGGACCGCCACGAGGCCGGCGCCGCGGGCGACCGACAACAGTGCCGCCGACACATCCGCCGGTTCCTCGATGAAACCGGTGCACACGACCTGGCGCGCGCTCACCTCCCAACCCTCCGGCCCGAGATCGAAGCCTTCCAGGCGGTTCCAACCTGCCGCGACCACCTCGGCGACGGTGGAACGGAAGAGATCGTCGTCCTCGTGCTCGATCACGATCAATGGCCTCATGGCAACGATTGTGGCGCACATCATCGGTCCGTCGCACCCGGTCGTTAGTTTGGGTCCATGCTCCGGAAACTGTTGCTCAGCTTCGCCCTCATCCTCTCCGCCTGCGGTGCGGAGATCGATCTCTCGATCCAGGCACCCGCGACCTTCTCCCGCGAGCCCGGGGGATACGAGACCGCGACCGTCACCCGTGTGGTTGACGGCGACACCCTCGTGGTCGACATCACGGCCCGCTCCGACGGTCCCGGTGCGGGCCTCGCTCCGATCGGTGGCGATCAGCGGGTCCGGCTGATCGGGATCGACACGCCGGAGTCGGTCGATCCCCGGCGTCCGGTCGGCTGCTTCGGCAAGGAGTCGTCCGCGGCGACCGCAGCGTTGGTCGAGGGGGCCGAAGTTCGTCTAGTCAAGGACGTGGAGGAGTCCGACTCCTTCGACCGGTTGTTGCGCTACGTCTATCTCGGCGACGAGATGGTCAACGCCCGCCTGGTCGTCAACGGCTACGCGACCGCCTTCACCTATCCGCCCAACGTTCGCTGGTCCGAGTTATTCGTGCAGTTGGAACGAGAAGCAAGGGAGGGAGCTCGGGGGCTCTGGTCTATGGAGTCGTGTAACGGTAAGCCCTGAAGGTGCTCTTCTGATGCCGCCACTCAGCCATTGGGTGGCGGGGCTTGACGGCCCCGAGCACAGCGAAATGGAGGCCGTTCTTAGCCGGTAAAGCATCCCAGTGCGGTCAGAGGATTGAAACTTTGGAATGTCTCTAGACTCCTGGTGTGTCAGTCCACATCCAATTGCTCGGCAAGCCCCGACTTCAGGTAGGGAATGACCATGCGCTAAATGGGCGCAAACCCTGGGGACTTCTTGCCTATCTGCTCCTGGAACCGGATCCGATCTCACGACGCGAGACTGCGGGATTGCTGTGCGGAGAGGCCGACGACCCGGCAGCAGCATTCCGGTGGGCTCTCTTTCAGATCAGGAAGTCACTTTCCCCCGCCCTCGAGATCGAGGACAGGGATGGAGTGCTCGTGATCAGCCGCCAGACCGGCATGATTGTTGATGCCGAGCGTCTCTTGACGGGAAGCCTCGATGTCGCCGAGATCCTTGCGATCTCCGATAGCGAGCTGCTTGCCGGGCACGACTTCCCTTCAGCCCCGATGTTCGAGTCGTGGTTATCCATGCAACGATCACGCGTGGCGTCTGCCTTCGTTGATTCATCGCGTTGGGCCGCGACTGCTCTTATCGCCAGCGATCCCGACTCCGCGCTGCGGCTCGTCCGCCGCGCTCTGACTGTGGACCCCTTTAGTGACGAGATCCACGAACTCGCTGTTGCTGTCCATATTGCTCGAGGAGACCGAGGGGAGGCTGCACGCTACATCGAACACGTGGACGCGCTGTACCGGAAAGAGCTCGGCGTGCCACCTCCCGGTACGATCAGCCGGCCTCTGGAGCGTCCTGTCGAGCCAACAGGCTCTCCTCTGGTGTCCTTGGACATCGGTGCACGTACTCTGCTCGAGACATCTGAAGCGCGTTTCACCGCCGGTGACTATGAAGGTGCCGTGTCCGTGGCGCGTCGAGCAGCAGCACACGCTGCTGAGAGTGGGGATGGCCAGCTCGAAGCTCGGGCGCTGGTAGCGCTGGCCAGAGTTCTGATCCATTCCGTGCGAGGTCACGATCGGGAAGCGGTGGGACTGCTCGGCCGCGCCTCGGAGTTGGGTATCAGGTTGGGCGATGACAAGATCGCGTCCGACACGGAGCGCGAAATCGGCTACGTGGCGTTACTCGAAGCTCGTTACGGGACTGCAGAGGCATCTTTTGGTCGAGCGATCGCTGCTGCTCGTCGAACAGGCGACGAAGCAGGCAGAATTCGTGCAGAGGTCTATAGAGCCCTCTGCTTTAGTGACCGTTGCGACCATACGTCCGCGGAGGAGAAGCTACGGGAGGCGGTGGAGGATCTCTCCACTGATCCGTCTCAGAAGGGTCTTCTCTCATACGCGCTGGCCACACTTGCGCGGGTCTATCTTCAAACACAACGTTTTAAGGAAGCGAGCGAAACCAGTCGAGAGGCGGTCGGCCAAGGGCGTTCAGCTGGAGCCATCTCCGCGTTGCCTTGGGCGATGGTGTGGGGGGCGGAAGCCGATCTCAGGCTTGGTAGGGCCGACAAGGCACGCAGTTCGTACGAAGAGGCCTTCGCTCTCGGCGTCGAAATCGGCGACCCTTGCTGGGAAGCTCTGGCATTGCGCGGGCTCGCACTCCTTGACCACCAAGATGGCCGAAAGGACGCTGCCCGGGAACGCTTGCGGGATGGGCTCCTTCGTTGCCGCCGTCTGCCTGATACCTATAAATGGGCTGAGACCTTGCTGCTGGCTGAGCTTGCGGATCTCGGCGGCGCCGACCCAGACGACTGGGCGGCGGCCCTCGTCCTCGCTCGCAAGGGTCCGATGCCTGCCCTCATCAGCCGCTTGGAAAGAAAGGCGATGTCGCAAACGCGTTCGCAAACGGCCCACCCCTAGCCTGAAGCTGCTCGGCTCCAAAGGGAGCCCTACCAAAAGGAGGGGCCATGCCTCTATTCATGGACGTTCACGAGAAGCTCCCGGAAGGAGCCAATGCGGCTGATGTTGCGGACGCGCACGCCGCGGACTTACAGATCCAGGATCGGCACGGAGTCAATTACCTGAGGTACTGGATGGATGAGGCGGCCGGCAAGGTCTTCTGTCTCGTCGACGCTCCCAATCCCGAGGCAGCGGCGGCGGTACACAAAGAAGCTCACGGCCTAGTGGCCGATCAGATCTATGAAGTCGTCGAAGGGAGTTAACACTCCTGGGCGGCCAAGCCCCTGAAGAGAAGATTGCATCCCCTTTTCGCACGAGGGAGCGGATGTTGCCGTCAAACGAATTGGAGGAATGCGGTGGGATTGGACCGGCAGATCGAACAGGCTCGAGCCGAATGGCAACAACGTTTCGTTGTAGGTCCGATCGCTCTACGGTGGGACTCGTTGCCTCCTCAGGTGGGAGACGATGCGCCCGACCTCGAACTCCGCGACCAGGAAGGGAAGCCTCGACTTTTGAGCGAATTCTGGTCAACGGGACCGGCTTTGCTCCTTTTCTGGAGACACAACGGTTGCAGTTGTGGATTCGACAGGGCTGCTCGCTTGAATAAGGAATACGAGAAGTACGTCTCTGCTGGGGCGCGAGTGTTGATCATCAGTCAGGCAGAGCCACAACGAGCGAGCGTGTATGCCCAGAAGCACGGGCTACCATGCCCAACCTTGTGTGATCCAGACATGGTCAGTTACAAGGCGTTCGGTCTGCGTGAAGGCAGCGCGGGGCAGGTTGTTTACGACGCTCCAGAGGAATATTGGGCTAATGATCTGGACACCTGGGCCTCTGTGGCGGAAGAACGGCAGGTTCTGGGGCGCCCGTTGGTCGACAATCCCTGGCAGCTGCCTGGTGAGTTCGTGGTCGACCAGAAGGGGAAGCTGAGGTTGAGTTATCACTACAACTATTGCGAGAACTATCCCGACCCACAAGTCCTTGTTGCATCTATCAAGCTCGCAGGGTTGAACCCGCCTATCTAAGAGTGCGAAGTAGCGGTTCCAGAGGGGCATCATGGGAAGCGTCATATGCCTCGAGCTGCTGCTGTTCCGAACCTAGACATGATCGACCCACGGCGGTGACCCCGGTGTGTTGCCGCACAGCTCGTGGGACGCCCGACTACATTTAGCGATACTTGACGAACGTTCGCCACTCCGACCTCTTCGTGCAGCTGGAACGGGAAGCGCGCAAACATGACCGGGGGCTTTGGGCTCGTGACACCTGCGATGGGGAGTCTTAGACCCTTCCTCCCTTCCTTTTCGATTATCTCGGCGTACACTGAAAGCGCCCTCACTCTGAGGGTGAAACGTCCACATTGGTGGTCGACTGCTGGCCGAGCCCGAAGGGGGCATAACTCTTTCAGCCTTCGTCTGGAAAAGAGTGGGTCAGTGTCTATGCTGGAGCTATCCCCTGAGCTACGAACCGTTTCGCGCCCGCCCATCGCGTTGCTCGTCTTGGCGGTACTTGCCGCAAGCCTCGTGGTCGTCTCCCGGCCGCTTCAGTCGACCCTTGACGTCTCAGGGGCTGGTGCAGAGCAGCGAGCGGTCGAGGGTTACGGAAACCTCCCCATCTCCTTCGAGCCGAACGTGGGTCAGGCGCCGGGTCGTTATGACTTCGTGGCACGCGGTCAAGGCTTCGGGATGGCGATCGACCCGACCGGAGCATCCCTGTTACTAGGTACGAGACCGTCCCAGGAACTCGTCCGATTGAACATCTTGGGAGCGAACCACAACGCCCAGCCGCGCGCTCTCGAGTCCCTTCCCGGCAAGGTCAATTACTTCATCGGCAACGACCCGTCAAAGTGGCGGAGCGATGTCTCCACCTCTGCCCGCGTCTCCTATCGCGGCGTTCTCCCGGGGATCGATGTCGCCTACTACGGGACCAACGCCGGCACCCTCGAATACGACTTCGTGGTTGCTCCTGGTGTCGATCCGAAAGACATCCGGGTCGAGTTCTCGGGAGCGAGCGACATCGCCCTGAGAGGCGGGGGTCTCGTCATCACGACGGCGAGCGGTGCGGTTACACAAGAAGCACCCGTGCTTTATCAAACGATCGCGGGCCGGCAGGTCCCGGTCGACGGGCGTTTCGTCCTCGCAGGCGAAGAGGTTGGCTTCGAGGTCGGCGCCTACGACCACAGCCGCCAACTCGTGATCGATCCCACCCTCGTCTACTCGACCTACCTGGGGGGAGCGAGCGAGGATGTCGGCTACGGGATCGCGGTCGACTCCTCGGGCGAGGCTTACGTGACCGGCTTCACGAACTCCACGAAGTTCCCCAAGGAGGCAGCGATCCAGGGATATGAGGGGTCCACCGATGCCTTCGTCACCAAGTTCGACCGGACCGGCTCAGTGCTCGTCTACTCGACCTATCTCGGGGGCACGGGCAGCGATACCGGCTACGCGATCGCGGTCGACCAGGAGGGCGTTGCGTACGTGACCGGCACCACGAACTCAACGGACTTCCCCACGCAGGCCCCCTTCCAGGGATCCAAGGCCGGGGCTGCCGACGCCTTCGTCATCAGGCTCAATCGCACCGGCTCGACGCTCATCTACTCGACCTACCTGGGGGGATCGAACGACGATCTCGGCTACGGGATCGCGGTCGACTCCTCGGGGGCGGCGTACGCGACCGGCTCGACGACCTCCACGGACTTCCCCACGCAAGCCCCGTTCCAGGGATCCAACGCGGGGTCCAGGGATGCCTTCGTCACCAAGCTCAACCCCATGGGCTCGGCGCTCGTGTACTCGACCTATCTCGGAGGGTCGGATAGCGCGGCCGCACAAGGTAACGATTCCGGCAAAGGGATCGCGATCGACGAATCGCGCGCCGTGTACGTGACCGGCACCACGACCTCCATGGACTTCCCAACTCAGGTCCCGTTCCAGGGATCCAATGCCGGGGGCGAGGACGCGTTCGTGACCAAGCTCAACGACAAGGGCTCGGGTCTCGTCTACTCGTCCTACCTCGGTGGTTCGGGCCTCGATCATGGCTACGGGATCGCGGTCGACGCGCGCGCCGCGTACGTGACCGGTCCCACGAGCTCCCCGAACTTCCCCACGCACGCCCCATTCCAGGGGTCCTACGCCGGGTCTTTCGACGCGTTCGTCACCAAACTCAATCCCACAGGCCAGACGCAGGACTACTCGACCTACCTCGGAGGAGCAGACGGGGATATCGGCTACGGGATCGCGGTCGACTCCTCGGGGGCGGCGTACGTGACCGGCTCCACGGTCTCCACGAACTTCCCCACCGAGGCCCCGTTCCAGGGATCCAAAGCCGGGTCTGTCGACGCGTTCGTCACTAAACTGAATCCCACAGCCCAGACGCAGGACTACTCGACCTACCTCGGGGGATCGAGCGGCGATGTCCCCTACGGGATCGCGGTCGACGAATCGGGCGCCGCGTACGTGGCCGGCTCCACTGCCTCCACGGACTTCCCCACGCAAGTTCCGTTCGAGGCATCCAACGCCGGCTCGACCGATGTCTTCGTGGCCAAGCTGGCCGAGACCTTCGCCCTTACCGTGACGAAGGCGGGGACGGGATCCGGCGGGGTGACGAGCACGCCCGCTGGCATCAACTGCGGCTCGGATTGCACCGAGAGCTACACGTCGGGAACGTCCGTGACCCTGGCCGCGACTGCAGCCTCGGGCTCGGCATTCTCGGGCTGGTCGGGGGACTGCGCCGGGACGAGCACCTGCACGCTGACGATGAGCGCCGCCCGAGCCGCCACCGCGACCTTCGACGCAGTTACGGGGGCCACCTGTGGCGGCCAGCCGGTCACCATCCAGGTGCAGGGTCCGAACCAGACCACATTCGGCACCGCCGGCGACGACGTCATCAACGGCACAGCAGGTATCGACACCATCAATGGTCTCGGCGGTAACGACATCATCTGTGGCCTCGCCGGCAACGACCACCTCTTCGACGGCGCCGGCAACGACACTCTCTGGGGGGGTAACGGTAGCGACCTCCTCAACAGTGGCGCCGACAACGACACTCTCTGGGGGGGTAACGGCAACGACAAACTCTACGGAGACGCCGGCAACGACACCCTCAGCGGTGGCCTTGGCGGCGACAACCTCAACGGTGGCACCGGCGACGATAACCTCACCGGCGGCGCAGCCAACGACGGCCTCAGCGGCGGCCTTGGCAGCGACACCCTCTACGGCGGTGCTGCCCACGACGTCCTCATCGGCAATGCCGGCAACGACACCCTCTACGGCAGCGCTGGCGGCGACGCCCTCTACGGCGACGCCGGCAACGACAAACTCTACGGAGACGCCGGCAACGACCTTCTCTACGGCCTCGCCGGCAACGACAACCTCTACGGTGGGACCGGTGCCGACAAGCTCCTCGGCGGCACCGGTCCGGACGTTCTCATGGGCGGCGGAGGGGACGACCAACTCCACGGTCAAGACGGCGACGACAACCTGAACGGCGAAACCGATAACGACACCCTCTACGGCGAGGACGGCAACGACTTCCTCTCCGGCGGAGCCGGTGGGCACGACATCCTCTTTGGCGGACAGGGCAACGACATCCTCGACGGCGGCGTTGGCAACGACATCCTGTACGGCAACGACGGCAATGATTTCCTCTTCGGGAACGACGGCTACGATACCCTCAACGGGAACGTCGGCGACGACGTCCTCGTCGGCGGCTTCGAGGACGACACCATGTATGGCGGGCCCGGCAACGACCACCTCGACGAGTCCCTCGGGGGGTTCATTAGCTCCAGCGGCGACGACGTGCTCTACGGTGGCGACGGCAACGACACTCTCGAGGGCGACGATGGTAACGATCATCTCTACGGCGAAGCCGGTAACGATCATCTCTACGGCGGTGGTGACGCCGACAACCTCTTTGGCGGACAGGGCAACGACACCCTCTCCGGCGAGTACGGCAACGGTGTCTCGTTCTTCTCTTATACCGGCGGCAACGACCGGCTCTACGGGAACGCCGGCGACGACACCCTCTACGGCGACGACGGCGACGACACCCTCTTCGGCAACAACGGTGCCGACGCCCTCGATGGGGGGGCGAACGTCGACGAATGCAACGGAGGGGCCGGAAGTGACACCGGCACCCTCTGCGAACCGTTCGTCCAATAGCCAGGCTCTGAATCCGTAGCTGTCCGGGTATCGAACGACTACATCTAGCGATACTTGACAAACGTCCGCCACTCCGATCTATTCGTAGAACTCGAACGTGCGGCGCGGACGGATGGGCGTGGGCTTTGGAGCGTCGAAACGTGCGACGGGGAACCTTAGTCAGCGGCAGAACCGCCTATCTCTTCTACCTGATTCCTTGCCGCCCACGGTGATAGCAAGGCGTAGATCGCTTCGTTGGCCGGAACGGGTACCTCGTGGCGGCGCGCGAGCGCGACAACGTGCCCGTTGAGCGTCTCGAGTTCCATCGGCTTACCGTGTTCAGATCGAAGTGGAGCGACGAGTAGGCGCCGGCGTCGAGGTCTCTCGCGAAGCCCATCGTCTGATCGGCGGTGCCGTCACCGATCGCGATCCCCTCCGCGACGGCGACGGCACAGACCTCGTCGACCACCGCCCGGTACATCCTCCAGGCCTCGGGGTCCTCCCGCAGGTCGCCGGCGGGCAGCCTGGCCGCGGTGCTCATCCCGGCTTGGGCGCAGATGAAGACGAACTTCCTCCACATCAGGACCTCGATGTCCTCGGAGATCTCGGCGTCGACGCCTGCATCGCGAAGCGCGCTGTGGAAACGAGTGGCGCGGGCGGTCTTCCGGCCATCCATCTCCCCGAAGATGAATCGGGCCGGGCCCCCGGTGTGATGTATCAGGCCGGGTTCCGCGATCGTCGAGAAGATGTAGGCGGCACCCCCGAGGACGTGGCCGGTCCCGATCACCTTGGCGATCCGCTCTTCGTTGTCGACCCCGTTCTGGAACGAGACGACGGGGGTGTCCTCGGTGAGGAGGGGCGCGAGCTGTTCTGCGGCCCCTTCGGTTTCCGTGGCCTTCACCGTGAACACGACGACATCGACCGGTCCGATCTCGCCGGGATCGTCGGTGGCGGGGATGCTCACCTTGACGTCGCCGAGCCCGCTCCGCAGCCTCAAGCCGTCCTTCCTCAGTGCATCAAGGTGCGAACCGCGCGCCACGAGGTGAACGTCCGCGGTTCCTGCGTCGGCCATCCTCGCTCCGAGGTAACCGCCCACGCCTCCGGCTCCGAAGATCGCGACCCGCATCAGCCTTTCACCGCACCCATGGTGAAGCCCGAGATGAAGCGCCCTAGAAGGAGGTTGAAGACGAAAGCGATCGGCAGCGCTACGAATACCACGGCGGCCTGCAACGACTGCCAGAAGAAAACGTCGCCGCGGATCAACTCCGTCGGCACCCCGATGCTGATCGTCTTCTCTGCGGTCGACGAGATGAACGCCAGCGCGTATATGAACTCGTGCGCCGACAAGGTGAACGCGAACACGATGACCGCGACGATCCCGGGGAAGGTCAGGGGGACAACCACGCGAACGAAGGCCCCGAGGCGGCTGTAGCCGTCGACCATCGCCTGTTCCTCGATGTCTCGTGGGATCCCCTTTAGGAATCCGACGAGCAGCCACACGGAGACCGGGATCGTGATCGTCGGATAGATGAGCACCAGGGACCAGGTGTTGTTGAGGAGCCCGGCCGTTCCGACCACCCTGGTCAGAGGGATGAACAGCAAGGTCGCCGGGATCAGATAGACGAAGAAGATGGCGATACCGAGGGGGCCGCTCCACCTCATGTCTAGGCGAGCCAGAGCATAGGCGGCCGGGAGCCCGACGACGAGAGTGATCGAAACGACGAGGAATCCGACCCAGAAGGTGTTCCACGCGAACGTCAGGAACTGCGTGTCGGAGAGCAGGAACCTCCAGTGCTCGAGCGTCGGAGGCAGGTTGTAGATGAACGGGTTGTTCGCTTTCGTGTAGAGGTCGGGATTCGACTTGAACGAGGTGATCGTGCTCCAGATGAACGGCCCCGCCGACACGAGTGCGGCCAGTGCGGCGAGGACGTAGAGGACGGTACGGCCCCTGACCAACCGGCGGCGGCTCCTCTGACGCGCGGCCTCGACATCGCGGGTATCGGTGACGTCGACGGTCTTGACCCCGAGCCGGCGACGCTCATCGACCATCTACATCACCTCCGCACGCTTGACCACGCGCAGGATCGCGATCGCGGCGGCCAGCAGGAGCGGGAAGAGGAACAGGGCGACCGCGGCGCCCTGCGCGAGATCGCCGCCTTCGATGCCCTTGAAGTAGGCCCAACTGGACAACGTCTGGGTTGCTTGCGTGGGCCCACCCCGGGTGAGGATGAAGACGATCGTCATGTCGGCGAACGTGAGGATCGAGCCGAACAGCGCCGCCACCGCGGTGATCGGAAGGGTCAGGGGAAGCGTGATCTCCCGGAAGGTTCGCCACGGCCTCGCGCCGTCGATCTCCGCAGCGTCCTTGATGTCGTCGGGGATCGCCATGTGGCCCGCCATAACGATGACGGTCGCAACCGGGACGATCCTCCATACGTTGACCGCGATGATCGATCCCATCGCGAGGACGGGCCGACCGAGCCAGTACATGTTCTCTTCGATGAGACCGACCCATCGCAGCACCCAGTCGATCGGGCTGAAGATCGAATGGAGGAGCCACAGCCACGACACCGAAGCCAGTGAGATCGGGGTCGTCCAGGGCAGTAGCACGCAGAAACGTACGAGCCACTTGCCCTTGAAGTCTTTGATCAGCACCCGCGCCAACACGTTCGCGATCAGCACGACGAACGTCATCGAGATGATGGTGAACGTCAAGGTGTTCCAGAACGACGTCCAGAACACCTTCGAATCGAGGATCGCCCGCCACTGCGCCAGCCCGACGAAGTCGAGGCTCGGATTCCCGGTGGTGACGTCGCTGAAGCTGAACAGGATCGCCAAGATGAACGGGAACGCGACGAGACCGATGATGTAGACGAAGGTCGGGATCAGGAAGAGCTTGGCGAGCATGCCCTCGCGGTCCGCCAGAGTCCTCCTTGGAGGGCCCCTCCTAACGGTTTGTGCTTGCGTCACGTGCGCACCGGCCGGGGGTCGGTGCGCTTGCCCGTGTCGCCGTCGAAGAAACGGAGATCTTTCTCGTGCACCGCGAAGCGCTGCTCGGCGTCGACCAGGACTTCGGCATCGACGGTTGCCGGGACACGGGCAACGATGTGGGCCTCCTCGGGGCCGAGGCCTGTCACGGTCGCGAACACATGCCGGTCGCCCGAGAGGTACTCGATCCGGTGCGTACGGACCTCGACCTCGAGTACATTGCCGCCGTTCGAGCTGATGGCGGCGGTGGGGAGGAAGTTCTCGGGGCGGAAGCCGAGGAGATGATCGCCCCGGTCGATGAGATTCATCGGTGGTGCCCCGATGAACGTGGCGACGAAGGTGTCGGCCGGATCGGAGTAGACCTCGCGAGGGGGGCCGATCTGACGGACCTTCCCGTCGAGGATCACGACGATGCGGTCGCCCAGGCCCATGGCCTCGACCTGGTCGTGGGTCACGTAGATCGTCGTCGTGCCCAGCCGCTCCTGGAACTGTTTGAGCTCGTCGCGCGCAGAGGTGCGGAGCTTCGCGTCGAGGTTGCTCAGGGGCTCATCCAAGAGGAAGACGTTCGGATCGCGCACGATCGCTCGGGCCAGGGCGACCCGTTGCCGTTCACCTCCCGAAAGAGCCCGTGGCTTGCGGTTCATCAGATGGTCGATGCCCAGCAGACCGGCCGCCCAGTCCGCCTTCTC